>JBEBBU010000054.1:0-6385 GCA_041158225.1 Pseudomonadota bacterium | reverse complement strand
CTGCAGGGCAAGACGGAAGAGTTTCGTCAGCGGCTTGCGACAGGCACTACACTTGATGCGATCATGCCGGAGGCATTTGCCGCTGTGCGTGAGGCCTCGCGCCGCGTACTCGGCATGCGCCATTTTGATGTCCAGCTCATCGGCGGCATGGTGCTGCACGATGGCAAGATTTCTGAAATGAAAACTGGTGAGGGCAAGACCCTGGTCGCTACGCTGGCAGCCTATCTGAATGCCCTGCCCGGCAAGGGCTGTCATGTGGTGACGGTCAATGACTATCTCGCACGCCGTGATGCCGAATGGATGGGGCGGCTGTACGGATTTCTGGGGATGACCACGGGCGTCATCACCAGCCAGCTGGATCAGGAAGAGCGCCGTCAGGCCTACGCTGCTGATATCACCTACGGCACCAACAATGAGTTTGGTTTCGACTACCTGCGTGACAATATGGCCTACAGCCTGGATCAGCGCGTCCAGCGCGGGCTGCATTTTGCCATCGTGGATGAGGTCGATTCCATCCTGATTGACGAAGCACGTACGCCGCTGATCATTTCAGGTGCTACCGAAGACCGTAGCGATCTCTATTTTTCCATCAATGCATTGATGCCCACACTGACCCGCCAGATGAAGGAGGGTGAGCCGGGTGATTATACGGTGGATGAAAAGGCCAGGCAGGTTTATCTGACTGAGCAGGGACATGAAACCATTGAGAAACTGCTGGTTGCCAATGGACTGATATCGGCCAGCGAGAGTCTCTACGATGCCAAAAACATCCGTCTGATGCATTACATCAGTGCGGGGCTGCGGGCGGTGGCGCTGTTTCAGCGTGATGTGGATTACATCGTGCGCGAGAACCAGATCATCATCGTGGATGAGTTCACTGGGCGTGCCATGCCGGGCAGACGCTGGTCTGAAGGCCTGCACCAGGCCATTGAGGCCAAGGAAAATGTGCCGGTCCAGAATGAAAACCAGACACTGGCCTCGATTACTTTCCAGAACTACTTCCGTCTGTACAGCAAGATTTCCGGTATGACCGGTACTGCCGATACTGAAGCGCCCGAATTCCACCAGATCTACAATCTGGAGGTCGTGGTCATTCCGCCCAATCGTGCCGTGTCCCGTATTGACAAGGGAGATCTGGTCTATCTTACCGCCAGGGAGAAGTTTCTGGCCATTATCGAAGACATCAAGGAATGCAGTACCCGCCAGCAGCCGGTACTGGTTGGTACCACCTCGATTGAAAACTCTGAACTGCTGGCAGGACTGCTGACCCAGATGGGGATTCCCCATCAGGTACTCAATGCCAAACATCATGAACAGGAAGCGCATATCATTGCCCAGGCTGGACGGCCTGGTTCCGTGACGATTGCGACCAATATGGCAGGTCGTGGTACTGATATTGTGCTGGGAGGCTGTCTGGAAGCGGATCTTGCATCGATTGATGAGGCTGATGTTGCTGCGCGTGAAGCTGCCCGTGCAGCCTGGGCCCAGCGCCATGATGCGGTGGTAGCTTCCGGTGGCTTGCATGTCATTGGATCCGAGCGTCATGAATCCAGGCGCGTGGACAACCAGCTGCGTGGCCGCTCCGGGCGTCAGGGCGATGCTGGTTCTACACGATTCTATCTTTCCCTCGAAGATCCCCTGATGCGGATTTTTGCTTCTGACAGGGTTGCTGTCATCATGCAGCGTCTGGGTATGACCGATGGTGAGGCCATCGAGCATCCATGGGTGACCCGGGCCATTGAAAACGCACAGCGTAAGGTCGAGGCGCGTAACTTCGACATGCGCAAGCAGGTACTTGAATACGATAATGTCGCCAATGACCAGCGTCGCGTGATCTACCACATGCGTACGGAACTGATGCATGCCGAGCAGATTGCCCAGACTATTGAGGATATCCGTGAGGAAGTCATCAGTCAGGTACTTGAACGTCATATTCCACCGCTGACCATGGAAGAGCAATGGGATATTCAGGGGCTGGAACATACGCTTGACCATGAACTGAATCTGCAGTTGCCCGTGCAGCAGTGGCTGGATGAAGACAACAGCCTGCATGAGGAAAATCTGCGGGAAAGAATCCAGGAAGAAGCGCGTCGCCAGTATGCGGCTAAGGTCGAGAGAGTGGGTGCATCGGTGATGCATCATCTGGAAAAGTCCGTCATGCTGCAGGTGCTGGACAATGCCTGGAAAGAGCATCTGGCATCCATGGATCATCTGCGTCAGGGTATTCATCTGCGTGGTTATGCACAGAAAGATCCCAAGCAGGAGTACAAGCGCGAAGCTTTTGAAATGTTTACGGGCATGCTGGATGCCATCAAGCATGAGGTGATTGGACTGGTGTCACGTGTGCAGTTGCACAGTGATGCTGAAGTGGAGGCTATGGAGCAGCAGGGACGCGAATTGCACGATGTTCACTATGAGCATGCCAGCATGAACGCCCTGCAGGAGGAACCAGTCCAGCCTGAAGATCTGTTGCCAGCGCCTGCCCCAGCAACGGTCTCCGCTCAGGCAGAAAATTCCCCCTGGGGCAAGGTGGGCAGGAATGATCCCTGTCCTTGCCAGTCAGGCAAGAAATTCAAGCACTGTCACGGTATGCTGAGTTGAGGGATGCCATGGTGAGCGCGGGTGAAGTGAGCACGGATGTGGAAGCCCTGCTTCCTGTTGCAGGTGTGCAGATTGGTGTCGCATCCGCAGGCATCAAACCAGGTTCGGCGCGTACGGATCTGGTCATGATCGAGCTTGCTGAGGGCTCCGAACTTGCTGGTGTTTTTACCCGTAACGCCTTCTGTGCAGCGCCTGTCGTGCTTGCCAGGCAGCATCTGGCGCTTGGGGATGTGCGTTATCTTCTGGTCAATTCGGGCAATGCCAACGCCGGCACAGGCGATCGGGGTATGGCGGATGCACTGGCCTGCTGCCAGCAGCTTGCCATGCTGGCGGGTGGGCAGGCCCATCAGGTGTTGCCATTCTCCACAGGTGTGATAGGTGAGTATCTGCCCATGGATCGTCTGCTGGCCGGTCTTCCGGCAGTGATGGAATCGCGGCAGCTCAATGCCTGGCCAGTTGCTGCACGCGGCATCATGACCACGGATACCCGTCCCAAAGGTGTCAGCATGAGGCTGACGGTTGATGGTGTTCCTGTCGTGATCACGGGTATCGCCAAAGGTTCCGGCATGATCCATCCCGATATGGCCACCATGCTTGGTTTTGTGGCAACGGATGCTGCGATTGCCAGAGAAGACCTGCAGCCACTGCTGGATGAGCTGGTGGCGGATTCGTTCAACTGTATTACGGTGGATGGCGATACATCGACCAATGATGCCTGTGTGCTGGCGGCAACGGGGCGCTCGGGGGCGCCTCTGCTGGGGCGGGATTCTGCCGGCTGGCCTGTTTTCGTGTCAGCCCTGCAACAGGTTTTCAATAGGCTGGCCGAAGCCATTGTGCGGGATGGCGAAGGGGCAACCAAGTTCATGGTCATCCAGGTTGATGAAGCCAGGGGCAGGGAGGAAGCACGTCAGGTGGGCATGACGGTTGCGCATTCCCCTCTGGTCAAGACGGCATTCTTTGCCAGCGATCCCAACTGGGGGCGTATTCTGGCTGCCGTTGGTCGTGCAGGTTGTGATGATCTTGACCTGAATGGCATCCATATCTGGCTGGGAGATGTGCAGATCGTGGAGCAGGGTCAGCGCTGCCAGCGTTACACTGAGGCTCAGGGGCAGGCGGTCATGGATCAGCCAGAGATCACCGTGCGTATTGTGCTTGGTCGCGGTCAGGCTTCCTGCCGGGTGATGACCTGTGATTTTTCCTATGAATATGTGCGTATCAATGCGGAGTATCGCAGTTGACAGTGATGCAAGAGCCTCTCCTGCCTGTTGCCGTAGGTGTCGTGATGGACAGCAATGGCAGGGTGCTTGCGGGGCAGAGGGCACGTGATGCCATTCAGGGGGGATTGTGGGAGTTTCCTGGTGGCAAGATTGAAGCCGGAGAAACGCCCTACCAGGCGCTGCAGCGCGAACTGGAAGAAGAGACAGGTATCCGTGTGCATGAGGCCAGGCCACTGATACGCATCCGCCATCAGTATGGTGACTACGCGGTAGATCTGCGGGTCTGGAAGGTGACAGGATGGACGGGGGAGGTGGTGCCTCGTCTTGGTCAGCCCTTATGCTGGCTGCACTGGTCAGAACTGGAAAGCTATGCTTTTCTTGATGCCAATGCACGGATTGTGGCAGCAGCACGCCTGCCATCGGCCAGATATGCGGTTGTGCCGCTGCTGGCGGATATGACTCAAAACGCGCTGCTGGACGCACTGGAAAAAGCGGGCAGTCTCGGAGCTGGTATCATGCAGTTACGTGGCCCGGAAGTGCCGGAGGCTACCTATGATGCATTAGCGCTGTCCGCGGTTGACTGGTGCCGGCAGTCAGGTGTGACACTGCTGTTGAATGCCACGCCTGAGCGGGCTGTAGCTTTGGGAGCGCATGGGGTGCATCTTAACTCTGCCAGGCTGATGGATACGCGGCAGCGTCCTGTCGGGCGTGACTGTCTGCTGAGTGTAGCCTGCCATAATGAATCCGAGATGGATCGTGCGCGACAGATTGATGCGGACTGTATTCTGCTTGGGCCAGTGGTGCCGACTTTAACTCATCCAGACCAGCATGAGGTGCTGGGCTGGCAGGCTTTCGAGCGCTTGACCTGCCTGTCTGGTGTGCCGGTTTATGCGCTTGGAGGTATGCAGCTTGCCGATCTCGAAACAGCGTGGGAAGCCGGTGCCGTGGGTATTGCCGGGATAGGTGCTTTTCAGTGAAACGGCTCCACTTTTGCACTAATGTGGTGCTTTATGTATTAAAATAGTGCATTATTGGTTTGGGGTTCGGGCATATTACATGAATAATCAATGGCCTGCGTCCTGTTTTAGTGTGGTATGAAAAGTGTGTGTGATCAATCTTTAAACTTCTAGTCGAGGAGAACTGACTAATGACGCCAAATGAAGTAGTGCAACTGATCAAGGACAAGGACATCCGTTATGTTGATCTGCGTTTTGCTGATACCCGCGGCAAGGAGCAGCATGTAACTGTTCCTGCGAGCACGATTGATGAAGACGCTTTCGAAGAAGGCAAGATGTTCGATGGCTCATCCATCTCCGGCTGGAAGGGTATCAATGAATCTGACATGATTCTCATGCTGGATCCTGCCACTGTGGTGCTGGACCCATTCTTTGAAGATCCTACCCTGATTATCCGTTGTGATATCGTTGAGCCTTCTACCATGCAGGGCTACGAACGTGATCCACGTTCCATCGCCAAGCGTGCCGAGGCCTATATGAAGTCTACCGGTATCGCTGATACGGCTTACTTCGGTCCTGAAAACGAATTCTTCATTTTTGATGATGTACGCTGGGGTTCCCAGATGGGCAGCACCTTCTACAAGATTGATTCTGAAGAAGCTGGCTGGAACAGTGAAAAGGTTTACGAAGATGGCAATATCGGCCATCGTCCTGGTGTCAAGGGTGGTTATTTCCCCGTGCCTCCAGTGGATTCATTCCAGGATATGCGTGGTGCCATGTGCAACACCCTGGAAGATATGGGCATGCGCGTTGAAGTACATCACCATGAAGTGGCCACTGCGGGTCAGTGCGAAATCGGCGTTGGTTTCAATACGCTGGTGAAGAAGGCTGACGAAGTGCTGCTGCTGAAGTATGTCGTCCAGAATGTTGCTCATGCCTATGGCAAGACCGCGACTTTCATGCCCAAGCCTCTGGTAGGTGATAATGGCAGTGGCATGCATGTCCACCAGTCGCTGGCCAAGGCAGGTCAGAACCTGTTTTCAGGTGACGGCTATGGCGGCCTTTCTGAAACCGCTCTGTACTACATTGGTGGCATCATCAAGCATGCACGCGCACTGAATGCGTTCTGTAATGCCTCTACCAATAGTTACAAGCGTCTGGTTCCTGGATTCGAAGCACCTGTCATGCTGGCTTACTCGGCTCGCAACCGTTCGGCTTCCATCCGTATCCCCTATGTCGTCAATCCCAAGGGGCGTCGTATCGAAGTTCGCTTCCCTGATTCAACTGCCAATCCATATCTGGCATTTTCTGCCATGCTGATGGCTGGTCTGGATGGTATCCAGAACAAGATTCATCCTGGCGATGCCATGGATAAGGATCTGTATGATCTGCCTCCTGAAGAGGAAAAGCTGATTCCGCAGGTAGCTCATGGTTTTGATGTGGCGCTGGAAGCTCTCGACAAGGATCGCGAGTTTCTGACCCGTGGTGGCGTATTTACGGATGACGTGATCGATGCCTACATTGATCTGAAGATGCAGGAAGTTACCCGCTTCCGCATGTCGACCCATCCTGTTGAGTTTGATATGTACTACAGCCTGTAAAACAGTCTGT
>JBEBBU010000053.1:0-23983 GCA_041158225.1 Pseudomonadota bacterium | reverse complement strand
AGGAATAGCCAGATGCTGCGTTTAATGAAATACAGTGCTGTTGAGAACTTTGGAGACAATCTCAACGACTACATACTCCAGCAATGGCTCGGTGAACCAGTCATCCATGTGGATGGATCCTGCACCTCCCCTTACCTGCTGTTCATTGGATCACTGCTGCATCAGGCAACCGAAAATGCCGTGGTGTGGGGTAGTGGTGTGATTGGTCCTTCTTTCCTGCCACGCGCCTGTCCGGCGCACATCGCCTGTCTCAGGGGGCCGTTAAGTGCGGGGCGCCTTGCTGCGGCCGGTCATCTGGAAAAAGCACAGCCACTGGTCTTTGGAGATCCGGCACTTCTGCTGAAACAGCTGCCTGTCGCCCAAGGCCCTCAGGACAAAGACTATGACCTCGGCATCATACCCCACTATGCCGATCACCTTCTTTTTAACAGGCACACCGCAACCGGACTGAAGCGATGGCTGTCGTACTGGTACCCGGAAAAATACCTGTTTTCAGACGCGCCAAAAACCGAACTGGTTTACGGCAAAAGAAAAATCCGCATCATTGATGTTCACGATGACTGCGAATCGGTGATCAAAGCGATGAAAGCATGCAGGGCGATTGCTTCATCCAGCCTGCATGGCCTCATTGTGGCTGATGTACTAGGCATTCCCAATACCTGGATACGCTTTGGTGATAACCTGACTGGCGGCTCATTCAAGTTTGTGGATTACATGATGAGTACAGGCCGCTACGATGTCGAGCCACTCGCCATACAGGGGAGGATACGCAACCGCCAGATCAATCTCATGCTGCAACGCATGGATGACTGGCACTTCAGCTTTGACTTTGAAGGCTATGCCTCAGCCTTCAATGCCTTCATGCAGGAGCGGAAGCCGTCAATCCAGTGACCGAGTCAATAGCCTGCACATCATGAGCGCTCAGATCCTGTTTCCACTTGACCAGAGACTCGCGCCTGATGGATGGCAGCGCCAATGGTACGGTCAATCCCAGAAAGGCATCCAGTGCCGCCAGTACCTGTTCTGGCTGCTCAACCAGGTCCTCATACTGGATGAAATGGAAGCGTCCAGACAGGGTCTGGGCAAGTTCTGCCATCCTGCGATGATGGGACTGCCAGCGAAGCGTACATTTTGCCGCCATGGGCAGACTCTCGTACGATGCAGCAAGATCGCCGTCAATACCCAGAAACGGATTGGGCACCGGCCAACGGTTCCACTGGGTATGCCAGGCGGACACCCCCTGATGCTTCATCATGGAAGCCACACAGGAATACACGCCACGTTCGATGCCAATAAACAGCGCGTCAGGAAACTCGCGCGCCAGCTCTTCGGCAATCCAGATATTCGGGTGACTCTTGTCACAGTAGAACGGCCTGGGGCAGGCAGTGACTGCCTCATGGTAGAGCGCCATCAGTTCCTTCTTCTTTTCCCCAGTATTGGCAAGATCCAGGGCAATATCGGTCACCAGCCCAAAAATGGGATATTCCTCGATGGAAACGGCGATATCCCGATGGGCAGACAGCGTCTCTGCCAGAAAATGGGTACCTGAACGCCCGGTGCCAATGATAAACAGGGGGCGGCTTGCTACACTCGCCACCTGATGACGCCCCAGTATTTTTTTCAAGGATTCCAGAATCTTCATCGGATGACTGCCTGTGTCAAATAAACCGGCTGATTATACACAATACACCAGACAGTCAAGGCTCCTTCAGTCAGGAACAGCATAAAGCCCAAGGTTGCCAGAGACCATACGGTCTATGGTGAAATCACGCAGTACTTTTTCCCTGGCACGCATGCCACAGGCCTGCCGGTAGGCATCATCCGCCAGCATGTCCAGCAGAGCCCGCTGCAACGCCAAGGCTGACCCCGGCTCAACCAGCTGGCCTGTCAACTGGTGGTCTATGATTTCGGGGATACCGCCTACACTGGAGGCAACCACGGGCAAACCGCAGGCCGAAGCTTCCAGCAGGGAAACCCCCAGACCTTCCATCAGTGCGGGATGCACCAGCAGATCCAGTCCAGGGTACACCTGCTCCATATGCGCATGAAACCCCACCAGCCTGACCCTGTCATGCCAGCCGCGTGCATTGACAAGTTCCTGGATACCCGCAGCCTCTGGCCCCTTGCCAAAGAACAGTACCTGCAGCCCAGGGTATGCGGCAAACACATCATCCAGCGCATCCAGCAGGATACGATGACCTTTGCGTAGTATCAGCTGGGCAACCACGCCGACCACCAGCGCGGCCTGATCAATGGCAAGGCTTTCGCGAAAAAGACGTCTCCGTTCAGGATCAGGCCTGTAGAGCTCATGATCCACGGCACTCCTGACGGCACTCAGCTTTTCACGGGGAACACCATGACGCAGCAGTACCTCGCGAATGCCTTCGGAAATGCAGTTGATCCGGCGATAACGGGAAAATTTGTAGCGCACATCAAGCCAGGCGGGAGGATTGTCTACCCTGCGGGTATAGATGACAGGGATACCCTCCAGTGCCGCCGCCAGTGTCGCCAGTGTCTCGCCGCGGCGACTGTGAATATGCAGCCAGTCGGGGCGATAAAGGTTCATTTCACGCCGCAGACGCCGCACAAACCCCATATCCAGATCACCACTGAATGGCATGGGAACACACGCGACAGCCTCACAGACGGCATTGCCCACCCCTGAGTCCGGTACACAGACCAGACGATGCTGGCCTGCGTCCTTTCCCATGGCTGCCAGACCGTCAAGCAGGTAGGCCACCTGCCGGGCGCCGCCATAGAGATGACGCCCAAGTTCCAGATGCAGAACCCTCATGGATTTTTCCCGTAGTCGTCCAGCAGGGCAGACGCTGCCGCCATAACACTCGCAGCCGTATGCTCGCGCATACAGCTATAAGCACCATCACAGACCGGATGACGTTCGCAGGGAACACAGGGCAAACCTGAGTAAAGCACCCTTGTCCAGGGAGAGCCTGTTTCAGTATAGGGGAGTGTCGATCCGAAAATGGCGACCACCGGGCGTCCCAGTGCCGAGGCCATATGGGTAAGCCCGGTATCGACACCAATGGTCAGGGCCGCAGCGTCAATCAGGGCAGCACACATGGACAGCGAAGTCTGACCTGCCAGCGCACAGGCGCCTTCCCCAATGAGCTCCGCCCATCGCTGCGCCTCGGCCGCTTCCCCAGGACCACCTGCGATCAGCACCCGCAAGCCCCGCTGCATGATCAGCCGGCGCGCCAGGTCTATCCACTCGGCTTCCAGCCAATGCTTCTGGGGACGCGTGGTAAAAGGACACAGTACGGCATAGTGACCGGTCACGCCTAATGCCCCAAGCTTTTCCTGCATGGCCAGCCGGTCAGCCTCTGCATAGACCAGATCGTAGCGGAAATCCTCAGGCCTGCAGCCAAGCCGCTCCATCAGTTGGCGGTATTCCTTGCTCATCATGGGACTGATGCTGTTGTCGCGTGGAATGACTTCATGCATCCACAGCCAGGTACCCTCTCTTGAGCCCACGCCTATCCTTCTGCGCCCTGATGACAGTCCGGCCCAGACAGCACCCTTGAGCAGTCCCTGCAACTCCAGCACCAGATCAAAACGCTCACGCCGCAGCGCCCGCACCAGTGCCGCAACCTCAGACCACCACTGCAGATAACGACGCTGTTTCAGCAACTGGCGCCAGGCACGCCTGGGCCAGACATAGACATGATCCAGGCGAGGGTTATGCCTTAAAAGATCAGCATTGATCTCATCCAGTAACCAGACAATGCGCGCGCCGGGATAACGGCTACGCAGTGCCGTGATGACACCACTGGCCATGACAATATCACCGATGGCGCCAGTCCTGATAACCAGGATACTGCGTGGATCAGCCATGATCCGGTCAGGGCTTGATGAGAAGGGCATCGGGATCATCAAAACGGTAGCCCAGGCGCTCCAGATCGGGACGATAATGTTCGGCTACCCAGGCCGCCGTTTCATCATCATAGTAGCTGCGGTAATCCTTTTTGCGATCAGTGGCCTTGCGGCTGTGCAGCAACTCAGGACGGGCAATGCCAATGCGCCTGCAGGCTTCGCTAAAATCATCGGCAAGATGCTCGTAGCGCCCAATAAAATCCACAATGATATTGCCTTGTAGATCAACAAGATATTCACTCTGCAGTTCAATCGACATGTCAGCATGATACTGATGTGGCCGCTCGGCATCGAACTTCCAGCGCAGAAAGGACTTGAAGTCCTCCACATGACTCACCAGTTTTGGCTGTTCCCTTTTCAGGTGATGCCAGGAACTAACCTGAAGATCCCAGGGGTTACGCACAAAGGCAAACTTGAACAGTTCATCGTAAAAATCCCTGGGCAGCATTTCCAGGGCTGCGACAGCCTTGGCGTGCCGCGGAAACTTGGCACCGATACGATGGCCTGTCAGGCTGCTCAGACGACTGCAGATGTACTGGGGAATACGGTAGGGATCAGTCCACTTGTAACGCCACAGCGAGTCACGCACACTGGTGCCACCGGTTTTGGCAATGTGGACAAAGAGGAATTTGTACTTGACGGATAGCAGCATGATGTAGCCTCAAAGAGAAGAACCGGGATAACCCATAACCTGAAGATAGCGCTGCGCGCTGATAGACGCATGATATTCAGCCACCAGGGCACGCGCAGCATCAGCATCCTGCCGCTGGAGCGCTCTCAGCATGGTGTCAGCCATGAGTACCGCATCTTCAACAGGTACCAGGCGCCAGGTCTCATCACCCGTCAGCAGTTCGGACGGACCACTCGGACAACTGGTAGATACTACCGAGGTTCCCAGCGCCAGCGCCTCGGTCAGCGCGTTGGGTGATCCTTCCCAGCGCGATGAAAGCACAAAAAGATCAGCATACCGCATCCATGGATATGGATTGGGATCATAACCAGGCATATCAACCCGGTCTGATATGCCAAGGCTGGTGGCGGCCTGCTCAAGACTGGCTCTTTCATCCCCCTCACCCAGTATGATCAGACGCAGATCATGGCGCTGGGCCGAAGCCATGGCAAACGCATGCAGCAGGGTGGAAAAGTCTTTCTGGCGTGTGAGGCGTCCTGCACCAAGCACGACCCTGACATCAGGATCAGCCAGCCAGGGATGTGAAACCGGAATGCTGGCAAGTTCGTCCAGCCGGGCAGTGATGACCGGATTCCGGATGACAGAAACACGCGCCGCCGGCAGACCCGTCAGATTAAGCGTGTCCTCAGCCACCCCCTCGGAAACAGCGACGATATGATCGACAGCCTGATACATGGCACGCATGGGCGCAACACGCAACCAGCGCAGCAGGGGATGCCGGTGTGCCTGCGAGGCGGCCAGATGGGTGCCCAGGCGCCCCACAAGGCGCATGTCAATGCCAGCCAGCTTTCTTGCCAGTACAGCGACCCTGATAGCCCTGTCCTTGGCAGCCAGCATCGCCATGGGCTGCCGGCGACGCAGATAGCGTACCAGCGCCGGGAGTGCCAGCTGGGTATGCTTGACATGCCAGGGTTCTATGTACAGATGCGGGTAACGCTGCTGCAGATCATGCACCGCGTCCGGACATTCCCGCACCGCCAGCAGATCAACCGCCACACCCATTTCCAGCCAGGCTTCCAGCAGATGGGTCACCATACGCTCCACGCCTCCGTGACCGGAGAAAGAGATGAACAGGGCTATGGGTTTAGACGGTTTCATGGCTGGCAAGTCTAGCATAGGCGGCACTGACTCTGGCATCCAGCAACGCTGAGTAAGCGCTGAAGCGCTGCTGGATCCAGGCTTCGGTCATGTCCAGATCTGGAGGCGCTGCCTCATGTTGCGCAAGAAAATGGCGAATGGCATCCAGACCAGCAGGACTGCATGGGTCCTGCACAAAGCTTATCCAGCCATCTGGATATTCAAAACTGTCCTGATCTGAACTGGTCTCGGAAATGACCGGAAGGCCACAGGCCATACTCTCCTGAACACGCACCACTTCATGGACGGCATTTTCATAGTAATGGATATTAAGCACGGCACGACAGGAGGCCATGGCCTCGCGGAGCGCATCACCATAAAGATTATCAGCGACCATCACCGTGAAATGCTGCTGCAGTCCGGACAGTATGCGTTGCCTGCGAGGATTCATGGCACCCACAAAGAAAAGATCCGTCTGCTTCAAGGTCAATCGTGAACGTCTGGCCCACACATGAAAAACCGCCAGATCGGGACAGGGAGGCAGATGACATACTGCGCGGAAACGCGAGGTATCCTGATAGAGATAATCCATGTTGACGCGGCTGTATTCGAGAATATCTTCCGCAGCACCCAGTAGCATCCAGTCAGCTGCCGTAAAATACTGGGTAGCCACATGCTGTTCAAACTGGCAGGCAATGCGCAATGGCGGCAGACGGGAATACCCTTGGGGAGCCAGCACCAGATGCAGACGCCCCCTGTCGCTGGACAGGTACTCCCGACGCACATCAAGCTCCCAGCCGCGCAGGCGCAGAGCCTGCGCCATGACGCCCGCAACGGCTTCCGTTGAAGGCTTGGTCAGGATGACGAGATGCTGATCCTGCAGTCTGGGTCGACGGCACAGGCGCTCCATCTGCGCCCTGCTGTATTTCTTGCAGCGTCGCCAGAAACTCTTCTGCCTCACGGATTGACTCATGCAAGATCCATGGCTTTCGCCCAGGTTCGTGCAGCAGTATCACGCTCATAGGGTAATGCGCCCTGTTTCAGCATGCTGGAATCCGGCGGACTGTCCAGAGCCTGCATCATGGCATCGGCCAATGCTCTGACATGCCCGACCGGCACCAGCGCTCCCAGCCTGCCCTGATCCAGAATCTCCCGTGGCCCGTAAGGGCAGTCCGTGGACACCACTGGCACACCAAGTGCCATGGCCTCGATCAGCACATTTGGCCCCCCCTCGCGACGGGAACTGACCACCAGCAGTTGCGCCTTGGACAGAGATGCGTAAGGATTGGGCATGAATCCCGGCATATCCACGTCGTCAGACACCCCCAGTTTCTGTGCCTGATAAGCCAGGCGTTTTTTCTGCCGGCCATCGCCGACAAGAACCAGACGTGCCTGGCGCAGGGTACGCAGCCGGGCAAACGCTGCCAGCAGGGACGAAAAATCCTTGACCTTGCTCATGCGCCCAATCGCCATGATCACAGGTATTCCGGCATCAGGATGCAGCCACGGATGCTGGACTGGCTGCCGCGCTTCCAGCCGTAATGCATCATCAATGACAGGGTTGTGCACGAGATGCACTTTTGAGGCATCCATACCGGAAAACCGGATGAAATCATCCCTGACCCCCTCGCATATCGCCATAATCCCGGCAAAATGCGCGTAGTGTGAAGCGCTGGCATACCTGCGCACCAGTGCGCGCCAGCGCCAGCTCAGTGGATATTCCTGCTGCTCCCTGACGAGCAGGGGCGTACCCAGCATGGCGTAAAGCGAGACGGGTGCCTCAGGATACAGGGCCAGAAAGCATCTCTTGATATCCACCAGCACCGGCTCGTCGCTATCTTTAGCTGCCATCAGCCGCAGTGGGCGGTCATGCGGAATCTGTTCCGATACCCACTGTGCCAGTTGCATCTCAACCAGAGAGGCGGGGATGCCAACATGATGGACAGGCTGGGCCAGCTGATCAAGATAGGCACCTTTACCACGCCCCTGCCCTGTCATCATCCAGACATCATGTCCCAGAGCAACCAGCCCGTTTGCAAGATTGACCAGTATCCGCTCAACGCCGCCATCATCATGGTTGGGATTGAACAGCAGGATCAATGGTGACATTTCAGCGCTCATCAGCAACCTTACCCAGCAGGCCCATAGCAAGATGGCGCGCACCCGCTACAGAAAGATGGTCATCATCGGTATAAGCCAGATCTCCGCCATCCAGGCGGGCATGACACACTTGCGTATCACAGAAGTAAGACACAGGATCAAGGGTTTCAACCTCCGGAAACCTGGCAAGTACCCGGCTTACAGCATCACGGTAGTCGCGCTGACGCGCCTCTACTGCAGCTCTGGTCACACTACAGGATATCCGGCCTCCTGCAACGCCATAGGGCCTTGGCATGCAGGATACAGGATCAAATCCAAGTTCTGGCACCTGATGGATAAAAATCACTTTTCTACCTGCTTCCGTCAGAAGTTGCAATGTCTCTGCAAGACCGTACTCAAAAATTGTGGCCAACCCGGCCTGCGCATCATCAGGCTTTCTGGGATCATGAAACTGGCGCTGCATTCTGGCACGATCAATACCAAAACCTTCACCGCTGAACGCGCTGGCCCAGCGCGCCATGAGCACCACCGGACCTGCTGCTGACTGCTGGCTGGCATAGTGCAGCACCTCACCAAAAAACGGCTGGCACCTGCCAGCAGATGCGCGTTTTTCTATGGCGGGAAAAGGCATGCACCCCCCACCCTTGCTCAAAGCCTCCAGACCCGGAGCATGCTGCCCGGCATCCATGGCGGCCGCCAGTCCCAGGGCGAACGCCATGGCATGACTGTCACCCAGCAACAGGATGCGAGGCTGGTGACGGTCATCGTTACTGGAAAGGCAGGCGGTTTCGGCATCGACGGTCAATCCCAACGGGCAATGTGATGACCAGCCTGCAACAGGCAACATCATAGGCTGTTCAGCGCTTAGTGTGACAGGACTGGGAGCATCCGGCATCCGCATGGGAAAGCCCTGACTCTTCCATGCGATACCCGCCCAGAGCGCAAGCAATAGCATTCCCCCAGTCAGGCAGAAAAGAATCTGCCGCGACCAGCGACGCTGCAGGGGGCGTTCCACATACACCCATGTCAGCTGCGCCAACAGCAGGCTGATCATCGCCAGTGCGATCATTGCAATGATCCCGGGATGTCCGTTTCCGGCAAGCAGTGCCAGCGAAAATACAGGCCAGTGCCACAGGTACCAGGGGTAACTGATAGCTCCCAGGTAAACAGGCAGGCGAGCGGCCAGAGCAACACGGTTGATCCAAGCCTGAGGTCCTGCCCCTATGATCAGCATACTGGCGCCCACTGGCCACCCATAGGCAAACCAGCCTCGCAGAGTGGGATCAGGAGCCAGTAAGAAAAAAGCCAGCAGAAGGATGACCAGCCCCACCAGAGAGGCAATATCGGCATGAAGTGGGCGGATGCGCCACCAGGATGTATCCATGAGGCCGGCGAGAAGACCACCTGTTGCCAGTTCCCAGTAACGCGTCAGTGGAAGATAGAACACGCTGTCCGGATGGGAATGCACCATGCATGCACCCAGGATAAAAGACAGCAGGATGACCCCCATAAACACTGGCAGCACACAGGAGCGATGCATGACAAACGCAACCAGCGCCGGCCAGGGCAGGTAATACTGGGCCTCAACCCCCAGTGACCATAGATGGAGCAGCGGCTTGGTATCAGCGCTGGCATCAAAATAGCCAGACTCCTGAAGTAGTGAGATATTGCCCAGAAAAAACACACTGGCCAGCAGATGCTTTGCCATGGCAGCATACTCGCTGGGCCAGAGCAGAAACCAGCTGACAAAAGCAACGCATGCCAGCACAGTCGCCAGAGCAGGCAAAAGGCGCCGGGCACGTCGCAGGTAGAAGCCAGTGTAGCTGAAACTGCCTTCGGCAAACTCACGGAAAAGAATCTGGGTAATCAGGAAACCCGATATCACAAAAAATACATCCACCCCCAGAAATCCACCAGGGATCATATGGGGAAAGGCGTGATAAAGCACCACGGAAACAATGGCGATGGCTCTCAGGCCATCAATATCACGCCGGTGTATCATCTGCCTGATTCAGGCAGGGCATGGCGCCCAAGCCATCGGGCCAGCAGCATGGATACAAGAAAAATCGGCAACGCTACCCAGACCAGTTCCTGGTTATTGCCTTTCATGAGACCTGCGCCCACCAGACAGAAAGCGGCACCCAATGGCAGATATCCCAGTACGGTACCCCAGAAGAAATCGCGGGGAGCAAGCGTGGTCATACCCAGCAGGATATTGTTCAGATAGCCACTCATGGGCAACTGCCTTAGCACTACCACGGCCCAGATACCGTGAGACTCCAGACGCACTGCCATGGCATGCAGCCTGGGATAGCGCTGGGTAAACCTGAGCCAGCCGGCATGACGCACCAGATAGAACGTCAGCAGGGCACCAACAACACTGGCAAGCAGCCCCCACAGGATTCCCGGGAAAAAACCAAAGAAAAATCCGCCCAGACTGAACACCAGTAAACGGGGGAATCCAATCTGCATCAGCAGGGTAGCAGCCAGCACAAACTCGGCAACCGCCCAGCCCCCCTCAGCCATAAGCCTCGGGCGTAGCGACTCGATGGCAGATACCCACTCACTGAAGGGAACGGTCAGTACAATATAGAGGCAGGCAGACAATGTAGCCACCAGCCAGAGAGACAGCCACCAGCTTCGCATCCCTCACTCGCCAAGAAAATGCGTCAGCGCCTGCACCAGCCAGTCCTGGTCTCTGGCGCCCGCACTTTCCCTGGCACTGTGCATGGCCCACATGGCACTGCCAATATCCAGCCCCTGAATACCCAGTCTGGCACCCAGCATCGGCCCAACCGTAGCACCACAGGCCAGATTGCTGCGATGAATATAACGCTGCCAGGGTATGGCATGCCTGTCCATCATCTCGATAAATCGGGCTTCGCTGACGGAATCCGTCAGATAGTGGCCACAGGCATGACTTTTGATCACGGGGCCTGCATTAACCTGTACATGATGCTGCGGCTCATAGGCATCCGGGAAATTGGGATGCCAGGCATGTGCCATGTCGACACTGACCAGATGACTGTGCGCCAGCATACGTTTGTGATCCTGTCCCTGATAACCGCAAACCTCGCTGATCCGCTCCAGCACATCTCCCAGAAAACTGGCCGCAGCGCCCTGGGGCGTTTCACTGCCAATTTCCTCGTGATCAAAGAAAGCAGCGACGCTCATGGCTTCAGGCTGCTGCTGTTTAACCCGCAGCATCGCCTGCAATGCAGCATGGCAGGACACCAGATTATCCAGTTGCCCATCCGCGATAAATGCCTGCTCCAGCCCCCAGAAACAGCCGGGCTGCACATCGTAAACCTGCATCTCGAATGACAGGATATCTTCTGGCACCACCATATCCATCTGTTCCGCCAGCATCTGGCGCCAGACATCCTGAGCCGGCAAAGCCTGCTCCAGCCCCAGTATCAGGGGAAGTTCATGCTGGCGATGCAGTTTCAGCCCATCTTCGTTGGCCGTCCTGTTCATGTGTATGGCGAGGTTGGGCAGGCGCAGCATGGCGTCAGGAAACCTGACCAGATGCTGCATCACCTCTCCCGAGTGGCTGCGGACATGCACGCGACCTGCCAGTGACAGATCCCGATCCGTCCAGGTTGCCAGCAGCGGCGAACCGTAAATCTCGACACCAAGGCGCAGACATGCGCCCGCATAGTGCGCACCTTTGGGTTTGATGCGCAGACCCGGTGAATCAGTATGTGCGGCCACAATCCTGCTGCCGGCCTCAAGCAACGGCTTCTGCCCAGCCCGAAAGGCAATCAGTGAAGAGGTACCCCGCTGCACATAGGCAGCCTCAAGATCTGACCGTTCCCATCTTTTTCGTTCATCAAGACGCTGGAAGCCGGCACGATCAAGACTGGCTGCCAGATTGGCCCCAGCGTGCCAGGGACTGGGGCTCGCATCAATGAAATCGAGCAGTACACGCGCCATTGCATGATTATTCAACGACATGCCCCATTACCTGCAGAGTGTTCAGCGCACGTGAACGGTATCGCCACGCACTACACGCCCTGGCTTGCTCACCCGCGCATAAACCCCGAAACTCGGCAACGCCCTGTCAGCAAACGGCACATGAACATCATTATGGGCAATGGCTCGAAGGATGCCGGGGTCACGCGCCAGATCACCCTGAGCCAGGGTCGGCATGACACAGCGGGGACAGGGATCCGTCACTTCCAGCTCCAGATCATCACCAATGCGCAGAGTCTTGCCGACCCAGGCATTTTCAACAAAATCGACGACCTCGTGATCTGTCGCCACCACCAGATTCGGACGGAAACGGCGTGTTTCGATCTGCCCGGCAGGATAGAGGGCACGCAGGCGGGCCAGACTCGAAGTGGTGATGATATGCAGGGGAGCATAGTCAAAAAATGTACCGTGAGCCGCCGCAGCAGCCACAGCCTCCTGGGTTACGGCGTCATCCTGCCCCTCACGCTCGGGCCAATACTGCTCCAGAATGGGCTGGGAAGGCGCCACGGTCTGCAGGGTGACCCGACGCCCCAGCGCCCGGGAAAGCCGTTCATTCAGCTCTGGATCATCACCACGGATTTCCTCACCTTGTGCAGTAGTCACCAGCAGTGATGCAAGCGAGGGCGCCTCTGTTCCAGCCTGGATAACCCGGGCACGGTAGGCAAAGAAATCCGGCCACTTGCGAGGGTTCTTGGCACTGGCTACCTGACCGGTTTCGGCATCCACCAGAGCGAAAGTGCGATCGCCAAGCAAACCATCTGCAGTAATGAAAGCAGCGTTCAGCTCTTCTCCCTGCATGGATTTGACTGGATAACGCCATGCAGTTAACAGTGTATTGATGTGGTTCACCAGATTGCTCCTTGATTCTTATCGTTTTCTAAGGGAGTTATTCAGTTGTGTTATTATCGCACAGACCCTGCTTTTCAGTTCACGACCACCTCCACAAACTTCATGAGGCCTGAGAGATGACACCCGTGACCACCACCCTTGCCCACCTGCCCCTGAGCTTCAAGATACTGTTTACCGGATTTCTGCTCGTCATTGGTGTCGGCCTGATGATGGCAGGCGCCCAGATCATGCTTACCCATGGCATGGCTGATGGCAAACCCGGGCTGTCCATCAACGATATTGTCTACAGCTACTATGGCAATCGGGAAAACTCCAAGCTACAGACCATGCTGAACGGCCAGATGAAGGCCATGGCTTCCGATGAAGACCGCTTTGAACTGGTCAAATGGGCCCAGGATGGCGCTACCACTGAAGACTGGCCCAAGATTCAGCCCATCGTAGAAAAGAACTGTGTCAGCTGCCATAACGCCAACTCCGGCCTTCCCAATCTGGGCAAAATGGAGGAAATGCAGCGGGTGGCTCAGGTCGATCAGGGAGAAACCTATACCACGCTAACCCGGGTCTCTCATATCCACCTGTTTGGCATCGCCTTCATCTTCCTGTTTGTAGGCTGGATATTTGCGCATGCGGAATATGTGCGTGACTGGAAGATGATCCTGATCGCCACCCCGTTTGCCTTCCTGATTCTGGATGTACTCTCATGGTGGCTGACCAAGCTTCTGCCCTCATTTGCCTGGCTCACCCTGATCGGCGGCGTGGGCTACTCCATGGCGGCCACCGTCATGATATTTACTTCACTGGGCCAGATGTGGCTGACCCGGAATCACTGGCCCCATCAGTGGCGCAATGACTGAGTCACGCCACCCAGTCCAGTGGATCCTCACTGGACTGGGGTCTCAGGCCGGGCTGCTCAATAAACATGCGATGCCAGATGGCGAACTGCATCAGAGCAAAGATCTCCCTGCTGTAACGTTCTGAATGCCGCTGGGCAGCAAACAGGGCCGGTAGCTGTTCGACCCTGAACCAGCGTCTGATGGCCACATTCGCCATGAGTCTTTTTTCAAGGCTGTCAAGGAATGCGCCGGATAGCCACTCCCCTACAGGCACGTGAAACCCGCGTTTACGGTGATAAAGGTGGTCGGGGGGAATGTGCCGCTCAGCCCAGCTTCTCAGGATGCGCTTGTGTACTTTACCCTGACATTTCAGCCTGTCAGGCAGCATCAGACCAAACTCAACCAGTCTGTGATCAAGAAAAGGCACCCTGCCTTCTACAGCAAATCCCATCAGCATCCTGTCGGCCTTGACCAGAAGATTGTCAGGCAGCGCGGTCACCAGATCGGTATACTGGCAATGCTGCAGATGGGTCCATGCCTTCGGCGCCCGTTGCCAGGCCGCTACAAAAGGAGACCTTGCCGATGCAATCCCGGCAGCCAGCTCTCTGCCAAGCGCTCTGTATGGCTGACCGCCCTGCCAGTGACTTCGGGTGCGAAAACCACCACTACCCGATGCCAGCAGTGACTTGAAGCGGTAGATCCAGGCCGGCTGGCGATAACGGCCGTAACCTGCAAACACCTCATCTCCACCCTCACCGGAAAAAACCACCTTGAGCTCAGCAGCCGCGGTCTCAGCAAGTGCTGAGGTAGGCAGACTGGCGGGATCACGCATCAGTTCATCGCAGGCCCAGACGGTGTGCGGTATACGCCGGAAAAGATCATGCCGGCTCAGGCGCAGTTCGGTATGGTCGCTGCCAAAATAGTCTGCCATGCGCATCGCCGGCGCCAGCTCATCACCCATCTGACTGTCAGCATAGCCCACCGAAAAAGTCCTTACCGGCCTGTCCTGCAGACGGGTCAGTTGCGCCAGCAGAACCGCTGAATCATTGCCCCCGGAAAGGAAAAGACCGTAGGGTACATCTGAGCGCATATGTTCACGCATCACCTGCTCCAGCAGTTCATCCAGCATACTTTCAGCATCCTGCAGGGAGAGCTGTGCGGGAAGCGTGCGAGCCCGGGTGAGATCCCAGTAGACCCGCCGCTGACAGGAAAGATCCGTGGTAGAAATACTCAGCATCTCGCCTGGCCCAAGACGCCTGATGCCGGCAAATACGGTATCGTCTCCACTACTGAACTGGTGGCCAAGAAACTGTGACAGCGCTTTGGGCATCAGCTCTGGTGGATGTGGAAGCAGCGGCAGAAGCGCCTTGATTTCAGAAGCAAAAAGCACCCTGTCGGCCAGCTGCACATAGAAAAGTGGCTTGATACCGAGACGGTCACGGGCGATCACTACCCGCTGGCGGCGCCTGTCATGCAAGGCGAAAGCGAACATGCCGTTAAGCGCGTCAATGAAACCATCTGGATCATGACGGTAAGCCTCCAGCACCACCTCACTGTCAGAATGAGTCGCAAACCGTGCCCCCTGCTGTAACAGGGCCTCCCGCAGTTCCAGATAGTTATAGATTTCACCATTGGCGACCAGAACACAGTCATCCTCCGCGGAATGCAGCGGCTGCTGCCCACCGGCGAGATCAATAATGGAGAGGCGTGTATGCACCAGCCCTACATTTTCATGCACACACAGGCCATGACCATCCGGTCCACGATGCTGTAACTGCTGCCGCATCCTGTCCAGATCATCCGTCTGCACCTGTCCGTAGCGCAACACCATGCCGGCAATACCACACATGATCAGCGCATCCAGTCCAGTGGATTTTCATCTGTGCCGGGACAGAGATTGCCATGATTTTCGATAAAAAGATGGTGCCAGATGGCAAACTGCATCAGGCAGAAAATCTCCCGGCTGGCGATACCACGAGCCTCCTGGGCACGAAAGAGTGCAGGCAGGTGGCGGACATCAAACCATGCCTGCACCGCCGGATTGGCACTGAGCTTCTGCTCCAGATAGCGCAGGAAATCGCCTCTCAGCCATTCTCTCACAGGCACAACAAAGCCTTTCTTTTTCTGGTGAAGATGATCGTGCGGGATATGGCGCCCCGCCCAGTGACGCAGGAAAGCTTTGGGTGTGCTACCCTGGATTTTCAGGTGATCTGGCAGTGAAAAACCGAACTCCACGATGCGATGATCAAGAAAAGGTACCCGTCCCTCGAGCCCGAATCCCATCATCATGCGATCCACCTTGACCAGAAGGTTATCCGGCAGGGTAGTCACCATATCGGTATACTGGCAATGCTGCAAATGACTCCAGCTGGCGGGGGCTTCCTGCCAGGCTCGCATGTAAGGCTCGCGGGCGGCCTGCCTTAGGCGCTGCAGCTCAGCCCCCAGCAGGCGGATGGATGCCGGTCGCCACCATTCACTACGGACACGAAAACCGCCAGACCCCGGGAAAAACCTGTCCATAAGCCACCAGAACAGCGGGGGCTGGCGATAGCGCCGGTAGCCGGCAAACACCTCATCCCCACCCTCGCCAACAAACACCACTTTAAGGTCCTTGGCCGCCATCTGGGACAGTGCTGAAGTTGGCAGACTGGCCGGATCACGCATCAGCTCATCCGCGCACCAGACACTGTGGGCAATGCGCCGGAACAGCTCATCACGCCCCAGGCGCAACTCGGTATGCTGGCTCCCGAAAAGTTTTGCCATACGGCCAGCGCCTTCCAGTTCGTCTTTCATGCTGGCATCTGCATAGCCTACCGAAAAGGTACGCACCGGCTGATCCTGCAGCCGGCTCAGCATGGCCAGCAGAATGGCTGAATCATTACCTCCAGAAAGGAAAAGACCATAAGGCACATCCGAGCGCATGTGCTCGCGCATGACGGTATCGAACAGCGCATCGAATGCCTCAAGTCCCTCCTCAAGAGACATGGGCTGCGGCTCAATACTGCGGGGCGTCCAGTACGTTCTGGCAACAGGCCTGAGGTCACGGTCAAAACGGATGATTTCACCTGGCGCAACCCGACGGATACCCCTGAACAGCATGGCATTACCCGTACTGGAGCGATTATGCAGGAACTGGGAAAGTGCGACGCCATCGATCTCCGGGGTATGGGGCAGCAGGGGCAGCAGGGCTTTGACTTCGGAAGCGAACAGCAATCTATCTGGAAGTTCGACATAAAACAGCGGCTTGATACCCAGCCGGTCCCGCGCAAGATACAGGTCTCCGGATTCGCTGTCATACAGGGCAAAGGCAAACATGCCATGCAGCGTCTCTACAAAATGCTCTGGATCCTGCAGATAGCCATGCAGTATATGCTCACAGTCGGAATGCGAAGTAAACTGGGCCCCACGTTCGCCCTGCGCCACTCTTAACTCGGGAAAGTTGTATATTTCCCCATTGGCTACGGTCGCCACGCTGCCTTCACGGGCCAGCAATGGCTGCTGCCCTCCAGCCAGGTCGATGATAGACAGGCGGGTGTGCACCAACCCGACGGCGCCTGCACGGTAATAACCAGTACCGTCAGGCCCCCGATGACCAAGCTGACCGGCCATGCGCTCCAGCCACGCCTGCTCGACCGGGCCATGACGCATCATGATGCCTGCTATCCCACACATCCATCCAGCTCCTTGCTGCTAATCACTTGTTGCATGATGCCAGAGATAGGCGCCACTGTCTGCTGACATGCCAGAAGGACCATTTAATTAATCTGGAGATGACATAATGCCCGGCCGCCCTGCAACACCAGCAGTGCATGGCGACCCTCGACCAGTCTGGCGTAACCCTTGAAGTATTGCCCCTCCCCATGCTGCGAAGCAGGCATCAGCAGGACATAAGCTACGGCATGGGCCGTGGCATCCAGCATGACCACGGCCTCCTCTGAGGAGGCATCAGGCAGCCTGATGGTACCTTCGATGCGCATCCATTGCTTCCCCGGCAGCATCGTGGGAACCAACGTGCTGCCTTCGCATATCCTTTCGGTAGTGCCCGCGGCAATAGTGGCCCCCATGACCTGCCTGGCCTGGCTGATGTCCGGTGCGGCAAAGATGGACAGTGCGAGATCAGCGGCACGCCTTGCGGTTGGACGCACTGCATCAGGTACAGGATAGACCTGTCTGACCTGCTCATCGTCAGGAATGTCCAATGCAAGAGCAAGCGCAGCAACACGCTGTTCGAACAGCCTCGCATCCACATTTCGCAACGCCTTGCACTGAAAGACAAGCATCAGGAGCAGTAACAGCGCGGCCGGTAATGTCCATCGCCTGTACCTGCTGACAAGGCCGGGAATCCAGACGGACTGGGCCAGAATCAGAAAAGCAGCCCATGCCATGAGCGTGGGCGTGGTATAGCGCCCGGAAAATGCGGAATCCAGACCAAATACCAGGCGGGCACTGGCAGTCGCTGCCGCCGTTCCCCCGACATAAAGAATAAAGCAGTGGAGACCAATAGCCTGCCGCTCAGGACCACTGGCTGTCATACGCCTGAGAGTAAGCAGCATGGCACCCAGCATCAGCGTCACGCCTGCCAGATAGGCCATGGCCTTCCCGGCATACCCTCCCATGAAAAACCGGTAAAACGGCGCGCCAAGATAGAGCAACACATACTGGAGAAAAGCGAGCGGATGGGTCAATAATGTCTGCACGGTATCACCGTGCGACTCAGGACGGACATAATCATGAAAATAAAAACCATCACCCGCAACCGTCAGCAGCAGTAGCAGCAGAATTTGCCAGACGTCCATTCGGCCCCAAAGGGCATATAGCAGGAGCAAAGGCAGGGCCAGTACGCCGTTGGCCATGGTTCCCAGCGATGCCACCCCCATGACACAAGCCATGGCAAACCAGAAATGACGCGAACTCACTGTCTGGAGCGAGCGCTGCAGACAATAGAATCCCGTCAGGGGTAGCAGCTGGGCAAGAATAAACTGGCTCTGAAATCCCCAGGTCAGGTTGTCGCGCTGGACCCAGGAAAAAACCAGCACCACCATGGCCGTCAGCAATAAAAGCCGGTTGAGCGGCAGAAAGGCGTGAAACTGCATTTCTGCCTTGATAAAGGCATGCAGGACCACGGCTGTCAGCAGCACCAGAAGATAGTTGACGAGAATCAGGAACCAGCCAGCGCCGCTGAACCAGGCCAGATCCATCCAGAAAAAGATCCGTGCCAGGACAATACGATGCTCATTGTGCTGCGCCCACCAGGCGCTGCCATTGCCACGCAGGTACTGCAGATAAAAACCGATATAGCTGTCCCACATATCCATCCAGGGAACAGGTGTGTACTGCCTGAAGGCACCCACGATGGCGAGGGCCGGAAAAAGCAGCACCAGGAATATGCAGACATGCTGGAGACGGATAGGCTTCATGCGGGACATCTCTCCCGGTCTAGCGGAAAGACCAGCGCCTGTGTCCAAGGTAGCTGGTAAAAACGGGGAAGACCACCCCGGTCGCGTGTGCAATTTCAGGTACGAACTCCTTGATGCCAAGCGCAGGCAGACCGTATTCTGCAAGCCCCATGCTGATGGCCCATGTCTGGGCAACAGCAACGACATTCACCAGAATGAAATACAGCGCTGAACGCTTCAGCGTCTGCGAACCACGACCAAAAACCAGCAGACGCGCCAGCACGAACGCTGTGAACATGCCAGTAACATAGGCTAATACTACCGCTTCCGAGAAACTCAGCCACTGGTTATAGACAATACGTGATCCGAAATTGACACCGGCGGCCAAACCTCCCGTAATCAGGAACCGTAAAAACTGTCTGCTGAAAAAAGACCTCATGCTCTGACTGCATCCCGGGCCATGCGTCGCCCAAAATCGATGCTTTCCGAGATGCCACGATCTTCGGGGTAGTAGTAGCAGGTATCGGCCACCCATAAACCCTTAATCGGCCATGCCACCGGTGGAAGCTTATCCAGAAAGCCAGGCGTGCAGATGGGCTGGGCATAGCGGTAGCGGCTGGCATGAATATCCACAATGTCATCATCCCCCAGACTGCTATTGATGGTCAGCAGATAACGTCGCACCTTGTCCTTGAATACTGCGTCATCATCGGCATAGGCGGGATGCTCGGCCGGCATGTAAAACGGGACATAAACCACACTCACACCCAGTGGCCTGAGATTGCTGTACTCGACAAGACCTGGTATGTCCATGGATGCATCGTGCGTGTTCAGCCAGAAATTCTCCGTCAGCTGACGTCTCAGTTTCACGATGACACAGACCACGGCTATATTGTCGATAGCCCGTATCTGCGCGGCAATCGGCTCCGGCATATCCGGGATGATGCGTGGCAGCAGTGGCAGCGGAATGGTACTGATCACCCTGTCAAATGGCAGATCCTGCCCGGCAACCCGGATACCGCTGACTGCCTTCTGATCATGCAGGATACGCTCCACGGGGCTTTGCAGGCGAATTTCACCACCATGCGCCAGAATATAGGCGCTCATGGCATGTAGCAGGGTATCGGAACCACCTTCAAGATAACCCAGCTTTTCACGAAAAAGATCATAGCGTGAGCGCCCAATACGCCGGATGCGGCTCCATATCCATGCAGCAGAGAGCGTGTAGGCATGATCATAAAACTTGTACTCGAAAAGACGCTTCCAGAGCACATGCCATGCTTCCTCACCCACAGCCTGCCGTATCCACTGGCTGGCCTCGAGCCCGTCCAGCGGTTTCCAGTCATTTCTGCGGGTACACCACCAAGCATGCAGACCATAACGGAATTTGGCAACCAGCCCTAACCCACGAAATCCCAACAGCGCAAACGGATTGCCCCAAGGTTGCAGCCTGGACTGATACCAGTAGCCCATACGCGTCACTACCCAGCGCATCTGGTCAGAGAGGCCGAGTTCATCCAGTACCTGCAGAAAGGCTGTATCTGAAATACAGTGGAAGTGATAATAGCGCTCAATCTGCAGACCGGAAAAATCGAAGGATGCTGTCATGCCCCCCACGCGATCATCAGCCTCAAATACCACAGGGTGATGACCATCCCTGGCAAGCTGATAGGCCACCGCCAGCCCCATAGGACCTGCACCCAGCACCGCAATACGTTGTCCACTCACCGGCTAGAACTCCAGAACAACCTTGCCATACAGGGGATCATTGAAGGTTTCTTCCATGGCCTGTGGCAACGGTGTTGCTTCTACTGCAAAGATTTCCGGCCAGTCAATGACCTCAAACACATCATCAGCAACCAGTGCTTCCAGCTGGGATACCGTAAACGGAGGATCGTGGTCAAAGCGTCCCCATACAGCCAGCAGCAGATGGAACAGGCGATAGGGAATATTCATGAGCAGGGTATGCGCGCCCGTTGCCTTTTTAATGGCACGGATAATGTCGATGTAGTCAATTTTTTCAAGGCCGGTGATATTGAATACCTCACCGCAACGCCTTGATTCGAGGCAGCTCATGATGATGCTGCAGAAATCACCGACATAAAGCGGCTGGCGCATGAAGCGGCCATCACCAGGAATAGGGAACAGCGGCACTTTCTGCATAAATCTGGACAGCCAGCCGAGATGCTTGCGATCAAACCAGCCAAACATCAGGGTTGGCCTGAGCACCACACAGGGAATACCACTTTCAAGGACCATGGTTTCCTGCTGCTTCTTGGTGCGCGTATAGTAGTCATCAGCCACGGACGCCACGACGGATGAACTGATGTGCACGGTATAGGGAATGGCGTGACGCCTGATCAGTTCCAGAATGCGCGCAGTCGAATCAATGTTGTTGCGGATGAAGGGTTCTTCCTGAGGACCTCCGATCTGGGCCTGCAGCATGACCACGCTACCCGCACCTTCAAAATGCCGCTCCCAGTCGCCTGGATCAGCAAGATCGGCGTATTCGATGACAATATCGGGATGAAACCTTTTCAGGACTTCCAGATTGGCACGGTGCTTGTCAAGCACAACCAGATGGTGATAGCCAGAACGCTTGAGGTGTGCCACCAGATTCTGTCCCACAAGACCGGCGCCACCTGGCAGTATGATTTTCTGATGCTTCATGTTTTCTCAACCTTCTCGGTTTTCTTCATGCAAAGGGCAAGTGACGCCCGTTTGCGGATAAAACAGTTTCATGGCTGCGGTATCCTGAAAAGCCAGACGATAGCCTTTCATGTGCCAGCCTCCCTTTTTTTCCTTCATCAGGGATAGCACGCCCACCGGGATATTGCGTTCATCCAGCAGATAAGCCCATTCGTCACCCTGAACTGAACCCGAACCATCAAGGCGGCCATAGATCTGCCTGTAGCTGCTGTTACCGCTCATATAGGATGCACCGGAATACCAGACGACGGCACAGGATAATACGGGGGAACGCTCAGCTGTCACCACAGGTGCACCGCCGATCCTCACGGATAAATCACGCAGGATCTCAGTACCAAAAACCGACCAGTCATGCCTCACCGCCAGAGCTGCCAGTCGCATGATTTGCCTGGCAGGCTGGCCAACCTGCTCTATCTGGCTGCTATCCGCAATACCTAAAGCGAGTGCGATGGCACTCACCCTGCGTTCATACAGCTCAGCCGCATGAGAGCGCAGGGCTTTCAGCTGGACATGAATCATGCCCACCAGCAGGCAGCAGGCCACTGCACGGAGAAGTCCTCCGCAAAAAAAAGAAGGCATGCGCCATAGCGCATGCAGGGCATGCCTGTACAAGACAAGCAGGGCAACCCACAACATCAGTGTTGGCGTAGTGTAGCGACTGACCATGACAGGATCAACGCCAAGTTTCATGCGCCCCCCTGCTGTTGCAACCGCGGTACCCAGTATGTAAATACCAAAAATGACCAGTCCCCAATCCTTCACAGGATTTTTCTTCTGGCCGGCAAGACGGCGCAGGCATGCGACGCCAAGAAGCACGATGGCCAGCATCCCGACTGATCTGGCCAGCCAGATGCTCCACGCATGCTCGCCCGCAAACCGGTAAAGAGGGCCACCAAGATAGGAAAACACATGCAGCGTCAGGGTGAAAGGATGGGTCAGCAAGGCATGGATCACGCCGCCATGCTCTTCCGGGCTGGTATATCCACGAAAATAAAGTCCCCAGACCAGTACCGTCAGCAGCAGCAACTGGTAACACCAGGAGCGCCGGCCCTGTGCGATACAGACCTGCAACAGCATCAGTGGCAATGCCAGCACGCCGTTAGCCATGGCAAGTGGCGATATCAGGCCAGCCAGACAGGCCATGATGTAAAGCCTGCCTCCTGAGTCATCGTGAGAGGCAAGCGCCCGATCCAGAAGATAAAATGCAGACAGGGGCAGCAGTTGTGCCATGAAAAACTGACTCTGGAAAGCCCAGACCAGATTGCCTGCCTGTACCCAGGAGAACAGGGGCAACAGCATGACGGTCGCCAGTACCTTACGCCTTACTGACAGCGGCTCACACCATACAAGATAACGGTAAAAGACCAGGCTGATAGCACCCAGCAACAGATAATTGACCAGGTAAAGAAAAATCAGGTTCCCCTGAAAACAGGAGAGATCCAGCCAGAACAACAGTCGGGCCAGGAAAATGCGGTGTTCATTATGAAAGGCAAGCCAGCCCGACCAGCCCCCCCACTGCACACGGTCATAAAAACCGATATACCCCTCCCACATATCCGAGAAGGGAACAGGTGAATACCAGCGTATCCCGCCCGCCATATCCGCCAGTACAAACAGGCACGCCAGCAACTGCAGCAGGCGTAAGCCAGGAACAACAGAAAGCACCCCGAAAATCCCTCAGATATCCAGACGACCAAACACAAAAAAGGGTAGATGACGGATGATGCACATGATGTAGCGCCAGCGGCCCGGTGCATAGATCGTGCGAACGCCACGGTTCATACCATTGACGATCACGGCAGCCACTTCATCAACAGGCGCCAGCTTCATGCCCTTAGCCTTGAAATCTGATGCCATGGGAGTATCGGTAGGGCCAGGCTTGATCATGACAACACGCACATCTGTCTGGGCAAAGCGATGCTGGAGCCCTTCAGCGTAACGCGCCACCATGCCTTTGGATGCACCATAGACATAATTCGAACGACGCCCCCTGTCACCCGCAACCGATCCTATCAACCCCAGTGTACCCCGCCCGGCCTTCTGCATCACACCGGCAAATGCTTCGGCAAAAAGTACGGGAGATACCGCATTGATCATGATAGTTGCACGGCAGACGTCGGGATCAGTCTGGCACTGCTGCTGGTCAGGCAAATGACCGTGGGCAATCAGCACCATGTCTGGCACGCGCACCTGACTCAGTGTTTCGGCAAGCCCGGCAATGGCCTTTGCATCAGTAAAATCCTCAAGGACAACCGTACTGATCAAGGCCTCAGGACTTCTCACCCTCAGATCGGCAGCCACAGCCTCAAGACGGTCTCCATGACGCCCCACAAGCACCATATCGCAAGGCTCTAACTCAAGCCAGCGTCTGGCACAATGCTCCGCCATCAAAGATGTGGCCCCGACAATTACCAGATATTTTTTTGCCATCCTGCTGCCTTAATAACCCATAACCCGACATG
>JBEBBU010000052.1:0-24441 GCA_041158225.1 Pseudomonadota bacterium | reverse complement strand
GATCATCAGCTTCACATTATCCAGCCCCATGCTCTCCCTCACCCGCTTCATGGCGGCACACTCAAGGGCAAAGGCAGCCTCGTAGGCAGGATGGGTATAACGTGAGGCGCCCCTGAATCCGAGCATGGGATTTTCCTCATCCAGTTCAAACCAGCGGCCACCGGCGAGACTGGCGTACTCGTTGCTCTTGAAATCGGACATACGCACGATCACAGGCTTTGGATAGAACGCGGCGGCAATGGTGGCAACACCCTCGCTGAGTCGCTGCACAAAGAATTCGGCAGGACTGGCATAGTGACAGGTCATTTTCTCAATGGCATTGCGCTCATCGCTATCCATGATCCGCTCGGGAAACAGCAGCGCCATGGGATGCACATTGATGTGCTGGTTGATGATGAACTCCATGCGCGCCAGCCCCACACCATCACTGGGCAGGAAACTGTGCCTGAAAGCAATCTCGGGATTGCCGATGTTCAGCATGACCCGGGTGGCCGGCCTTGGCAGTGCAGCCAGATCGACCTGCGTATGCCGGACAGGCAGGATGCCGTCATAGACATGTCCCACATCACCTTCACAGCAAGCCACGGTGAGAGGCGCTCCGGTTATCAGCCGTTCGGTAGCGTTTTCACAACCCACCACTGCCGGTATGCCAAGCTCGCGCGCCACAATAGCCGCATGACAGGTACGCCCACCGCGGTTGGTGACGATGGCTGAAGCCATTTTCATGACCGTGACCCAGTCAGGCGAGGTGGTCTCTGCCACCAGCACTTCTCCAGGTCTGAACTCATGCAGATGCGCTACATCATGGATGATCCGTGCGTGCCCTGAAGCTGCACCGCTGCCTACTGCATGACCAGAAACCAGACAGGCACTACCTGCCTCAACATGGTATTCATCCAGGACATGGAGGTTTTTCCGGGAGGTTACCGTTTCAGGGCGGGCCTGTACAATATAGATATGACCATCCTGGCCATCCTTGGCCCATTCGATATCCATGGGAACCGGGTGACCTGCGCGCTGGCTGTAATGCTGTTCAATACGCACAGTGGCATCGGCAATGGCCAGTACTTCTTCATCGCTGATACAGAAGACAGCCTGTTCCTCTGGTGCCGTTGGCAGATTAAGTGTAGGTTCCTCATCTTCACCGTAAACCATACGGATCTTCTTGGCGCCAAGCGTGCGCCTGAGCACCGTACGGTGCCCTTTGAGCAGGGTGGGCTTAAATACATAAAACTCGTCAGGATCCACCGCCCCCTGTACTACATTTTCGCCAAGGCCATAAGCGGCGGTGACAAAAACGGCATCACGAAAGCCACTTTCCGTATCCAGGGAGAAAACCACGCCACTGGCAGCCTGGTCAGACCGGACCATTTTCATGACGCATACGGAAAGATAAACCTTGAAGTGATCGAAGCCATGGTCAACACGGTAACGGATAGCACGGTCATTGAAGAGACTGGCCAGGCAGCGACGCACATGATGCAGCAGTTCTTCTTCCGTGCGCAGATTAAGATAGCTGTCATGCTGACCGGCAAAGCTCGCCGTGGGAAGATCTTCAGCCGTTGCTGAACTTCGTACTGCGACACTGAGCCCTGCACCGTATTCAGCCTTCAGCCCAGCGTAGGCAGCCTTGATCTCAGCCAGCAGATCATCAGGTAGGGGAGCCTCCATGACCATGGCTCTGGCCCTGGCAGCGCGTAAGGCAAGGTCACTGACATCAGCAATGTCCAGACCCTCCAGCACTGACTGTAGCGCTTCCCATACGTTCCCCTTTTGCAGCACATCCCGATAGGCCTCGGCAGTGATGGCAAAACCATTGGGAATCCTGACGCCAAGTGGTGTCAGATGCTGGTACATTTCTCCCAGAGAAGCATTCTTGCCTCCCACAAGGGCAACATCGCTGTTGCTGATGGCTGAAAACCAGCGGATGTAACGTGCGCTTGGCAGCTCATTGGACATGGCAGGTCTCCTCCATTCAGGCAGCGACATAAATCCAGACAGGTAAAACCATACCAGAATCAAGGTTTACCGGATACTGTATCCGACGGTAAACATGCGGCAGGGGTGATGAAGGCAGGCAGTCCTCGTAATCATCCAGCCATGCGAAAAGAGCCTGCGCATCATACAGTGCATAGATTTCGCCACAGATCACATCACTGCATATCGTGTCTTCCAGATCGGCCACCGGGTAACCATCCACCCACGACAGACGTGCCCGTATGCTGCCATCGGCATGATAACGGGCATAGGCCAGCATGGCCTGATGCTGGGGCGTACCTGCATCCCGGCGCAGTGAACCATAAACAAACAGGTAATCAGTGCTGCTGTTTTTCATCCGCACACAGCTTTTCGCAGGCTATCCCGTTACCATCCCCATCCAGACGTTCCAGCCCACACTGTTTCAGATAGAACTGTGCTTCTGCGCAACTCACCATTTCACGGCAGAAGCGCTTGCTGCCGCAGTTTCCGTCATGTTCATGACCCGCAGGTATGGCTTCTTCTGATGCCTTATGACCTGCTGAAGGTCCATGACGAAACTCCCACGGAGGTATGGGATGCGGGTCAGCCCAGAGGCCAAGCCCACGCTCACGGGCGCTTCGTTCTATCTCCAGCAGGGATTTGTCCTTGAGGTATTGCCGGTAAACCCAGGCCATACCATCGGCAAGCTGTTCGCGGTTGATATCGCGCTGCCCGAGAAAAAGTGTGCCCACGGTGCGCCCATAGCGGTCAGTAGCGCTGACTTCAACCCGCAGTGACTGTCCTGCCACCTTGCCTGCAAGATTGTCACGGGAACGCTCGCCATAAGCCTGACCGGTTTCCGGTGCATCAATCTGTGCCAGCCGTATCCTGAAGGTTTTTTTACCTTCTATCAGCAGGGTAATGGTGTCGCCGTCATGAACCGAAACCACTTTACCTGTCAGAATTTCCGGTGCTGCCTGCACCGCGCCTGACAGCAGCAGCAAGATAGCCAGCCATGATTGCAGATAGCACCTGTTAAAAGCAAATCGCATGATCCATCCAGTCCAGTTTTTTACGGAAAGAACTAGCATAACGCCGTCAGGGCAGGTTGACGAGAGATCCCCTCAAAGCTTAACTTGCATACAGAAAGATGCAACGCAGGGCCCGATGACTCACCCATGACAGCAGATAGCAGACAACAACTCGATGCCTATTACCGGCAGATCCAGACCGTCATCCTGTCCCGGCAGGACTGGCTGAGCGGTCTGTTGCCAGCCAGTACAGCCGTGACCAAGCATGGTGACTATAACGACGCCTGGGTCAGGGACAATGTCTACAGTATTCTGGCCGTCTGGGGACTGGCGCTGGCTTACCGCCGTGAAGGGCATACGCCGGCACGAAGCCATGTTCTGGAGCAGAGTGTCGTCAAACTGATGCGCGGTCTGATGTTTGCCATGATGCGGCAGGCAGACAAGGTCGAACGTTTCAAGCACACCCAGTCACCACTGGACGCGCTCCATGCCAAATACAATACCCATACAGGTGAAACCGTGGTGGGAGATGCCGAGTGGGGGCACCTGCAACTGGATGCCACATCATTATATCTGCTGATGCTGGCGCAGATGACCGCATCAGGGCTGCGCATCATCTTTACCCTGGATGAAGTCAGCTTTATCCAGAATCTGGTGCACTACATCAGTAGAACCTATCGCACACCAGATTTTGGTATCTGGGAACGCGGCCACAAGATGAACCATGGCATCGCCGAACTTAATGCCAGTTCCATCGGCATGGCCAAGGCAGCCCTGGAGGCCATGGCAGGATTCAACCTGTTTGGCATCCCTGAAGACCAGACAGCCACCATTCATGTCATACCCGATGATATTGCCCGTACCCGTATCAGTCTGGAATCGCTGCTGCCGCGCGAATCACTGTCCAAGGAAGTCGATGCGGCTGTACTGAGCGTTACCGGTTATCCGGCTTTTGCGGTGGACAGTCCACAACTGAAAGCGCGTACAGAAGCACTGATCGGTGAAAAGCTGGAAGGACTTTACGGATGCAGGCGCTTCCTGCTGGATGGCCATCAGACGGTACTGGAAGATCATGGGCGGCTGCATTACGAAGATGAGGAATTGCAGCAGTTCAGGGATATCGAGTGCGAATGGCCGCTCTTTTTCTGCTACCGACTGCTCAACGCACTATTTGCGGGCGACACGGATGCTGCGGTTCACTACAGACAGCGGTTGGCGCAGCTGTGCGTGCAGCTGGATGGCGAGGCACTGCTACCCGAACTTTATTTTGTGCCAGATGATCGGATAGAGGCGGAGCGGCAGATCCCCCATAGCCAGATACGCCTGCCTAATGAAAATATCCCACTGGTATGGGCACAAAGCCTGTATCTACTGGCCTGTCTCATCGATGATGGCTTTATCTCCCTGCAGGATATCGACCCGATTGGCCGTTCAGTCAAATCCCTGAAATCAGGCGATAAACACCTGCATGTGGTTCTCATCGCCGAGAACGACCATGTCAAGTATCTGCTGCAGACGCACGGCATACCTGCCCAGACCCGTGAATCCATAGCGCCCGTCAGGATTCTGGATGCCAGTGAACTGGCCGGCATCTACTACCAGACTGGACTGAACGAAAAGATGGGGCTTACCGGGCGACCGCTACGCCAGCTGAGAACCCTGGCCACTTCGTGCTGTTACCAGACGGACGATGAAGCGTTGCTGTTCTGGCCACAGTTCATGAACCAGAAAGGCTTCTATATCAGTATGGATCATACTCTGCTGATCGAACGTCTGCGTACCGAACTTGCCTATATCCATCGCCACTGGGACGAGGAAGGCGCGCCGCTGCTGCTGTTCGATATCCGGGAATCCATGCTGGAAGGCCAGGATTCAGCACTGATCATGGACTTTCTGGAGGCGCTCAAATCTGGCCGGGTGGGTGATATTCCACTCCATACCAGCCATCTGGCTGACATTCTGCGGGACGTGCAGAAAAAGAGGGTAACTTCCCCGCATGCAGCAGCCGGATATCCGGGGGAAGCTGTAGAGGAGTATCTACTGCAGGCTGGCCTGCTACCTGCTGCCGACTTCCTGCAGCAGCCCCCCGAATCATGGACGCTGACAGAACTGGAAAATGACGGGGATACGGATCTGATGAACCGTCTGTTTGCGGCACGGAATCCTTACGTCCAGCTTGAAATCCTTTCGCTGCTGCTTGCGCGCCATCATGCCGGTCTGGAGATAGTGGATGCCCGCCAGAGTGAGGCAGCCACGCTAGCTGCGCTGCTGGAAGACATGTATCTGTGCGCAGGCAACGCCGGATGCTGGTACATTGTCAGGCGCTGCGCAGGGCTTCTGGGCAAATATGATATCAATCTGGAGCAGGCCGTCACGGATATTACCGTGCATCATCACGGCCTGACCGTGGGACGTGCCTACAGCAATAAAGCCACCCTGCGCCGCCCTGCCGATTCCACGGAGATACTGGCCGCCATCCGTAACTTCAACCCTGATGACATCAGCCAGCAGATCATCGTGCAGGAAATCATCATCTATCTGGGCATGCTGATCAAGCAGAACCCTGCCCTGTTTGCTGACATGCACACCATTCGGGTCGGTCATATCCTGCAGCTCCTGGTTGCCCGACAGAAACGGCTGGGCAATACCTCCATGCACCAGGCATTCACGGATATCCTTGCCCTGGCGCCTCATCGCCTGCTGGAACAGCTGAGGCTTACCCTCCAGGATTACAGCCGGAGTGAGGCGGATCTGGAACAGCTGGAAACCCTGCATTATGAAAGTGGGCAGGGACAGCTTTCGAGTACGCGCTTTACCGAGGCCATGGATCCGCCCGATTTTGGCGGCGCAGATGACTGGTATGACTGGCGTGAACGCCAGGGCAGCGTGGGCCGGGAAGGCGAAGGCTTTTACCACGGCATCTGGGTCCTGCTACATCACTGCAAGGGTCTGATGATCGGGGAGAAATACAATAGCAAGCGCCATATTGACAGTCAGGCCCTGCTGGCGCGCATGACAGCTGGGGAGCAGGCTTTCCGTCTGCATATCAACCATATCATGAACAAGATCCAGGCACCTGTTTACCGGCAGCTCAGCGTGGAAACACTCAGGGCACTCAGCCTTATTCTGCGTGATAATCCGGAGGTCCATATCGATGATACGCTGGTGACTGATGTACTCATCGGCCATGCTGTCAGGATACACTGGCTGAACAGCCATCCAGCCTGGCGCGAGCATTACGATGAGTGCGTATCGCTGGCCTGGCAGTCATTCTATCAAAGCCCGCCACACGCAGTCGCCAATGCTGTGCGTGATGCGCTTATCTTTCTGCTGAACCCGGAAAAACCTTGAGGTCGACATGATACTTGCTGGCGATATTGGTGGTACCAAAACCACACTGGCTTTTATGGCTACGGAAGACCACCAGAAGACTACGCTCAGGGAAATGACCTTTCCGAGTGCAGACTATGATGATTTTCAGGAAATCCTTGACCTGTTTCTTACTGATCTGCCTTCGCCTGAACGCATCTGTCTGGGGGTGGCCGGCCCCGTAGTGGACGGGCGCTGCCAGACCACCAACCTGCCCTGGATCATTGACAGCATGCAACTGGCCAGCGGCTACAAGACCCGTCATGTCAGGCTGTTAAATGATCTTGAAGCCATGGCACTGGGCATGCTGCACCTTGAGCATGACGAGTTCGTGGATCTGAATCCCGAAGCTGTCAGCACCGAAGGCCATCGCGCCGTCATTGCTGCAGGTACTGGTCTTGGTGAAGCCATCCTTTACTGGGATGGCTCGAGACACCATGCCATGGCTACCGAGGGTGGACACGGTGACTTTGCGCCCCAGAGCAGCCGTCAGGATGAACTGCTGGTTTACCTTCGGGAAAAGTTTGGCCGGCATGTCAGTTATGAGCGCATCCTGTCGGGGGCAGGCTTCTCCGCACTGTATGATTTTCTGGTGGATAGGGGTTTTGGGCCCGCCTGCCCTGCCATTCCGGAAAAGCAGCAGCCTGGCGCTACTGACCGCAATGCGCTCATCTCAAGACTGGGTGCGACAGGGGAAGATCCAGTCTGTGTCGAGGCCATGCGTCTGTTTGTCGTCATCTATGCGGCTGAGGCTGGCAATCTCGCCCTGAAATCGCTGGCGCGTGGCGGTGTCTATATTGGTGGCGGTATTGGACCCAAAATACGCTCCGCACTCGAGCTCCATGATTTCATGGGGCATTTCAGAGCCAAGGGGCGGTTTGAATCCATGCTTGCCCGCATACCTGTCAGGCTGGCCCTGAATGCCAAAACACCCCTCATAGGCGCCATGCACTATTTTGATGGGGATTTGTGAACCAGTGTTGCACCAGGGTAATCCAGTAGGCAGCGCCCAGTGGCAGAATGGCATCGTTGAAATCATAGGCGCCATTATGTAACAGACATGGCGCCTCGCCATGCCCGGGCAGACGGTGGTCGCCTGATCCGTTACCCAGCCAGACATAGCAGCCGGGTATGGCCTGCAGGTAAAAAGCAAAGTCTTCTGCACCCATGGTGGGCCTAACCCGTGCATTGACACGGCTTTCTCCTACCAGCGCCTGCATGACACCAGCGCAGAATGCCGTAGCTGTTTCATGATTGATGGTTGGCGGGTAGTTGCGGGTAAAAGTCAGTTCGCCACTGCATCCCATGGCCGCAGCCGCCATCTCCACGATCTCCCGCATACGGGTTTCGACCAGATCCAGGGCTTCGAGTGAGAAAGTGCGTACGGTGCCACGCAGGATGGCATCTTCCGGAATGACGTTGTCTGCGGTACCGGCATGGATCTGGGTCACGCTGATCACGGCAGCCTCAAGGGGGTCACGGTTCTGCGTGATGATGGTCTGGAACATCTGCGCTATCTGCACGGCGGCCATGACGGGATCAACACCTTCATGCGGCATAGCGCCATGGGCGCCACGTCCACGGATAGCAACATGGAACTGGTTGCTGGAGGCCATGATGGGACCCGACGTCACACCAAAGGATCCTTCCTCAAGTGCAGGCCAGTTATGCAGGCCAAAGATGGCCTGCATGGGAAAACGCGTCAGCAGGCCATCCTCCATCATCTGCCTGGCACCGGCACCGAATTCCTCGGCGGGCTGGAACACGAAGTAGACCGTACCATCAAAATCGGCATGACTGGCCAGATAACGTGCGGCACAGAGCAGCATGGCGGTATGACCATCGTGCCCACAGGCATGCATTTTTCCATCATGCTGGCTTGCATGCGCAAAGGTATTCATTTCCTGCATCGGCAAGGCGTCCATATCAGCCCGCAGACCGATGGCATGCTGGCTGCTGCCTTTTTTCAGGATACCGACAACACCGGTTCCGCCAAGGCCGCGCTGCACCTCAAGTCCCCATGACTCCAGCCTGGCGGCTACCTTTTCCGCAGTCTGGTATTCATCGAAAGAAAGCTCGGGGTTGGCGTGCAGGTCGCGCCGGATAACCGTCATTTCCTCATGCCAGGAAGCAAGCACTGCCATCATGTCCATGCATTATTCACCGTCATTCACACCATGACCTGCAGTATAACCTGAGCGTTTGCCTTGAGGTAAATGCTAGAATGGCTTAAGTTTTCTGTCTTTTCCGGATTCAGGATGTCTATCAAACAGTTTAACGGCCATTATTCTCCCACCGAAGACCGTGTCGTTGTCCGCTTCAATACCGCTGATGATCATGAATATCTGTTGTGGTTCACCCGCCGGGTCATGCTGAATGCTGTGACTGCGCTGGAAAATATTGCCACCACCCAGCTGGCCACCCTGCCGGCGGATACCCAGACGCGGACAACCCAGGCGGCACCTGCGCCTGCGCCATCGCGGGAAGTGGCCGAGTTCCGCAAGGAAGCTATCGCCATGCAGACCGAGTTCAGTGCACCTTATGAACTGGGCAGGCATCATCCCATGGGCATGAACCCGGTACTGGTGATTGGTTTCCGTATGACGCAGGGAGAAAAAAATGATTCCCTTGCCTTTGACCTGATCAACAAACAGACGCTGACCCTGAACCTGCCATCGGCAACTGTCTACCAGTTCTGCCTGTTGCTGCGCAAGATGAGCGAACAGGCCGGATGGCTGACAGCCCCTGCCCCGCTGTTGCCATCAGCAGGAAAATCCATGCTGGAAACCGGCGTGCCTGAGCCTTCCTCAGGCGGGAAGAAACGCCTGCACTGAGCAACAGGCGGTGTTGGACAGCCAAAGTGGTTGTATCGCATCGCATGCGCATGCGGCCAGTGATACGCAATGGCGTTCATCCAGCACCATGGTATACAGATACCAGTGCAGGTTCCTGAATGCGGATTCCGGTGCAAAAGTGACCGTCATCGTGTCCGGTATGCAGACAAAATCCTGGAAACCTGCCTGCAGGCCAAGGCCCGTGGCCTTGGAGACAGCTTCCTTCAGTGTCCACAAGCGCAGAAAAGCAGCACTCTGTTGTGCAACTGGCAGACCGGAAAGCCAGGCGTATTCCTCATTAGCGCAGAATCGTCTGGCCAGTCGCAGTGCGTCTGCTTTCCTGTCCAGAGATTCCACATCAATACCCAGCTGTAAACCGGCAACAGGGTGTGAATCTTCTGCCGAACCCGTCAGGGCGCAGGCTACAGCATGTCGGGTATGACTCAGACTGAAGGCTGGCATCACCACGGTTTCGAACGGATCAATTTGCGGCTTGCCGTGCATGCCACGGGTAAAACGCCAGGATGCCGCAGGTTGACGGTAATGCGTTTCCAGCATCTGCCTTAGCAGGACATGCGCGGACTGGTAGGACCATCGGGCATCAGGATCATGCATCCGATCCAGCCGCTGGCGTTCTTCATGGTCCAGCATATCCACCTGCCCGACAGCAGGCGCCTCTTCATGCTGGCGCGTACGCAAGCCAATATGAATACGGACAGCGCTCAAGATCCTGATTCACTGCGTCCATGGCCGCGATCACGCACAGGCGTTGCTGGCTGGCCCTGAATACCTTCAAGTCGATAAGCCTGGGCGAAGCCTCTGACATAACGTCCATCTTCAGGTATCAGGCGGAACAGATGAAAGTCTTCCAGCTGGCGTAGCATCTGCATCACATCACCATGTACTTCCTGCATCTGATCCATGATGACTGGAAACACGGCATCCCCGCGCTGGATTTCCTCTGCACGGCACTGCCAGGTCACCCGCTTGCGGGCATGCATATTCTCGGTGGCTGCTTCATCTGCAATCAGCATGATGCTGGCTCTGGGATTGGCCTGCAGATGGCCTGTATGCTGGGCCAGTTCACTGATATAGACATAAAATGCACCTTCCAGATCACGCACATAAGGCGCATAACTGACATGGGGCTGTCCGTCCACTGAGCATGACCCCAGCATCAGCGACGCAAAGGTCTGCTGAAAGGCTTCCGCTTCTTCCCTGATTTCAGCGCCGCTCATGATGCTTTCCTCTGGTAAGGCATCCAGTGGCTTCAGACGCCATCTGGAAAATCAAAGCTGTAATGTTTGCGCAGGGGACTATGTATTTGCCAGACACATTGAAGGCCAGCGGGAAATGTGACCAGATCGCCGGCAGCAAAGCTCACGGCCTCTCCCTGATCCGGTACAACGGTTACCTTGCCTTCCAGCACATAAGCGACTTCAGTCGCGTTGTACTGCCAGGGAAATTCGGAAACCTCTTTCTGCCAGACAGGCCAGGTTTTCACGCCCAACTGCAAAAGACGCGAGTCGTCAACAGCGGATTCAACACGGATGGTTTGCATACATGGCTCCTGTCATCATGGACGGTTAACATATTCATCAGCCATATGATGTTAACCTTAAATGGTGCCGTCCTGAAGCAGATTCCACGCAAGGCAGCGGCTATGGGTTATCCATGTAATCACAACCTCTGAATTTGAACAGGATACTGACAGCAAGCCGCCATGAACAGTCAACATGACAGCCAGACCGACACCGGCTGGTGCCTTGAACACAGCTACCAGCAGTTGCCGGCGATTTTCCATAGCACCTGCCATCCTGAACCCGTCAGCCATCCGCAATGGGTGCTGTTGAACCAGTCGCTGGCGCTGGCACTTGGACTGGATGCTGAGGCACTGCTGCAGACACCGGAAGTGTTATCAGGTAATGCCCTGCCTCCAGGATCCACGCCTGTTGCCATGGCCTATGCAGGTCACCAGTTCGGGCACTTCAACCTGTTAGGTGACGGGCGCGCCCATCTGCTGGGTGAACAGCGTACGCCTGCTGGTACGCTGGTTGATATTCATCTCAAGGGCTCAGGGGTAACACCCTACTCCCGCCGTGGCGATGGGCGCGCCGCGCTGGCGCCAATGCTGAGAGAATACATCATCAGCGAAGCCATGCATGCCTTGGGCATTCCGACGACACGCAGCCTTGCCGTGATCGCCAGCGGAGATCCTGTCATAAGGGAAAGACTGCTTCCCGGTGCCATACTCACCCGTGTTGCCTCCAGTCACATCCGCATCGGCACCTTTCAGTACGCAGCCCATGTGGGAGGCACTGATGCTGCCAAAGCCATGGCTGACTACACGATTCAGCGCCACTACCCCGAACTGAAGGAGCAGGCCGAGCCCTATCTAGCACTGCTGGCAGCGGTGATGCAGAGACAGGCTGACCTTCTGGCCAGCTGGATGCAGGTGGGTTTCATTCACGGCGTCATGAATACCGATAACATGACCCTGAGCGGCGAAACCATTGACTATGGCCCCTGTGCCTTCATGAATCACTACGATGCGCAGACCGTATTCAGCTCGATTGATCATGGTGGACGTTATGCCTACGGTAACCAGCCACAGATCGCCTGGTGGAATCTTGCACGCCTGGCTGAGGTGCTTGCACCCTTGACCGACAGACAGGGAGAGGCATCAGGCTTTGAGCGCACCGCACAGCTGCTGCACACCTTTCCTGAGCGCTATCAGAATGCCTGGTTGCAGAAGATGCGCGGTAAGCTCGGGTTATGCCATGAAGAAACTGGAGACAGGGCACTGGCAGAAGATTTTCTGTCACTGCTGCAGGAGGGGCAGGCCGATTTTACCCACAGTTTCAGGACACTGTCAGCACTGCTGCCTTCGATGTCACAGACCGCCGTTCCGGCTGCATGGCAGGCCTGGATCACGCGCTGGCACCAGCGTCTCCAGAGAGAGGCTGGGGATGAAGCCGCAGTTCGACAACGGATGAACCAGCATAATCCCGCGGTCATTCCGCGCAATCATCTGGTCGAACATGCACTCGCCTCAGCTGCCGATCATGGTGATCTTCAGCCCCTGCAAAGCCTGATGGCGGTACTGGCTACGCCCTATGCCGACTGCGAGCGCCCCCAGGCATACATTGACCCACCAGCCCCCAACCCCGGCTACCGCACGTTCTGCGGTACCTGACATCATGACTTATGCCAACTTATACCGCGAAGCATAAGTTATAATTCTCGCCATAAGTTGCCATAAGCGGGATTAGTGTGGCGCGCCGCCTATGGCGATTACGCGCTTGAGGATGAAAGCCTGGCCAGCTGGTACAAAACCAGACTGTAAAGTTAAATGTCGTCATCATGTCAGCATAAGGGATGGTCTGCCCCGCTGATTTCCCTTACTATCGGACGACCACTACCGACCTGATGATCCCCTACCTTGCATACTGTATCTTCCCCACATCTGGAACTGCTGGCTCCTGCCAAAACCGCCGATATCGGCATTGCCGCCGTCAATCATGGCGCTGATGCCATCTACATCGGAGGACCTGATTTCGGTGCCCGACACAATGCCGGTAACGACATCAGAGACATCGAACGCCTGATCCGGCATGCCCACCGTTATCATGCACGGGTATTCATCACCCTCAATACCATCCTCAGGGATGATGAACTTGAGGCCGCACGCGATATGGCCTGGCAGGTTTATGCCGCCGGTGCTGATGCGCTGATCGTACAGGATATGGCCATGACCATGCTGGATCTGCCGCCGATCCAGCTGCATGCCAGTACGCAGTGTGATATCCGCACCCCGGAAAAGGCGCGTTTCCTGCAGGACGTAGGCTTTTCGCAGATCGTACTGGCACGTGAACTGACCCTGGAACAGATCCAGTCTGTCGCAGCGGTGCTCGACCGCGCTGTCGTCGAGTTTTTCATTCATGGCGCGCTCTGTGTGGCTTACAGTGGACAGTGTTACATCAGCCATGCCCAGACCGGTAGAAGCGCGAATCGTGGCGACTGCTCCCAGGCCTGCCGCCTGCCCTATGAAGTACTCGACAGCCAGGGACGGATTGTGGCGCACCAGAAGCATGTACTCTCGGTCAAGGACAATGACCAGAGCGCCAATATGCAGGCACTGATTGATGCTGGTGTGCGCAGTTTCAAGATTGAGGGACGCTACAAGGATCTGGCATATGTCAAAAACATCACCAGCCATTACCGCCAGCTGCTGGACGGCATCCTGCTGGAACATCCACATCTGCAGCGCGCTTCCAGCGGCAGCACACAGCTGTTCTTCAGCCCTGATCCCAAACGCAGCTACAACCGTGGCAGCACCGAATACTTCGTCAATGGCCGTGTCCAGGACATGGGGGCTTTTGATACCCCCCAGCATGCAGGACTACCGCTAGGCTGGGTCGAGAAAGTCCATGCCGACCATTTTGAACTGATGCTGCATGAAGCCGGCGATGCGCTGCATAACGGTGATACCGTCACCTATTTTGACCTGCAGCATGGACTGCAGGGGTTCCGGGTCAATGTGGCCAAATCCATGGGGGATGGTCGCTGGCAGGCCTATCCTAACGATGCCATCGCCGGATTCAGGGATTTCCGTAAGGGCACCGCCCTGTCACGCAGCCGGGATATGGCCTGGGAACGGCTGATGGACAGTGACCAGACCGCTGAGCGCCGTATCGGGGTGACGCTGACCCTGATCGAAATACCGGATGGCCTCGCCTTGCAGCTGGTGGATGAGGATGGTCACAGCGTTTACATTGAGCGCGAACATGAACGCCAGAGTGCGCGCGATGCCGAACGCGCCAGAGTTTCCATACACGAAGCACTGGGCAAGCTGGGTAACACCCTGTTTACCGCCATGGATATTATCATCCAGCCTCTGGAAAAAGATCGTCCTGCCTTCTGGCCAGCCTCCGTGCTCAACGCACTGCGCAGGGATGGCATCACCGCTCTGGAACAGGAGCGCCTGGCCGCCTGGTCGCGCCTGCCCCGCGCTGCGGCGGTTGAACCGCCAGTCCCCTACCCTGGCGACAGCCTCAGCTATCTGGCCAACGTCTATAACCATGAAGCCCAGCGCTTTTACCTGAAGCACGGTGTCAAAGTGGTTGAGGCTGCCTATGAGAGCCATGAGGCCGTGGATGAAGTCAGCCTGATGATCACCCGCCACTGTGTACGCTATTCACTTTCCCTCTGTCCCAAGCAGACCAAGGGTGTTACCGGCGTACAGGGCACCATCAAGGCTGAACCCCTGCAACTCATCAACGGCAAGGACAAGCTGACCCTGACCTTTGACTGCAAGGCCTGCGAAATGCACGTTGTTGGCAAAATAAGGAGGGAAATCCTCAACGCAGTACCAGAACAGCCCATCCACTTTTACCGCCAACAGGCGGGCGGATAGGCGCATACGGCTCTATCTTTAGCACAGGCGATGCTATCGGCTGCGCATGATCACCATCTCCAGCATCTGGTCATCTTTTTGCTCATGACTCGCAATAAGATGTTACATTGCGGATCGACATCTGTTTTTTTGAACCTTTATTGCAAGACATGACCCCAGCAAAACATATCGTGATCATAGGCGCAGGCCCGGGTGGGCTATGCGCCGGTATGCTGCTCAGCCAGCTTGGATTCAGAGTCTCCATCCATGACGCCCATGCCGAACCCGGCGGCCGTAATCGCCCCATTCGCATGCAGGGTTTCACTTTTGATACCGGGCCAACTTTCCTGCTGCTGAAAGGCGTGCTGGATGAAATGTTCACGCTCTGTAACCGCCGCAGCGAAGACTACCTGACCTTCCTGCCGCTCTCCCCGATGTATCAGCTGCGCTATGACGACCGGACCATCAATATCTACTCAGACCGGGAGAACATGCGCCGCGAACTTGAGAGCGTCTTCGATGAGGGCGCAGAAGGTTATGAGCAGTTTCTCGTGCAGGAAAGAAAACGCTTCAATGCACTCTATCCCTGCATGCAAAGGGAATACAGCAAGGCAGGTGCCCTGCTTTCTTTCAGTGTCCTCAAGGCAGTACCCTGGCTTTCTTTTCCGAAAAACCTGTTTTCCAGTCTCGGCCGTTATTTCCGCAGCGAAAAAATGCGCCTTGCCTTCTGTTTCCAGTCCAAATATCTTGGCATGTCACCGTGGGAATGCCCGGCCCTGTTCACCATGCTCTCCTATCTGGAACATGAATACGGCATTTACCATGTCATGGGTGGATTGAATCGCATTTCTGCGGCGATGGCACAGATCATCGAGGAAAATGGAGGCGTTATCCACTATGGCAGCAAAGTGGCCGCACTGGATGTTGATGGCCGTACCGTGAAGGGCGTCATCCTGGAGGATGGCCAGAAAATCATGGCGGATGAAGTCGTGATCAATGCGGACTTTGCCCATGCCATGCAGCATCTGCTCAAGCCAGGGCAACTCAGCAAATACACGCCGGACAAACTGGATAAACTACAGTACTCCTGTTCGACCATGATGCTCTATCTGGGGGTCGACAAGATCTATGACCTGCCACACCATACCATTGTCTTTGCTGGCGACTATCGCAGAAACATCCGGGAGATTTTCAGCGAAAAGAAGCTGAGTGACGATTTTTCCTTCTATGTGCAGAATGCCAGCGCCTCGGATCCAGGCCTTGCCCCGGAAGGAAAATCCACGCTTTATGTGCTGGTCCCCATGCCCAACAATGACAGCCAGCTGGATTGGCCAGCACTTTGTGCCAAGGTCAGGGAACAGGTCATGGATGCACTCAGTGCCAGACTTGGGCTGGATGACATCCGCCAGCATATCGAATGCGAAAAGATCATCACACCGCAAGACTGGCAACAGCAGGAATATCTGTTCAAGGGTGCGACCTTCAGTCTGGCGCATTCTTTCCGCCAGATGCTGCACTGGCGTCCCCACAACCGCTTTGAAGAGCTGGATCACTGCTATCTGGTGGGGGGCGGTACCCATCCGGGCAGTGGACTACCTACCATTTATGAATCAGCCCGCATCTCAGCCGGACTTATCGCCAGCAAGTATGGACTGGCCCTGAAAAAAACCACCATGCCGTGGCTGAAGCGCTGATGTCAGATGCCATCAGGGTTCAATCACCTGTCGATGGCCGCTGGCTGGGGGATTATCCGGTCACGGACCCGAGCAGGATTGCAGACATGGTAAGTGAGGGACGCAGCGCCGCCAGAAGCTGGTCTGCACTCACACCAGAAGAACGCAGCAGAAAGCTGGCTCCGCTGAAAGCGGCCATCATGCGAAGGGTGGATGAGCTCTGCGACTGTCTGGTGGAGACCTGTGGCAAAGTCAAAACCGAAGCCCTGCTGAGTGAAATATATCCTGTTCTGGACATGGCGGCCTACTACCAGCAGCATGCCGCAAGCATTCTCAGGGAAAAACCAGTCGCCACTTCGCCACTACGCTTCCCCGCGGCGACCGCCAGCATCTGTTACCGGCCATACGGCGTGGTTGCCGTTATTGCCCCCTGGAACTTCCCATTTCAGCTCAGTCTGATACCCATGCTCACAGCGCTGCATGCAGGCAATGCGGTCATGCTTAAACCTTCCGAGCTGTGCATGCCGGTTACGGGACAGATCATGTCGCTTATGGCGGAACTTGATCTGCCGGAAAATCTGGTGCAGTGCGTGACGGGTGGTCCCGTACAGGGAGAACAGCTGGTCGATGCTGGCCCGGATCTGGTCTTTTTTACTGGCGGTCTTGCAGGTGGACGGGCAGTGATGGCAAGAGCAGCGCAACACCCTATTCCGGTCATGCTGGAACTTGGCGGCAAGGATGCCATGATCGTGCTGGAAGATGCTGATCTGGAACGAGCCTGCCGGGCTGCGCTGTATGGTGCGTTCTGCAACAGTGGTCAGGTCTGCGTCTCGGTAGAAAGGCTGTATGTCCATCACAGCATTTATCAGCGTTTTCTTGCCATGCTGCAGCAGAACCTTGATACCATCAGGGTTGGACACGGCAAAGACGGTGGCGATATGGGCATCATGACCTCGCTGGCCCAGTTTGCCATACTGGAAAGCCAGTATCAGGATGCCCTTGCCCAAGGTGCCATGGCCTCTGGGCCAATGGAGCGTATGGGACACAAAGTCTCCCCTGTCCTCTTATGGCATGTCAATCATGACATGCGCATCATGCGTGAGGAAAGTTTTGGACCAGTGCTGCCAGTCATGCCATTCGAGAGCGATGCAGATGCAGTAAGGCTGGCCAATGACAGTTACCTTGGACTGAATGCGTCCATCTGGAGTCGTGACGAATCGAGGGCTCTGGCCATAGCCCATACGCTTGAAACCGGCAACTGGGCCATCAATGATGTACTGAAGAATGTGGGGCACCCGGCGCTGCCCTTTGGCGGCGTCAAGCAGAGTGGTTTTGGCCGCTACCATGGCGCTGAAGGCCTGCTGGCATTCAGCCAGAGCGTATCAGGCCTGATCAGTCGTAATCCATGCGTCACAGAACCCAACTGGTTCCCCTATCCACCAGATTCCTATGCGGTATTCAGAGGGTTTCTTGACTTCTGTCACGGTGCTTCCTGCCTGCCCATACGTCTGCTACGCAACTTTAGCGCTGTCCGCTCACTGATGGCATACGCCTCATTCAGTTACCGGCAGTTTTTCCAGAATATCAGCAGTTGGATCCGTATCCGTTAAGGAGGCTGTCATGCAGCAGCGACGCGAGAAAGTAATCGTCATTGGTGGGGGACTGGGGGGGCTTTCTGCCGCCATTTCAATGGCATCAGAAGGCTTTCAGGTGGAGATCGTTGAAAAGAACGAACGCCTGGGAGGCAAGCTGAATGTATTGCAGCAGGATGGCTTCACCTTCGATCTGGGGCCCTCCATCCTGACCATGCCGCATATATTCGAAGCGCTGTTCACCCGAACTGGCCGCAGGATGTCGGATTATGTCACCATTGAGAAAGTAGATCCCCACTGGCGCAATTTCTTTGAAGATGGCACGGTCATTGACCTGTGCGAGGATCCAGTGCGCCAGAAAGCACAGCTGGATCAGCTACACCCCGAAGCCTATACAGATTTCATGCAGTTCATGGCCTATGCCAAAAGGCTGGGACAGGAAACCGAAGACGGTTATTTCAGGCATGGCATTGAAAGCCTTGGTGCACTGCTGAAGTACTATGGTCTGGTACGCAGTTGCCGTTTTGATGTGCTGAGAAGCATGGATCAGGGCGTCAGGCGTTTCATCCACCACCCCAAACTGGTGGATATCCTGAACTATTTCATCAAATATGTTGGATCATCTCCCTATCGTGCCCCTGCACTGATGAATCTGCTGCCCTACATCCAGTATCAGTATGGCCTCTGGTATGTCAGGGGCGGCATGTACGGTCTGGCCGAGGCGCTGCAACAGCTCGCCCAGGAATTGGGTGTCAGCATCAGGCTCAACAGCGAAGTCGCGCGGATAGATAAAGTCAATGGGCGCGCCACATCAGTCACGCTGGCGGATGGTGAAGTATTGTCCGTTGATATTGTCATTTCCAACATGGAAGTGATCCCAGCCATGCAGCGGCTATTGGGTAACACCGACCATGAAGTGCAGCGCATGCAACGCTTTGCACCGAGTTGTTCAGGTCTGGTGTTGCACCTGGGCATCAACCGGACCTATCCGCAATTGGCGCACCATAATTTTTTCTATTCTGACAAACCGGAAGAACATTTCAGGGCTGTTTTCAGTAGTGGTGAACTGTCTGAAGATCCCACGCTTTATGTCGTTGCCCCATGCAAGACTGATCCGGCACAGGCTCCCGAAGGCTGTGAAGTCATCAAGGTACTGCCGCATATACCCCACCTCGAAGATCCGGCAAGACTGACAGATGCTGACTATCAGGCACTCAGGACAAGGGTTCTGGAAAAACTCGAACGCATGGGACTGGATCAGATCAGTCATCATATTGTCAGTGAAAGCACCTGGACCCCCCTTGATATCCAGTCGAAATACTATTCAAATCGTGGTTCCATTTATGGCGTCGTCGCAGACCGCTGGCTCAACCTCGGTCTCAAAGCGCCACGCAGGAGTCAGGAACTGTCCAACCTCTATTTTGTGGGTGGCAGCGTCAATCCGGGAGGAGGCATGCCCATGGTGGTGCTGTCAGGCCAGCTGGTCAGGGATCGCATCCTTGCTGATCTGGCGACCTGAATGTCTTCGCATATCGAACTCATCCAGGTTAAAAAGCATTATGAACAGACGGACAGCGCTGTACTCAAATCCATTGACCTGAGAATTTCACAGGGCGAGTTCCTGGCTGTTGTGGGTCCGTCAGGTAATGGCAAATCAACCCTGCTCAACATGATCAGCGGCATAGACCAGCCTGATTCAGGTCAGGTATGGGTCATGGGGTCTCCTCTGCACCAGATGAGCCAGGCGCAACTGACCGCATGGCGCTGCTGTCATGTGGGTATCGTTTTCCAGTTTTTCCATCTGCTGCCTACGCTCACCCTGCTACAGAATGTCATACTGCCCATGGATCTGGCCGGAACACTCTCCAGACAGCAGCGCAAGACACGCGCGCGGGATCTTCTGGCATCGGTCGGACTTGCCGATGCTGCCGGACGGCTGCCCAGTCAGGTTTCAGGAGGCCAGCAGCAGCGGGCGGCTGTGGCAAGAGCCATCGCCAATGATCCCCCTCTCATCGTCGCCGATGAACCCACCGGCAATCTGGATGCTGCCACTGCCGATGCCGTATTTGAGCTGTTCTGTTCCCTGCAGTGTCAGGGCAGAACGCTGATCATGGCCACCCATAATGAAACACTGGCCAGCGCGGCCGGCAGACAGGTGACGATACTCAATGGCAGATTGACGCATGACGCATGTCGGGATGACAGGTTTGAACATCCTGCTGCATAAGATCTGGCGTGATCTCTGGCTTGCCAGACAGCAGACCTGGCTGACCATCATGAGTCTAGCCACTGGACTTTTCACGCTGGGTACCATCACAGGCATGATCAGTCTTCAGCTGGAAAGAATGGATCAGGTGCATCTGGCTTCGCATCCTTCCCATCTGCAGGTACTGGTCAGCGGCGACCATGATGATGACAGCGCCACTGCAATACGGCATCTTCCCGGCATCACTGCTGTCGATAGCCTGCAGCAGGCTGCTGTCAGGTTCAGGAAACCGGATGGCCAATGGCAACAGGGACTGCTCATGGTGCGGCCTGAACCTGAGCAACAGGCCATGGATCTTAGCCTGCTCATCCAGGGGCACTGGCCCGATGACAGCAGTCTGGCAGTTGAAAATCTTTCTGCTGCATTCACCGGACTCCAGATGGGTGATCGCATCGACATTGCCACTGAGAGCGGCATTCACAGCGTAGCGATTGGCGGTATGGTGCGTCATCCTCTGGTCAAACCACCGCGTCTGGGAGGACAGGCGGTATTGTTTGCCTCCAGGGCAACCCTGCATGCATGGGGGCTCGACAGCGCTGCGCTCAGGCAGTTACTGATCCAGCATACCCCCCCATTCACGCTTGAACACAGGGATGAAATCACGGCTTCTCTGTATGCATGGCTGGGCGGGCATCATGCCACCATCAGGTCAGTCATGGTGCAGGATCCAGAAAAGCACTGGGGACGCCCCTACCTGGCCGGTATCCATATCATCCTGCAAGGCATGGCTTTAGTCGCCATGCTACTGGCCTGTGTAATGATCTTCAATATCCTCAGCGCTCACATGGCCAGGCAGATCCGGCAGATCGGTATCCTGAAAGCACTTGGCACGACGACTCTGCGACTGACCCTCACCTATCTGGCAGAAGTGGAACTGATGGCGGTGATGGCACTACTGATGGCCATTCCTCTGGCTGGCATCGCGGCCTGGCTTGCATCAGATGCGGTACTGGCCCTGTTCAATATGGATGCAGGTTCCTTCCGGTTTTCCGCGGTAGCGCTGGCCAGCATGATGGCATGTGGACTGATACTGCCGGCACTGGCAGCAGTTGGCCCCATCTGGACTGGCGTTCGGGTTCGGTTGACAGAAGCGCTGGGAAGTCATGGGCAGGAGCATCACAGCAAACCCGATCATCTGGATCGTCTGATTGATGTCATAGGTGCGCGCATGCTGCCAACCCTGGAAGCTTCTGCACTCAGCCAGTGCTTCCGCGCCAGAAGCCGCATGCTGATGACCCAGAGTGTACTGGTACTGTCAGGTATCGGATTCATGACCCTGCTCAATCTGGTCAGTGCGCTGGAAGGTACGCTGGATCATGAACTGGCCAGTCATCACTATCAGGTAAAAATGGCTTTCAGTCAGCCCCAATCCATGGCCATACTTCAGCCCATCATCAGGCAACATGATGCCGCCATAGACATCGAAGGCTGGGCGCGTCATCCACTGCAGATCCTGCATGCGGGACTACCGGTGCATGCGACAGGGCGCCTCGGCCTGCAACTGATGGCAGTACCTGCGGGAGGTCATCTTTTTACAGCTGACATACGTGCGGGACGCTGGTTCAATAGCGCTGACAGTGGACAGCATCATCTGGTCATCAATGAAACCACCGCGACCATACATGGACTGGCTCCAGGAGACAGGGTGGAAGCCATCACAGGCAACAACAGGTCTGAATGGGAGATTATCGGTACCTATCGCAGTATCACCACCCAGCCCATTGCCGTGGAAGCAGTCTATGCGCCCCAGAAGGCCATCGATAACGATACAGATGATCTCAGCCTCACCAGTCTGCTTCTGGCCAGCGCCCAACCACTGGATGCCACGACAGAGGATAGTCTGATTGATCATCTGCAGGCATCACTGGCAGACAAGGGTATCGCACTGGACAGTTTTAACACCATAGGACGCGAACATCTCAGGCTTTATGCGCTAAGGCAGTTCCAGGCTGTCATCATGATATTCAAGGGGGTTGCGGGCATGATGCTGCTTGTAGGTGGTATCGGCCTTGCTGGAACGCTGGCCGTCCAGGTGCTGCAGCGGCGCAGGGATATTGGCATCCTGCGCAGTCTGGGTACCCCCGGAAGCGCCATTATCCGCATGGTCGTAGTGGAAGCCCTCTGTCACGCTGTCCTGGCATGGATCATCAGTGTGCCACTGGCCTGGATGCTGGCCAAACCCATGACAGAAACGCTGGGAAGCGTGCTGCTACAGGTTCACCTTGACCAGTACATGAATGTAGCAGGTATGCTGTACTGGCTGGGTATTGTGCTGTTTATGGCAGTAGCAGCATCGGTAACCCCTGCCCTGCAGGCTGGGAGGATATCCGCAAGAGAAGCACTAGAGGGCTGAGAATAGGCCATTCTGGCAAGCTTGCAGAACTGGGAATCAGTGGGCCGAGAACTTTTGTAGCATGAATCCGAAAGGCAATGCATTCGTTACCACGCATCCAGCAAGGTGATCGTGTTTGCGTGGATCAATGACGAGAGCAGCGACGACGCCTACCGAGTATTCCGCAAGATGCTGGAAAGCGGGCATCCGCCAGACGACTGGAGTCAGTTGCTGGCCGGGGCACGAGCCGAAGGGGAGCGCTTGCAGCGGTTTGCCGCTGGCATCACACCGTAAGGCTTGGCTTCTTCAGCGGGGGAAAGGCAATAAAAAACCAGCACGCTGGCTGGTTTTTCGGAATTGGTGGGCCGTCAAGGATTCGAACCTTGGACCGATGGATTAAGAGTCCACTGCTCTACCAGCTGAGCTAACGGCCCGATCGTTGCAATCGGTAAATCAGGTAACACTATATCAGTGGGGTGACCGATGGGGCTCGAACCCACGACAACCGGAATCACAATCCGGGGCTCTACCAACTGAGCTACGGCCACCATTGTATCATAAATGGCGCGCCTGGCAGGACTCGAACCTGCGACCCTCGGCTTAGAAGGCCGATGCTCTATCCAGCTGAGCTACAAGCGCAAAGCTGGTCGGGGTAGAGGGATTCGAACCCCCGACATTCTGCTCCCAAAGCAGACGCGCTACCAGACTGCGCTATACCCCGAAAGAGCTGACAAGGTCACCAATTTCGGCTTGACCGAAGCCGTGCATTATAGGGGGCTATTCTGCTCCCGTCAATACCTGAAAGCCAAAATCATGACATTCGCAACGCTCTTGCCTGCCTGATGGCGGCAAGCACCTGCTCCGGAGCAGTGCCACCCACATGATTTCTGGCAGCCACGGATCCCTGCAGGGTCAGTACGCTATAGACATCAGAAGTGATCAATGGAGAAAACGACTGCAGTTCCTGCAAGGTCAGATCCGAAAGATCGCGCTGGGTTTCCACGCCGAGACGCACAGCCTTGCCGACAATTTCATGCGCGTCGCGGAAGGGCACGCCGAGGCGTACCAGATAATCCGCGAGATCGGTAGCCGTCGCAAAGCCCTTGCGGGCAGATTCTTCCATGGCTGCCCTGCGTGCCTTAACATTAGGCATCATGTCAATGAAAGCCCTGAGACAGTCTTTCACCGTATCGACTGTATCGAAGATTGGCTCCTTGTCTTCCTGATTATCCTTGTTATAGGCCAGTGGCTGGCCTTTCATGAGCGTCAACAGCCCCATCAGATGCCCGAATACCCTCCCCGACTTACCGCGTACCAGTTCGGGTACATCAGGATTTTTTTTCTGGGGCATGATGGAAGATCCCGTACAGAACGCATCCGGCAGATCAATAAAGCCAAACTGAGCGGAAGCCCATAACACCAGTTCTTCTGAAAAGCGCGAGAAGTGCATCAGCAGCACACTGGAGGCTGCTGCAAACTCGATGGCAAAATCACGGTCGCTTACCGCATCCAGCGAATTGCTGGCTGGCCGTTCAAACCCGAGCAGGGCCGCCGTGTACTCCCGATCCAGCGGAAAACTTGATCCTGCCAGCGCAGCCGCTCCCAGAGGCATGACATTCAGACGCCTTCTGCAATCCTGCATTCTCGATTCATCGCGTGCCAGCATATCGTGCCAGGCCATGAGGTGATGACCGAAAGTGATCGGTTGCGCCACCTGCAGATGGGTAAATCCGGGCATGATGGTGTCATATTCACGTTCTGCAAGATCCAGCAGCACACGCTGCAATGTGGCAAGACCCTGCACGATCTTGTCAATCTCGCTACGCAGATAAAGACGGATATCCGTAGCGACCTGGTCATTGCGCGAACGGCCGGTATGCAGTTTCTTGCCAGCTTCTCCAATACGCTGGGTCAGGCGCGCCTCAATATTCATATGCACATCTTCAAGGCCCACTGACCATTCAAAATGACCGGCCTCAATGTCTGCGCG
>JBEBBU010000051.1:0-10482 GCA_041158225.1 Pseudomonadota bacterium | reverse complement strand
AATTACAGGCTATATCGGCAGAGTTGCTGGTAATAGACGAAGAAACCAGGCATCTGCAGGAGTTGAAGGAAGCACTTGCAGATGATCAGCAGCGACTGCGTCTGCTGAGACGTGAAAGATCCACGCTACTGTCAAGGGTAGAGCATGAGCGCCACGGCAAAGACAGCGAGATTCACCAGTTGCGGGAAAGTGAGCATCGCCTGCAGTCCCTGCTCAGTTCCGTCAAGTCGGTGGTCAATGGTCGCAACCATGAAAAGCACAGGGCGGCTGGTTTTGGCGAGGCTCGCCACCAGTTGCCCTGGCCGGTGAGTGGAGAAATCGTCGAGCGTTTTGGTGCACCCAGAATGAGCAGTCAGTGGGATGGTGTCGTGATTGCGGCCCCGGAGGGCACGGAGGTCAGAGCTGTGCATGCGGGCAGGATTGCCTATGCTGACTGGTTGCAGGGATATGGTTTACTGACCATCGTAGATCATGGCGATGGCTATATGACGCTGTACGCTTTTACACTGGAGGCCAGCAGGCATAAAGGCGATCAGGTGAAAGCCGGGGAGCTTATTGCCAGAGTGGGCGCCAGTGGAGGCAGGGAGGAGCCAGGACTTTATTTTGGCATCCGTCATCACGGCAAGCCACTTGATCCTTCCGGGTGGTGTAACTAAATTGATTGCCTGCGGTCATTTGACGATGTCAGGGCCGGTGGGTAGACTTGAAACATGTGGCCTGAGGCCAGTTAACACACAGGATGGGAAATGCTGAAAACAGGATCGCGTCAGACGCTCAGGTGGGCGGTGTTGGTCGCATTGTTTTGTGGCGGGCAGACGCTTGCTCTGGGGCAGGAGTCAGCGCCACATACCCCGGCCGTGAATGCGGATGGGACTCCGGCCATACCTTATGAAGGCCTGAAAACTTTTTCCGAGGTTTATGGCAGGATCCGGCAGGACTATGTGGAAACTGTCCCCGATACCAAACTGCTGGAAGATGCCATACGTGGCATGCTGACCGGGCTGGATCCGCATTCCAGTTATCTGGATCAGGCCCAGTATAATGAACTGAAAGTTGGTACCACTGGACAGTTTGGTGGGCTTGGCATTGAGGTGGGTATGGAAAATGGCTTCGTCAAGGTCATTGCACCCATTGACGATACACCAGCTTCCATTGCCGGTATCAAGGCAGGAGATCTTATCATCCGTCTGGATGAAAAACCGGTGAAGGGGATGAGCCTCAATGATGCCGTCAAGCTGATGCGCGGCGAGCCTGGTAGCGATATCCTGCTGACGATCGTGCGTGAGGGGCTGGAGCAGCCGCTCAAGATCAAGATTACCCGCGATATCATCAAGATAAAGAGTATCAAATCTCGCTGGCTGGAAGATGGTTATGCCTATGTGCGTATTACCAGTTTTCAGGCTAAAACCGGTGAAAACATGCTCGAAGCCATTGATGAACTCAAGCAGAAGGGCCCCGTAAAAGGACTGGTGCTTGATCTTCGCAATAATCCTGGTGGTGTGCTGAATGCGGCGGTTGCTGTCAGTGATGCCTTCATTGACAATGGCCTGATTGTCTACACGGATGGTCGTGTCGAAGACTCGAAAATGCGTTTCAATGCAACGGCAGGCGATGTTATCTCGGGCGCTCCTATGGTGGTACTGACCAATTCAGGATCTGCATCAGCCTCGGAAATTGTGGCAGGTGCCCTGCAGGATCACAAACGCGCCATTATCATGGGTGAAAAGACCTTTGGTAAGGGCTCGGTTCAGACCATTCTGCCGACCAGTAATGGTGGTGCAGTCAAACTGACTACGGCCCGCTACTACACACCGTCTGGTCGTTCCATTCAGGCGGAAGGCATTGTTCCGGATGTACCTATTTCCAGGGTCAAGATTGAGGCAGCCGCTAAATCAGAATTTGCCCCTATCAAGGAAGCTGATCTTGCCAATCATCTGAGCAATACCAAGGCCAAAGCTAAAGATAAGGAGAAGGGCGCTGAGGATGAAGAAGAAGCGCTGGCGCTGCAGGACTATCCGCTAAATGAGGCGCTGAACCTGCTGAAAGGTATTGCCATTCTTAAGCCACAGGCTGCTGCAGTATCTTCATCTGCCAGCAGCAGGCCGGCAGTCAGGAAATCGGCACCATAAGTTCTCACTGAGAAATCTTCAGTCATAGGGCAAAAAGAAAGCCCGCCCGCCTTTAACAGGGCGGGCGGGCTTTTTATGATCTGATCTGCGCTGGTGTTTACATCAGCCGTTGATCAGGTAGTGGGTCACGATACTGGCCACATAGCCCGCTGCCACTACTGGTGTCCACTTCAAGTGGCTGAAGAAAGTATACATACCGCGTGAAGTACCCATCAGGGCCACGCCGGCAGCTGATCCCACAGACAGCATGGAACCGCCCACACCTGCCGTCAGCGTGACCAGCATCCACTGATACAGATCCATGTCAGGGTTCATGTTCAGCACCGCAAACATGACGGGGATGTTATCGACGATGGCAGAAAGTACACCAATCAGGATATTGGCCGTGGTTGCGCCCATGCCGTCATACATGGCGGCAGATGCCAGTTCCAGATAACCAATGTAGCCCAGGCCACCCACAGCGAAGACAACACCAAAGAAGAACAGCAGTGTGTCCCATTCGGCATCACGGACATTGTTGAAAATGTCAAACTTCGGACCGTTCTGGTCACCATGGGTGATTTTCAGGCGATAGCCGAAGAACATCAGGATGGACAGGCCGACCATCATGCCGAGGAAAGGCGGCAGGTGCAGGAACTGCTTGAAGCTGACCGCCAGTCCTATGGTTACCACGAAAAGTCCGCAGATGACCAGAGCGCCTGGTTTCATCTGGATGACTTCTTCATCCGGAAACTCGGGAACTTCGTTGGGAATGGCAAAGTGCATGAATGCAGCTGGGACAACAAAGTTTACAACTGAAGGTACAAACAGTTCAAAGAAGTCAAAGAATTCGGCTTTGCCTGCCTGCCATACCATCAGCGTCGTGATGTCACCAAACGGACTGAAGGCACCACCGGCATTGGCTGCGATCACCAGATTAATGTAGCCAAGCGCGACAAATTTGGGGTTCTTGGCACCTACCGCCATGACCACAGCACCGACCAGCAGTGCGGAAGTAAGATTGTCAGCGACAGAAGACAGGAAGAAGGTGATGACGCCGGTGATCCAGAAAAGTTTTCTGTAACCAAAGCGGCGGCTGACCAGCCAGGAACGCAGGGCTTCAAACACATTACGCTCTGCCATGGCATTGATGTAGGTCATGGCCACCAGCAGGAACAGCATCAGCTCGGCATATTCCTTCAGATCGTGCTCGAAGGCCATATGAACCTGTTCTGTGGATACGCCCGCAGTATGCGCCAGCCAGGCAACATGCGCCCAGATGATGCCTGCTGCCAGAATGACCGGCTTTGATTTTCTTAGGTGGGTAAACTCCTCCGTCATTACAAAAGCGTAGGAGATGATAAAAATCAGTACGCAGTAAAGACCGCGTTGGGTGCCGGTGAGGCCAAGGTTCTGAATTTCTTCAGCCCAGACCACCTCTGGCAGCACCAGAAGTGCCGTCATGAGTGCAAGTGCGCGTAACAATGTCATACCCTCTTCGTATTATTGGATTTAGGAAATGCCTGACTGAATGGCATTATGACCATTATAACGAAACTCACCCGCTTAGAGGTAATTGAAGAGGCTCAGTCCCTGTGTTTTCACTGCGCTTTGCATGGCCGCCTGCAGTACCGTCTGTCTGAGATTGAGTTCGCTGATCGCTGTGGGGTAATCAAGGTCAGCCAGAGCGGAACGTTCGGCCTTGATATCTGTGACAAACTGGGTCTGGACACTTTTTTCTGCTTCCAGCGTGTTAAGCAGTGCTCCGATACGTGTGGTGGCCACACTGATGCTGTCAAGAGCCGTATCCATCATTCCTATGGCATCCAGCATTGCTTTCTTGTCATCGACCGGATTTTCCAGATTATCGACAGCGGCGACAAGTGCATTGATGGCTCTGGCCGGGTCATCGGCAGTGCCAAAAGCCATGTTGCCTGGCGTATTGGTTTCCACACGACGGTTAGGATTGACATCAAGAGCCCTGATAAAACTATTGCCCTGATAACTGAAACTGTTATTTCCAGCATTTTTCACGAACGGAGGCTGGTCAATCCGGCTCCCGGCAAACAGGTAGGTGCCGTCGGCATTGCGGGTATTGCCAATAGCTATCATCTGGTCGCGGATCTGTGCCATTTCGGCGGCAATTTTTTTGCGGTCTCCCGCATTCATGGAGCCGTTACTGGCTTCCAGCATGAGTTCCCGCGCACGGTTCATGGCATCGGTAGCTGAACTGAAACTTGATTCCTGCAGCGCCAGATTGGGCGTCATCTGATCTATGTTTTTCAGATAGTTATCGAACATATTGACCATATGATCGATGGATACTGTTTTGTTGAAACTGCTGGCATCATCAGATGGCTTGATAATGCGCTGGCCGCTGGATATCTGCTGTTGCGTAAGCGCCAGTCTTGCCTGACTGTCAACAATCTGTCGCGTATTGGTCATCTGTGTATAACCCGTAGCAATACGCATAACCTTACCTCACTGCCTGCAACAGGGTGTCGAAGATGGCATTCATGGCCGGGATAAGCTGGGCTACAGCTTTGTAAGTCTGCTGGTAAAGCATCAGGTTGGCAGCTTCTTCATCAAGATTGACGCCGCTGGACTGCATGAGTCGGCCAGTAGCATCTGCCAGCAACTGATCTCTGGAGGCACTGTCTATTGATGCAATACTTGCGGCATTGGCAAGTCTGGAAGCCATATAGCTATAGGCTTCTGCTGGTGTCATATCAGGATTGCCACTGATTTTTATGAAACGGCTATCCTGCAGGTCAAGCAGCGAGGCTATCGCACCATTATCTCCCGCTGCCGGTTTGCCATCGGTATCCGTGGATGCCGCTGCTGCTACCTGAGCGGGATCCTTGAGGGCAAGTTTGATAGAACTGGCAGGGTGACTGGTCACGCTGATCTCAAAAAGTGGCTTACCCCTGGCACCCTGCAGGTCGTAACCGCTGGTCATGACATTATTGACGCCAGAACTCAGGCCTGAGGCCAGTCCATCCAGCACATCAAGGTTTTCCGGAATGTCGTTCTGCAGGAATTTAAGATTGGCGCCCATGGCACCACCCGTCATGGTGGCAGTGATGTCAGGGCCTAGCGTGCCAGGTGCACTTCTGGCGGGAGGGGTGACACGGATGACTGGAGCCTGATGATCACCAGAGATTTCAAGCTGGTTGGCAAACGGACCCTGCACCAGGGTCTGGCCTTTGCCGATAATAACACTGAAGGTGCCATCTTTTGAGGTTAGCGATTTCGTTCCTACGAGCCCTGACAGCTCTTTGACCAGACGTTCGCGTTCGTCCAGTGCCATATTGGGTGGATCCATCCCCGGCGTATTTTCATTGGATCTGATCTTGATGTTGATGTCCGCAATAGACTTGGCCAATTCATTGATTTTACTTACATTATCCTTGAGCGATTCAAATCCCTGTTCGGCATAGAAATCCATGCGGTCTGCAGCGGTACGAATGCGTGCTGCCACATTGTCTGCTTCCTGCAAAAAAGCCGTACGGGAGGCGATGGAATGCGGCTGGCTGGCCAGATCATTGCTGGCAGCAAAGAAACTGTCGACAGATTTGCCTATGCTGGTGGCGGGATCAGCCACCAGAGCCTGTAACTGATCGGTTAAAGTCTTGTGCCTTGATGATTCGCTTGCGCTGCTGGTCAGTTCGCCGACCTCCCTGCTCAGAAACTCATCATAGCTGCGGCGCAACACGGCATCGCGGCTGTCGCCATCCAGAAAAACCTCAACTTTCTGACGGCTGTATCCTTCGACGGTAGCGCTGGTGATATTGCTGGATGTCATGCTCAGGCCACGCTGCACAAGCTGCATGCCAAGCATGGTGCTGTTCAGAAGTGCTGATGCTGATCCTGTCATGACGAATCCCGTTTACCCTGATACTGTTGATTACCACTGCGTCTGAATGGGTTAACGGCCAGGAGCCGTGAAACTTGAGTCAGCCGAGATCAAAGGCATCGTGCTTCTGGTACAGCGACATGATTTTTTGCGCATAGGCTGGATCTGTTGCATAGCCAGCTCTCTGCAGGCCATGCAGGAAGCGTTCTGCACTGCCTCCATGCCGCAGTGCGTCACCATAACGGGGATTTTCTTTCAGGAAAGTGGCGTAATCACTGAAGCTTTGGGCGTAGCTGTCATAGGCGCGGAAAGCCGCCTTTTTTCTGACAGCGGTACCATTTTCGTATTCCAGTGTCTGTACTGATACTTTTCGGCCTTCCCAGCCTGAGTCTGCCTTGATGCCAAACAGGTTATGGGAAGGCGTTCCATTGGGATTGGGAATGACATGTCTGCCCCAGCCCGATTCCAGGGCGGCCTGGGCCAGCAGTACTCTGGGGTCAACACCAAGCGATCTGGCGGCTTCCCGTGCATGAGGCAGCAGAGACTGTACAAACTCATCGGGCGAATCAAAGCTGACGGGGGTACTGCCACGCTGCATGCCTTGTGTACGCTCTGATGCTGGGCCAATGAATGCACCATCTTCCGTCATGGCACCCGTTGCCGATGATGCACTGCCAGCAGCTGGTGTGTGAATCAGGTAAACAGGTGTCATCCGGTAAGAGGTCAGTGTCCGGCCATCCAGCGATGAAGCACCTTCTTTCTGTTGAGGGCCCAGTTGTCTGACGATACCTTTGGCCAGGCCAAATCTGCCTGTTTTGGCAAGTTCTACCGCCAGTTGCTGGTCATACATATCGCGATAGCTCTTGCTTTGCTCGCTATCAAAGATGCCCTGCTGACCGGCGGATGCCTGACGCATGCTTTTCAGCGCCATCTGTATGAATAGTGATTCAAATTGTCGGGCAGTTTCACCCAGAGCTTTTTCTGAATCCTGCCCCGCCATATTTTTCAGTTTATTCAGACCACTGAAATCAGTGGAGACATCCGCAAGTCCTGGCGTGGTGATCATGCGCTTCTGCCCTTAGATTAAATGACAATCAGTTCTGCGCGCAGGGCGCCTGAGCTTTTTAGCGCCTGGATGATGGCGACCAGATCACTGGGGGCAAGGCCGACCCTGTTAACGGCTTTCACAATTTCATCCAGTGATACGCCAGAATTGAACAGCCACATACGCTTGCCGTCCTCATCAATGGATACATTGGAATTGGGGGCTACTACAGTCTGGCCATTGGAGAATGCGTTGGGCTGGCTGACATTGAGATTTTCCTTGACGGTCACAGTCAGATTGCCGTGCGTCACAGCAACTGGCTGTACCCTCACCATATTGCTGATGACCACGGTACCTGTTCTTGAATTAACGATAACCTTGGCGCTGGTTTCCGCCGGATCCAGTTCCAGGTTTTCCAGCATCGAGGTAAAGGAAACACGTTGTGATGGATCACGCGGGGCATTGATGCGGATGGACGCCGCGTCAATGGGCTGCGCCGTGCCGCCGCCGTACGTCTTGTTGATGGTTTCGGCAACCCGGTTGGAGGTCGTGAAATCAGGATTGTGAAGGTTGAGGGTGATGTGTTCACCGCGGGTAAAGCTGGTGGGAACCTCCCGTTCAACGGTTGCTCCGTTAGGTATGCTACCCGAACTTGGAACGTTGACGACGATTTTGGAGCCATCTTCACCCTGCGCCGCAACGCCGCCAGAAATGACACTACCCTGGGCAATGGCATAGATCTGGCCATCTGCACCTTTCAGAGGGGTCATCAGCAGGCTGCCCCCGCGCAGGCCCTTGGCATCACCCAGCGACGATACCGTGACATCAAGTGTCTGGCCAATCTTGGCAAATGGCGGGAGATTGGTATGTACGGATACCGCTGCGACGTTTTTGGCCTTGAGATTTTCACCATCAGGCAATGTGACACCCAGTTCCAGCAGCATGTTGCGCAGGGTGGAACTGGTGAAAAGGTTCTTGTCGCCACTGCCAATCAGGCCCACGACCAGCCCGTAACCGACCAGCTGGTTGTTTCTGACCCCGCCAATACTGGCCAGATCCTTGACGCGGTCAGCCATCACGGCTGGTGTGAGCAGCATGAGCGCAGTGATGAGCCAGTGTCTGATAGGTGTTGTTTTCATAATGTCAGGACCAGTGGTGGATGCGTGCATCAGTAAGGGAACAGAATGCTCATGAACAGCCGCTGGAGCCAGCCTTGACGGTTGGCATCGGCCAGTGCGCCTTCGCCGTTGTAGATGAAGGTGGCATCGGAAATTCTGCTGGATAAAACAGTATTGTCAGTGCTGATATCGATCTGGCGCACAATACCGGAAAGTTTCATGAACTCGCTGCCCTGATTGAGCCCCATGCGTTTTTCGCCCTGCACCCTGAGGTTGCCGTTGGGCAACACCTCTACGACCGTGACGGTCAGGGAGCCACTCAGGAAGTTGTTCTGCTGGCTTTTGCCTTTGCCTTTCATTTCATTGGCTGATTTGAGTGTGGCCTGCATGGCGCTGATGCTTATGCCTCCGATCATGGGTACGGACACATCAGTAGAGGCATCGCGTGATGCTTCGGTATCAGCCTGCTTGGTCGCCGTATTGGCTTCCACGATAATCACGGTAAGGTTGTCACCAACCCTGCGTGCACGCTGGTTTTCGAACAGTCGTACCTCATAGCCACTCTGAAAGATGGATCCGGTATTCTGTGCGGGCGGCGTCATGTCTTCGGCGCGTGCAGGCGCATAATCCGGATCGCGGCGCGGCGGTGGATTCAGCAGGTTGGCGCATCCCGCGAGCTGTATCAGCAGCAGGGGAGCAATGATCCAGCAGGCAAGGGCTCGCATCTTATTCAGCCGTTTACATGTTCTGGGTGGCAAAGCCGAGCATGCTGTCGGTGGTCTGGATGGCTTTTGAATTCATTTCATAAGCCCTCTGGGTTTCAATCATGTTAACCAGTTCTTCCACCACATTGACATTGGAAGTTTCCAGCGAGCCCTGACGAACAGAACCCAGTCCGTTTTGGGTAGGGGCTGCCAGTACGGGCTGGCCACTGGCGACCGATTCCCGGTAGAGGTTGCCACCCATGGCTTCCAGCCCGTTTGGATTGATAAAATCTGCCAGCTGCAACTGGCCAAGGTTGTTGGGTGCGGTCTGGCCAGCTTCCAGAGCGGAAATCGTGCCATCCGTACCGATGGTAATACTCTGCACGCCCTGCGGAATGTTGATGGCGGGGTTCAGCGTATATCCTTCGGCATTGACGATCTGACCCTGATTGTCCAGCTGGAATGAGCCATCCCGGGTGTAGGCAAGGTCGCCATTGGGCATCAGCACCTGAAAGAATCCGCGGCCATTGATGGCGACATCCAGTGAATTGCCTGTTTCCTGCAGGTTGCCCTGAGTAAAGGTTTTTTCAGTAGCGACGATACGGACACCAGTACCCACACGCATGCCGGATGGCAGGTTAGTGGTCTGGGTTGATGCCGCGCCTACCTGACGGACATTCTGGTAGAGCAGGTCATCAAACTGTGCCCGATCGCGCTTGAATGCAGTGGTATTGGCGTTGGCCAGGTTATTGGAAATCACTGACATGTGCATCTGCTGCGCATCCAGTCCGGTTTTTGCTACCCATAAAGCTGATGTCGTCATTTGTTTGACTCCCTGATCATGTTTTCAATACTTCAAGCATGAATCATGCCTTGAGTAGGGAATTGCTGCTGGTAGCCTGATCCTCCGCGGTTTTCATGGCTTTGACGTGCATTTCATATTTGCGCTGCAACTCGATCATCTGGACCATTTCATTGATGGTGGAGACATTGCTGCCCTCCAGTTCTCCTGTCCTGATGCGTACCGTGTCATCCATGGCCAGTGGATCGCCGTTGCTGGTGACAATATTGCCGTCATTGTCCTTTTTGAGTGACTGATCCTGCGGGTTGACCATCTTGATACGGTCTACCATGACCAGTCCCAGAGCGTTGCCTACATCGGGAATGATGCTGATGGTGCCATCCGGGCCAATATCCAGTTTCTGGTTGGCGGGTACCTGGATCGGCTGGCCACCATTGCCGAGAATATTCTGTCCCGTGGTGGTCTGCAGATTGCCGGTCGCAGAAATCTTGAGGCTGGCAGAACGCTGGTAGGCTTCGCCGCCATTTTTGGTCTGTACCGCGAACCAGCCGGGGCCAGAAACGGCAATGTCCATGGGATTGCCGGTAGGTTCCATGGTGCCGTAAGACATATCAATACTTGGATTTTCCGACATGGCAAATACACGGCTTGGCGCACCTGTACCATCCGCTGCAAACATGGGCATGCTGCGGAAATGCGCTACATCAGCCTTGAAGCCTGTGGTGTTGGCGTTGGCCAGATTGTTGGCATTGATGGTCTGTGCCTCGAAAATATTCTTGGCAGCGCCCATAGCCGTATAAATGCTCTTATCCATTAAGGAGTCCTCTCAGTCATGACCTAGCGGATATT
>JBEBBU010000050.1:0-12538 GCA_041158225.1 Pseudomonadota bacterium | reverse complement strand
ACGACACTGCCGTCAGCCTTGAGTGCAGCATAAGAGTTCCAGTTAGAGAATATCTGTGTAACCCCTGAAGTCAGTTGGTCGGCAACACTGACGCTCACCCCTTGGTTGGTATAGGTATTGGTATTGGTATTGGTATTGGTGTAAGTGTAAACAGCCTGCTGGCCTCCGGCTTCACCCAAGCCCCATGTGACGACACTGCCGTCAGTCTTGAGTGCCGCATAGGAGTCCCCGTTAGAGAATATCCTGGTGACTCCCGAAGTAAGTTGATTGTCAATATTATTGATAAGCGTGAATTTATAGTTGTCGACATTGAGCTGTGTGTAAACAGCCTGATGGCCTCCAGTTATATTTTGACCCCATGTGATTACACTGCCGTCAGCTTTGAGTGCAGCATAAGTGTTCGCGTTAGAGAATATCTGGGTAACCCCCGAAGTCAGCAGCTCGGCAACGCTAACAGTTACGAATTGCTGGTTGACATCCTCGTAGGCATAAGCCTGCCGGCCTCCGGCCTCACCCCAGCCCCACGTGACTACGCTGCCATCAGCCTTGAGTGCAGCATAAGAGCCACCCCTGTTAGCGAATATCTGTGTAACCCCTGAAGTCAGCTGGTCGGCAACATTGACAGTTACGAATTGGTGGTCGCCGGCATTGAAGTATGTGTAAGCCTGTTGACCTCCAAATTCACCCGCACCCCAAGTCACTACGCTGCCATCAGCCTTGAGCACAGCAAAGGAGTTTGAATTTCGAGAAAAAAAATTGCCTGAAGAATTAATTTTTGCTTGATCCAGCAGTCCGTAAACAACCCCTTCTGCGCTGATCAGTCCGGTTGCCTGCTGGTAGCCCGGTTGTATCTGATAACCGCTGGCCGTGCTTAAACCGGCATCGTGCTGGATACCAAGGATGACGGATTCACCCGGATCCACAACGCTATCCCTGAGTACAGGCAGAGATAGCAGGGCGATCTTGCTACCCGTTGCAAAAGTCACACTGCCCTGTGGAGTGCCGTTATAGTCGAGACCAGTTTGCGCCAGTCCTGCCAGGCTATAGTTAATCGTGGCTGTCTGGCTGGTATCACCGTTGCGGTAAAAAATGAACTTGACAGGGACATTTGCCCGATCTTCACTGCCATTGGCAATCGCTAGTACCCCCACGCTTGGACTATCGCCATATCCCTGCGGCAAAGCAACCAGATCAAGCGTGCTTTCCTTCTGGATGCTGTAATCCGAGAGGGTTCGCCCATCGCTGAGGAAAGTGCTGGTGAATTGTAGCACTTGCAGATCAGGGGCGAGACCAGTCGCGTCCTGAACCTTTGCCTTGATGTTTTCGATGGTATCGCTGGGTTCCACATCGAGAGCTATTTTTTTTCCGGTCAGGTCCTTTATGAAAATCTGCATGTTCTGCTCCTCAGACTGGTCATTATTATCTGTTGTTTGCCAGGTACCCTAGGCCGCTGGTTGCCTATGGATGACTGACAAAGCTTTATGTTTAAGGGGGTAGCCAGTCAAAATACATGGGATATCGCTGAAAAGAAAGCACTGTTTTCTGACATTTTCTTACATGAGATGGATATCGAGGCAGGTACAGGTCTCCGATTGCAGGCTGCTGGCAAACCACCCATGCGGATAATGGCCCCGCGACAAAAGGCGCCAATGCGGTTCCGGTGGATGGCAGGAAGATCAGGCTCCCAATCATCGGATGGATCAGGATGCGTGAAACCGTGCGCTTCTCGGGCACGATTCAATCTACCACCGTCAGCCGCATGGCCGATGGTTGGTATATCGCTGTGCTGGTCGAGACGCAGGAGGTTCTACAGGCGAAGGCGAACCATGGTGCCGTCGGCATTGACCTTGGCCTTAAGCGTTTTGCCACGCTTTCTACTGGCGAGTCTGTCATCGGCCCCAAGCCTCCTCTGCCGTGGCAGTCTGTGGAGAGAGTGTAAGTCCTGCGCCGCTTGCGGCTTAGGCTGTTCTCTGTGAAGCAGAAAGAAACGCCTGGATTATCGAGATAATCACAGGCATTTCAGAGCGGTGTTGTGGATTTGCAGCGCATCCATCAGCTTTTCTGGTGAAAGTGCTACAATGCTGTCCGGTTGCATTGCCTGACCCACCTGATTATCACCATCCATCTGGAGTATGCCTGCCATGACCATGACCAAGCTTAAGCGTCTTTCACTGTTGGCTCCGGTGCTGCTGTTTGCAGCCTGTACCGTCACCAAAAAAGAACCCATAGCCATGGCGGAAGTCAACTGCATGACGCTGGGCGATGCATGCAGCAAACTGCATAAGGCCAAGGTAGAGGATGGGCCAGGGCTGGTCTATATTAATGAAAAGACTGACTGGACCCGCTATCACAAGATCATGATACAGCCGGTAACTTTCTGGGCGGGCGCTTCGCAGGATGCCACGCCGGAAGACCAGCAGCGTCTGGTGAACTACTTCAATAGCAAACTGCACGAAGAACTTGCCAAGACTTTCGAGATCGTGACCCGTCCCGGCCCCGGCGTGATCATTTACAGTGCCGCACTGGGTGATGTTGAATCTTCGACACCGGTCATGCGCAGTATTTCCATGTTTGTGCCGCAGGCCCACATGCTTTCCAACATTGCCTATCTGGCCACAGACAAGTTCCCGTTTGTCGGGCGCGCTGTTATCGAAGCCAAGGGCGTTGATGCTGAGACAGGAGAATTGCTGGCTGCTGAAGTCGACCGGCAGGCCGGTGGCGGCATGTTTACCAATGGTGCCCAGTGGAAATGGGGTGATGCTGAGCATGCCATCGATTTCTGGATTGAGCGTGAGGCTCGCGCCATCACCGCCTGGACCAAGGGAACCATCAAGCCGGGTGATCCACTGCCCAAGTAAGCTGCGCGGTTCTGGACAGACAGAAAACAACAAAAAACAACAAGAACATAGAGATAACGGAGATCCCGACTCATGCAAGAAAAGACAAGCCTGACTGAATGGTTCCTCAAGAATCGCCCTTATGCCCGTCCTGATACGCTGATAGCGCCTGGCCCCCTGACTGCACCTGTGGATGCGCCCCAGCCAGTGGTTGAGGCTGTTGCCGTCGTCGCAGATGTTCTGATGACCTCTGCTGGTGAAACGACCGAAGTGGTTGAAGTTGTGATTGCGGTGACGCCTGCTGCCTTGGAAAGTGAAGGGGATCATCCCTCATGCTGCTCGCCGGAAGCAGGGTCATGTCATGCTGATGATGCGCCTGCGGAAGCCGCATGTTGCAGTGCCGAAGAACAGGATGGGATGGCGGCTGCTGGTGAGAGCGAGGATGTTGCCGAGACCGTGCAGGCAGAAAGTACTGTCACACGGCAGCCGGCCGCAGACCATCGCAATGCGCGTCGCCCTGCCGGCAAGCGCCGTGGTCCAGGCGGTCACCAGGCGCAGAAGCGTCATGCCCAGCGTCAGGCGGGTGCGCATACTGCCAGAGACACCGTGCGCTCATCCGGAACCCCGGATTCAGGTGGGCAGCATTCCGGAGATGACTGACCGTCATCTCTCCTGATTTTATCTCTACAGGATTTTCCTTCAGATATGTATCAATATAACAGTTATGACCAGACGCTCGTGGATGAGCGTGTCAGCCAGTTCCGCCGCCAGACCGAACAGTTTCTGGCAGGAGAACTGACTGAAGACGAGTTCAGGCCACTGCGCCTGATGAACGGGCTTTACATCCAGCGCCATGCCCCCATGCTGCGCATTGCCATACCCTATGGGCTGTTTTCCTCAACGCAGATGCGTATGCTGGCGCGTATTGCCCGTGAGTACGACAGGAACTACGCCCATTTTACGACCCGGCAGAACCTGCAGTTCAACTGGCCAGCACTGGAAAAGGTGCCGGATATTCTGGAACATCTGGCATCTGTGGAAATGCATGCCATCCAGACCAGTGGTAACTGTATCCGCAACACGACCTCTGACCATCTGGCAGGGGTTGCACCAGACGAGATTGAAGATCCAAGGCCCTGGTGCGAGATTATCCGCCAGTGGTCTACGCTACATCCGGAGTTTGCCTTTCTGCCGCGCAAGTTCAAGATAGCCGTCAGCGGTTCGGTACGTGACCGTGCCGCCACTCAGGTGCATGACATTGGCCTGCAGATGGTGCGTAACGAAGCAGGCAATGTTGGTTTTGAAGTGCTGGTGGGCGGTGGTCTGGGGCGCACCCCGATCATCGGTCAGGTGATTCGTCCCTACCTTGAGAAGCAGCACCTCCTGTCCTATCTTGAAGCCATACTCCGCGTGTACAACCGCTATGGTCGCCGCGACAACAAGTACAAGGCCAGAATCAAGATTCTTGTCAAGGAAACAGGTATGGAGACTTTCCGTGCCCAGGTGGAGCAGGAATGGGCAAGGATCAGGGATGGTCTGCTGCTGACCGAAGAGGAAATCTCCCGGGTATCGGCCTTCTTTACCCCGCCTGCTTATGACGCCTCCGCTGCTGCCGATCCCCAGCCTGAAACCCTGCTGGAGGATGCGGACTATCAGCGCTGGCTGCAGCATAACACCCAGTCGCACAAGGTTGCTGGCTACCGGGCGGTGTTTGTTTCCCTCAAGTTCCCGCATGTCGCACCAGGTGATGTCACGGATCATCAGATGGATGTACTGGCTGATCTTGCAGACAGTTACAGCCTGGGTGAACTGCGGGCCACGCATAACCAGAATCTGATTCTGGCGGATGTGCGCGTTTCCCGCTTGCCAGAACTGTGGCGGGCCCTGCAGGCTGAGGGGCTTGCGACCCCCAATATCAACAAGGCCACCGACATGATCTGCTGTCCGGGGCTGGAGTTCTGTTCTCTTGCCAATGCCAGCTCCATTCCTGTGGCCAGTGACATTTATGCCAGACTCGACAATCTGGATTATCTCTATGATCTGGGGGATATCCGCATCAATATTTCCGGCTGCATGAATGGCTGTGGCCATCATACGGTAGGGCATATCGGTATTCTTGGCGTCGACAAGAAAGGTGAGGAGTGGTACCAGCTGACCCTTGGCGGAAGTTCGGCCAATGAAGCCAGCCTTGGTGAACGGCTGGGGCCTTCCGTCGCCAGAGCGGATGTGGCGGATGCCGTCTGTACACTGCTGACAACTTATCTGGATGTCAGGCAGGAAGATGAATCCTTCCTTGAGTGTGTACGCCGTCTGGGTATCACTCCCTTTCAGGAGCGTGTATATGCCAATCATTAAGCATGGTCATATTGAGGAAAGCAGCTGGGTCCATCTGGCTGATGAAGATGCCCTGCCGGAGCAGGGTGCCTGTACGGTCAGTGCTGAGCGCTGGCTTTCGGCGCGCGAGGAACTTTCAGAGGCTGCAAAGGCAGGAAGGCTGGGTCTCCGTGTGTCAGGTGATACTGATCTCGAAGCCATCGCTGGCGACTTGGCTTCTCTGGCGCTGGTTGCCGTAGCGTTTGCTTCTCTGGCAGACGGGCGCGGTTTTTCAGTCGCGCGTCTGCTACGGGATGCCTATGGTTATAAGGGCGAACTGCGCGCCTATGGCAACTTTCTGCCAGACCAGCTGCAGTTCATGACGCGCTGTGGTTTTGACAGTTTCGAGTTCACCAGTGAGCGTGATCTTGAAAAGGCCAGAGCCCTACTCACCGAGTTCAGTGTCAGCTACCAGAGCGGCACGGATGCGCCGCCTCTGTACAGGCGGCAACAGGGCTGACACTGCCTATTTTTCTTCCACTGGCTGTTCTACCAGATAGGGCAGGCAGTGGGAGATGCCAAGATACATGCACACCAGCGGGAAATACTCGTTCAGCGGAATGCCGTTGACATCGGCATAGAACCAGGAACCACCCGATATCAGAAAAAACAGCATCCCCATCAGCAGGGCTGGCAGACGGCCATCACGCAGATATAGCCAGAAAAAGAACAGCAGCTGGTTGAGGCTGATATAGCCGCCCATGATGATGAGATTATTCTCGACCGGCCCGAGTAATTCTTCCGGGTTCATTATGATCCAGTCGGTATGCCTGAATACCATGACCCCGCCAATGATGGAGAGCCAGACACTGAAGTGAAAATTGCTTCGTACGATGAGAGTAAGCAGATTCATGAAATATCCTGACAGGCGGATTACCGTATCAGGGCATTATGTCAGGAATGATGGTTCATCGTTATGATCACGATCACAATGTCATCATACAGTTTGCAGAGGTATGCACAGAAAAATCCATGCGGGTGTGGTGCCGGGAGTCGGGATCGAACCGACACAGTATCACTACTACCAGATTTTGAGTCTGGCGCGTCTACCAGTTTCGCCATCCCGGCTTACAGTCGCTTATTATAGTGGAGTCAGCGAGATAAATCCAAGGTAAAATGGCGGGATGAGTGTATTACAGCCATTACTGCTCAAGCGCAGCCATTTTCATTACCAGTTACCTGAGGATCTGATTGCCCAGCATCCACTGGCGGAAAGAACCGACAGCCGGCTGCTGGTGCTCGACCCATTGCAGGGTATCAGGGATCAGCATTTCTGTGACCTGCCTGACTGGCTGGCGCCGGGTGATCTTCTGGTTTTCAACAATACCCGTGTCATGAACGCACGTCTCTATGGCAGAAAATCCACGGGCGGTGGCGTTGAGATACTGGTCGAGCGTATTCTGGACAGCCACAGCCTGCTGGCGCATATCCGCGCCAGCAAATCCCCGAGACCGGGGGGGCGTATCCTGCTGGATGGGGATAGCGGCAGCTGGCTGGAAGTGCAGGGTAGGGTAGAGGACCTTTATGTACTGGTCTATGCAGGCTCGATTTCACTGGATGCCTATATGGAGCAGTCTGGCCATCTGCCTCTCCCCCCCTATATCAGCAGGCCAGACAGTCACGAGGATGCGCAGCGTTATCAGACGGTCTATGCCAGTGAGCCTGGGGCTATTGCCGCCCCCACTGCGGGACTGCATTTTGACACTGCGCTGCTGGCGCGGCTGCAAAACCAGGGCATTGAAACGGCAGAAGTCACATTGCATGTCGGTAGTGGTACTTTCAGGCCCATACGCAGTGAGTACCTGCAAGACCACACTATGCACAGCGAATATGGCTATTGTCCGGAAGAAACCGTTGCGCGCGTTCATGCAACGCGCGCCAGGGGGGGGCGTGTCGTTGCGGTAGGAACGACGGTGGTACGCTGTCTGGAATCAGCCAGTCGCAGTGGCGAACTGTTGCCATGGTCTGGTGATACCAGCATTTTCATCTATCAGGGCTATCGTTTTCGCAGCGTGGATGCCCTGATCACCAATTTTCATCTGCCGGAATCCACGCTGCTGGCATTGGTATGCGCCTTTGCTGGTCATGATGCGGTGATGCAGGCCTATGCGCACGCCATCGCCAGCCGTTACCGTTTCTTCAGCTATGGCGATGCCATGCTGCTTGCTCACGCCAGAGATGAATGATATGCCCTCCCATACCTTTGCGCTTCACCCCCAGCTTGCCCAAGACAGCCTGCTGTTGGGCAGCTATCCGCTGTGCATGCTGCGCATGCTGAATACCGGCCTGTACCCCTGGTTTCTGCTGATACCGCGAAGAATGTCGGGGGAGCAATGGCTGGGTGAACTGTACGATCTTGAGGCTGCTGACCAGCAGCAGTGGCTGCTGGAGTCCATGGACCTGTCGCACCAGCTTGCAGCCTTTTACCAGCCTGACAAACTCAACATCGCCAGTATAGGCAACCGTGTGCCGCAGTTACACATTCATCATGTGGTGCGTTTCGCCAGCGATCCCGCATGGCCAGGTGTGGTCTGGGGGCAGCCCCTGGGAGATGCGCTGGATGCAGCATCACTGGCCCGCATTCGTCGTGATTTTTTGCCGGCCTTGGGGCAGGGTTTCGTCATGCAGGGCGGCCTGTAACAGGCCGCCCCAGACCATCAATCATCAGCCGGCCCGCTCCAGTGCCCTTTTATGCTTGACCGAAGACCAGAAGGAAAGCAGGATCAGGGTAAGACCTGAAAGCCCGGTCAGCAGATCGGATACCGGATAGACCACATCCACCAGCATCAGTATAGCCAGAACACCTATCGCATAATGGGCGCCGTGCTCCAGAAAGACATAGGCTTCCAGCATTTTCTTTTCTACAAGGTAGATGGTCAGGCTACGCACAAACATGGCGCCAATCGCCAGTCCCATGGTGATCAGCACGACATCGCGTGTCATGGCAAAAGCGCCTATCACGCCATCGAGCGAAAATGACATGTCGAGAACTTCCAGATACAGGAAGGCAATGGCACCGGCGCGATGGGCGGAGCGCTCAAGGCCGGGGGCTTCGCGGAACAGCCCGGTCAGCCCCCGTACCAGTACGAACAGGATAATGCCTCCCAGACCTGCCAGCAGGGCTGCCAGACGCTCGGCATCCGGCAACTGGCTCTGCAGCCAGATCAGACAGGCGAGTGCCAGTACCACCTCAAAAGATTCCAGTTTGCCCATGCTGGCCAGACGGCGCTCCACCCAGTAAAGCCAGTGCAGGGTTTTTTCTTCTTCGAACAGGAAGGAAAAAAATACCAGACTCAGATACATGCCACCAAAAGCGGCGATCTGGACATGTGCTTCACCAATATGTCGGGCATAGTCATCCGGATGTTCGATCGCCATCCGGGCGACATCCAACAGGCTGGCGCCGCTGATGATGGCAACGATCAGCAGGGGCAGTAGCATGCGAACGCCAAAGACGGCAATAATCATGCCCCAGGTCAGGAAACGCTGGCGCCATACCTGGGACATATCCTTGATGATGGTGGCGTTAACAATGGCATTGTCCACCGAAAGGCTGATTTCCATGCCTGCCAGCAGCGATGCCAGCATCAAGCCCTGCATGCCGCCCCACCACCAGGCCCCATAGAGTCCTGCGACAGTAAAAATGGAACTGAATAAAAAATGTCTCATGCAGCAATATCCTGTAATTGTTTTAATGGGTGGTGCTGGCTGGGCTCAATGCCTTGAGGCATTCATCGACAGCGGCAAGCCGTGCGGCGGGATCGGGCAAGGGTTTAACATAACGGACTTTATCCGGACCATCCAGACGGTAAAGTGGCGGCCTTGCCTGGATCAGGCCTATGACGGTAGCCGGATCAATGCGATGCGTGGGCGCAAAATGGAAGCGCAGCCCCTGTGCATTGCCCTCTATCTTGCGGATGCCCAGGATCTCTGCCTTGAGCTTCAATTCTGCGGTCGCAAAAAGATGCCTGGTCTGATCTGGCAGCAGACCAAAGCGGTCAATCATCTCGACCTGTAACGCCCACAGATCCTCACTGGACTGCGCGCTGGCAATGCGCTTGTAAAGCACCAGACGGGAGGTGATATCCGGCAGGTAGTCATCCGGTATCAGTGCTGGTAACTGCAGTTCGATTTCAGGGGCGGATTCCATGTCAAAATCAAGCGCAGGCTCCTTACCGTCACGGATGGCCTGTACTGCACGATCCAGCAGTTCCGTGTACATGCCAAGACCAATTTCCTGGATCTGGCCACTCTGTTCATCGCCGAGCAGTTCGCCGGCTCCCCTGATTTCAAGATCATGGGATGAAAGCAGGAAACCAGCGCCCAGTTCTCCCGAGGCTTCAATGGCCTCCAGCCGCTTGATGGCATCGGGTGTCATCAGTTTTTTCGGCGGGGTGATCATATAGGCGTAAGCCCTGTGATGGGAGCGTCCCACACGCCCGCGCAACTGGTGCAACTGGGCCAGACCAAACGTGTCTGCACGATCAATGATGATGGTATTGGCCGAAGGCACGTCAATGCCGCTCTCCACAATGGTGGTGCAGATCAGTACATTGAAGCGCTGGTGGTAGAAATCCAGCATGATGGATTCCAGTTCGCGCTCGGCCATCTGGCCATGCGCGCACATGGCGCGGATTTCAGGGACCAGAGCCAGCAGTTTCTCGCGTGTTTTTTCCAGCGTTTCAATCTTGTTATGCAGGAAGTAAACCTGGCCACCACGCCTGATTTCCCTGAGCATGGCCTCCTGCACCAGAAGATCATTCCACTCGGTGATAAAGGTGCGGATGACATGGCGGTTCTGTGGGGGCGTGGCGATAATGGAGATGTCTCTCAGACCTGACATGGCCATGTCCAGTGTGCGCGGAATCGGGGTGGCGGTCAGGGTGAGAAAATCCAGTTCGCTACGCAGTTTCTTGAAATGTTCCTTCTGGTTGACGCCGAAACGGTGTTCTTCATCAATGATGACCAGGCCGAGTTCACGGAAGCGGAGGTCGCCCTGCAGGAGTTTGTGGGTGCCAATCAGTATGTCGACCTTGCCTTCTGCCACATCGGCCATGATGCGTTTCTGGTCTTTGGCACTGATGAAGCGGGATAGCACTTCAACACGCACAGGCCAGTCAGCAAATCGGTCAGAGAAATTCTTGAAGTGCTGCTGGGCCAGCAGGGTCGTGGGTACCAGCACCGCCACCTGGGCACCATTGGCGGCCACCACAAAGGCTGCCCTCATGGCGACTTCGGTCTTGCCAAAGCCGACATCACCACAGACCACCCGGTCCATAGGCTGGGCCTTGTGCAGGTCATTCACCACATCAATTATGGCTGAGGCCTGGTCGGGCGTTTCCTCAAAGGGGAACTGGCTGGCAAAACGCGGATAGTCAATCTGGTCGATATCAAAGCCGCGACCGACTCTGGCTGCGCGGCGGGCATAGATATCCAGAAGATCGGCGGCCACATCCCTGACGCGCTCCAGTGCGCGCCTGCGTGCCTTGCTCCACTGCTCGCCCCCCAGTTTGTGCAGGGGTGCCTGATCTTCGCCGGCACCACCATAACGGCTGATCAGGTGTAGCGAGGCTACAGGTACGTAGAGCTTGTCCTGACCCGCATATTGCAGGGCCAGAAACTCGGTATCAATACCACCTACATTGAGATGCTGCAGCCCGAGATAACGTCCCACGCCATGCTGGCGGTGTACTACTGGAGTGCCCGGCGCCAGTTCTTCCAGGTTTTTCAGTAACTGACCGAAATCCTTGTGCACGCTGCTGCGACGCTGGCGCTGTCTGGGGCGGCTGCCAGTAAAATACTGTTCGGTGATGATGATAGTCTGGATGTCATCAAACATGACCCCCTGCTCCAGCGCTGCTACCAGCAGGCTGCAGGGGGCATTACCCGCGAGATAATCACGCCAGTGTTCGACCAGGACAGGGCGTATGCCCAGCTGTGCCAGGCGGTGCAGCATGCTTTCGCGCTGTCCTGCTGATTCGGCTACAAAGAGAATCCGTCCCGGATAGGTTTGCTGTAATTGTGCAAGTGCAGCCGCAGCTTCGGAGCTTTCATGCAGTGGCGGCAATATGCGCGTGTGGAAGGTAATGTCTTGTGTGCCCCGCGGTGTGGCAGGAAGATGATGATCTTCCCCTATGCGGATCTGCGGCATGCTCTGGAGTGCCCTGAGCAGTTCATCCTCGCCAAGAAACAGATGTTCCGGGGGCAGAATGGGGCGTTCCTGACTATGCGCGCGCTGCAGGTAACGCTGCCGGGTTTCTTCGGTAAAACTACGGATGGCGCTGCCAACATCATGGTGGAATACACACATCGTCTGGGCGGGAAGATAGTCGAGTAGCGACTCCATGTGTTCAACGAAGAGTGGCTGATAATACTCTATGCCCCCAAATGGTATACCTTTACTGACATCCTGATAAAGCGTGCACTGGCTGGTGGCGATATCGGGGAACAGCTGGCGGAATGACTGACGGAACTGTTTGATGGCCGCATCATCAAATGGGAACTCCCGACCGGGAAATAATTCAATACGGTCTTTTTTGTCACTGGAACGCTGGGTTTCCGGATCAAATGTCCGGATGGTTTCAACCTCATCATCAAACAGCTCAATACGATAAGGCTGCGAACTGCCCATGGGGAAAAGATCGATTATCGCACCGCGCAGCGCAAACTCGCCATGCTGCAATACCTGCGATACGCACTGATAACCCACACTTTCCAGCCGGATCCTGAACTGATCGCTATCCAGTTGCTGTCCCGTACGAATATTAAGGGAATTGGCAAGAATATAGTCGCGTGGGGCAATACGGTGCATCAGGGTCATGACCGGCACAAGAAGTGCGCCCAGCGTATTTTGACTGAGCGCACTCAATGTATGCAGTCGTTGGGAAATAATCTCTGGCAACGGGGAAAACAGATCGTAGGTCAGTGTTTCCCAGTCAGGGAAGGCAAGTATGCGTTCTGGCTGATCCAGAAAACATTTAACCTCCTGTTCCAGACGGATTGCAGTGGCCGTATCACTGCATATGACAAGAATAAAGCGCTGGCTGGTACTTATGGTTTCTGCCAGCAGAAGCGCATCAGCGCAACCGTGCAGGTTATGCCATACCAGCGGCTTATCCTTCGCCACCTGGGTGGCTCCTTCAAACAATGGAGGATTTGCACTATATAGGTTAAGACTATTCATTTTTTGAATATTATTATCTGTGTGGGTATACTATAAGCAGTGACGTTAACATTTCATACCAACTGAGGAATACTAATGAACGATTTCAGTCATCATACCAGCGCTGAACTTCAATCCATGATTGATGAGTTGCAGCATACCCTGA
>JBEBBU010000049.1:0-18114 GCA_041158225.1 Pseudomonadota bacterium | reverse complement strand
CATGAGGTTATAGCTAACGGTGGCTGGCTGGCTAGTGTCGCCGGTGCGGTAGAACAGGAACTGGACGGGGGCATCCGCCTTGTCCTCACTGCCATTGGCAATGGCAAGGACGCCTACCCTGACTGCGGTCCCCGTGCCCTGCGGCAACGCAACCAGACCGAGCGTGTTTTCCCCCTGGATGTTGTAATCCGAGAGGGTGCGGCCATCAGTGAGGAACTGGCTGGTGTACTGCAGCACCTGCAGGTTAGGGGCAAGACCGGTTGCGGCCTTAATCTTTACCTTGATGTTTTCGATGGTATCGCTGGCATTCACATCCAGAGTGATGGTTTTACCGGTCTGATCCTTCACGAAAATCTGCATGGTGCTTTCCTCTGATGAAATCTTGTCTATGGTCCCGGTCGCTTGATCAGCAGGCGCGATTTTTTCCTGGATAGCAAGTTATAGTGCCGTAAAGCGAATTGCAATGATTGTTTTCTTACAGTTTCTGACATGAGCCTTGTGTGAATCGGCCCGGACGGCATTCACGGCGCTCAACTGTCATGAGCGGCAAGTGGTGGTGTCGTGCTGCAAATACTGAACGATGGATGGCACGTGCAGGAATGGCTGTTCAGGGAGATCGCAGCCATGAAGGGGGACTGTCAATCTGGCCTGGTGAAAGAGGGCAGTGATTCGATGGTCATGGCTCAACGTACCCAGCGACGGGCGTCCTTCAAAAGCAGCAACAATTGCTGTTGACGTAGCGGTGACGCGATGAACCCAAACCGGGTGTAGAACCTCGCCGCTTCTTCATCGATGGGATGGGTCAGCATCGCTCGGATGCCCGCCTGTTCGGCAATCAGCATCGTGCGCCGGATGGCATCCTGCAACAGACCAAAGCCAATGCCGCACCCCTGATCCTGCTGCGACACGGCAAGCCTTGCCAGGATCACCACCAGCACTGGATATTGTCCCATCCCTTTGCGGATGCGATCTGGAGCTTCCAGTGTGTCAACCTGACCAACGGTCAAACCGAAATAGCCTGCTACACGACCATCGTCCTCGGCAACAACGAAGGTCTTGGCCGAACCACTACCTTGGGCTTGCCGGGCGTGGCGCAGTAGCCAGTCGTTGAGCGCAGGCTTTCCGCAGTCAAAACCTTCCAGCCGATGCTGCGCAGCCAGTAGCTTCGGTGCACGTAACGTCACTTCGTGTCCCAAGGCGCCTTGCGGGTAAACAGATCACGCAAACCGTCGTTGGCCTGTTCGGGGCGATCCAGCATATCCATCAATGCCTGGAACTGACTGCCCGAAACCATAAACAGGCGCTGATCCAGCAGGGTTTGCTCTGCGGCCAGGCAGGCGCTGTCGAGGATGAAGTCGGTTAGCGACTTATGGGCTACCTCAGCGGCGCGGCGCAGCACGACCTCCTGTTCGGGGGTTGCGCGTAGCCCTAAGCGGGCGGATCGTGTGGAAGGCGACGATGTAACGGCAGTCATGGCAGCACCTGTTTTGTTAGATCAATTGCCGTAATGTTAGTACAGATGACAAACGGTATCTAGGAGTCTGATGGCCTGCATCCTTTTCAGAGCGCCACCTGGACAGTGTCAGGCTACTCGTATTCAACCTCAGGCCCGAGGTGAGCTGGGATGAAAAGATCTGGCACCAGGAGCAAGTCCATGATGGCGCGGTGGTGCAGGTGTGGGGGGCGTGAAATAACCAGGATAGCTTGTCGGGGTCATGGTTCCATTACTTGGTCGTTACGGTCCTCGTCGTCGCTATCCTGGCGTACGGCAGGCAATTGCTTGAGCAACGCCGGAAGCCATGCCTGAGTCGTCTCCCACACCACATCCAGGTTGATGTCGAAGTAGCCGTGCGCCATACGATTGCGCATGTTCCGCATACTGCGCCAAGGCACTTCTGCATGCTCCTGGGTGAAGTCGGCGTAGCCGTCCATCACCTTCGTGGCGGCCTCGCCGATGATAATGAGGCTCATGATGACGGCCTGCTGGGTGCGCCTGTCGGCCAGAAAGTCGTCCTTGGCCAGTCCTTCCACGAAGCTGCACGCATCGACAGCCGCCTGCTGGATGTGATCGAGATAGTCCGGCAGTCGCTGGCTCTCGCTCATACCGGCTTCGCCTCTGCGAGTACCTTGGCCCTGAACTTCAGCGGCAGGTCGCCTGGCGTCAGCAAATCAACATCAACGCCGAGCAGTAACTTCAGTTCTTCCTCCAGGTCGCCCAAGTCCAACAACGTGGCACCCGGCAGCGCATCCACCAGCAGATCAATGTCGCTGCCGTCCCGGTCGGTGCCATGCAGCACCGAGCCGAAGACCCGCGGGTTTGCAGTGCGGAAGCGGCCTACCACTTCACGCACCGCGATTCGCTTCATGTCAAGTACAACAGACGGTCGCATGAGCATCCTTTGTTATCGAAACTCATGGCAATGGTAGGAAATCAGGAATAGCAGCTCAAGAACTATTTTCGAGAATTGCAGTGTCTTGATTCTGCGTGCATGCCAGATTTTCTGGCCATGGTGTGGGGCGCCTGATTCAGCTTTCCAGATGGGCATTGATGCGGTTGCCCAGCCACATGCCGGCCAGCATTGCGACGACAAACAGGATAACGGCGGTTTTGCCGGTGGCCAGCGCAACCAGTGCCGGCCCGGGGCAGATGCCCGCCCAGCCCCAGCCAATGCCAAAAATGGCTGAGCCGATGAACAGTTTCCTGTCGGGACCACGCGGCGGTGCCAGATGGAACTGCGCATCCAGCAGTGGAGCGGGACGCTGCCTGATGGCGCGAAAGGCGATGGCTGCAACGCCAATGGCGCCGGCCATGACACACATCAGCGCAGGATTCCAGGCGCCCAGTACATCCAGAAAGCCCAGGACCCTGTCAGGCCGGGTCATGCCGGCGATGCCGAGACCGATGGCAAAGACCAGTCCGGACAACCATGCCGCAAAAAGTGCCATGCGCGTCTGTGTGCTCATGTTCAGCCTCCGTTCAGATGATGGGTGATGGCCGTGGTCAGCATGGCCGTCAGCATGAAGGTCAGGGTGGCGTACAGCGAGCGCAGTGAAAACAGGGAAAGCCCGACCACCCCATGTCCGCTGGTGCATCCGTGCGCCAGGCGTGCACCCAGTCCCACCAGCAGACCAGCCAGTAGCAGGGCAGGTGAGGCCTGGGTGGGAAGGCTGTCAAATGCAGCAGGATGGAACTGCAGCAGCAGATAGCCACCGCTGAGCAGTCCCAGCACAAACAGGATGCGCCACAGTTTTTCTCCCGGTAGCCACAGCAGCAGCGTGCCCACGATGCCACTGATACCGGCAACCCTGCCAAGCAGGCCGAGCATGAGCGTGGCGGCAAGACCGATGATCATGCCTCCTGCAAGTGCGCTGACAAGCGTCATGGTGTCAAAGTTCATGGGGATCGGTCTCTGGAGTCGTGGTTGGCGGAGGGCGTCTGGCCAGCAGGTTGAAGGCAAGAAAATCGTACAGGGAATGTATCACAATGGGGATGAGCAGCATACGCTCACCGGTCATGTCCATGCTCCAGCCCAGATAGAGGCCACACAGCCCGGCCAGAATGCCGTACAGCGGTGTGATCCAGTGAATGAGGGCGAATACCATATTGCTGAACAGCAGACCACCCAACAGTCCCCAGTCCTGCTCGAAAAAGGGCTGCAGCATGCCGCGGAAAAAAATCTCTTCGGTAGCCCCCGCCAGACAGCCCATGTAAAAACGCTCCAGTACATTCATCGCCTGAAAAATCTCACCCAGCGGTTCGACGAAACGCTGGCGCAGTGCCTTGATGGCAGGGTGGTTATAGTAGATGCGCAGCAGCAGGTAGAGGGGCGGCGTGCAGGCCAGGCCCAGGAGCAGACCTTGCTGGTCAAAACTAAAGTGGGCAACAGGGTCAATCTCAAACAGTTCCCCCAGCCACTGGGCCAGCAGTACCAGACTGGTTTCAAAAAGGGTCGCAAGCAGGAGAAACTGGTTCTTGTTATTCATGGTGGGTTTCTTGGTGGGATAGCTTATGCCAATGTCATCCATGGGATAAGCGTCAAAACGGATATAATGCACAGCTTGTGCGATGAAGTCACCTACAGACAGGAGGCAGGGGCATGACACACTGGTTTGCAGATAATGCCGAATCGATCGGCAGGACGCCACTGGTCAGAATAAACCGTATGCAGGGACAGCTGCCTGTGACCCTGCTGGCCAAGATAGAAGGCCGTAATCCGGCATTTTCCGTGAAGTGCCGCATCGGGGCGGCCATGATCAATGATGCCCAGAGTCGCGGGGTCCTCAAGCCGGGCATGCAACTGGTCGAGCCTACCAGCGGCAATACCGGTATTGCGCTGGCATTTGTGGCGGCGGCGCGTGGTATACCACTGACGCTGACCATGCCGGATACCATGAGTGTCGAGCGTCGCAAACTGCTGGCGGCTTATGGTGCGAAGCTGGTACTGACAGAGGGCGCCAAGGGCATGAAAGGCGCCATTGCCAGAGCTGAGGAAATTGCAGCTGCCGCACCTGACCAGTATGTGCTGCTGCAGCAGTTCAGGAATCCTGCCAATCCCGCCATTCATGAAGCCACCACAGGCCCTGAAATCTGGGAGGATACGGAGGGGGCGATCGATATTCTGGTGGCAGGTGTGGGTACCGGCGGTACCATTACCGGTGTATCCCGCTACATCAAGCAGCAGTGTGGCAAACCCATACTGTCGGTTGCCGTCGAGCCTGAGGACAGTCCGGTACTGACCCAGCAGCGCCAGGGGCTGGAACTGAAACCCGGTCCGCACCGCATTCAGGGGATTGGCGCCGGCTTTGTGCCTGAGGTGCTTGATCTTGCTCTGGTGGATGACATCGAGCAGGTCAGTAACGAAGATGCCATGCTGAATGCCCGGCGCCTGGCCCGGGAGGAAGGCATCCTGGCCGGCATTTCCTGCGGTGCGGCCATGACCGCTGCGCTGCGTCTTGCCGCAAGGCCGGAACATGCCGGCAAGACCATCGTGGTGATCCTGCCGGATTCCGGCGAGCGTTACCTTTCCACTGCGCTGTTTGAGGGCGTCTTTGACGCACAGGGCCTTGCTACATGATGGTCCATGCCACCCCTGACTGGGGCATTCCTGAACTGGTCAGCCAGTTGCGTGAACTCCGCCACGAATCTCTGGAAGCCCGGCAGCGGCGCGATCACCCCCCCAAGCTCCCGTCGCGCAAGGTACTGGGGCAAATACTGGAGAGCCTGGGGGCCGTGCTTTTTCCCAACCGTCTGGGAGCACCGGATCTCAGTGAGGGCGAAGGCCTTGACTATTATGTCGGCCATACCCTGGAGCGGGTGCTGCACGATCTGCGGCGGCAGATTTATCTCGAACTCAGGTTTTATGGGGGGATAGCCTCTTCCCATGATGACTGTCTGGCACAGGCGGAAGCCATTACCCGCCAGTTTGCAGCTCATCTGCCCGTGGTGCGTCGCCTGATCGACAGCGATATTCAGGCGGCCTATGAGGGCGATCCTGCGGCGCGCAGTGCCGATGAAGTGCTGGTCTGTTACCCCGGAATTAATGCGGTGCTGCATCACCGCTTCGCCCACAGGCTGTACCAGCTGGGTGCGCCGCTGGTGGCGCGCATGATCTCGGAAATTGCCCATTCTGCTACGGGTATCGATATCCATCCCGGCGCCAGCATTGGCGAGAGTTTCTTTATTGATCATGGTACAGGCGTGGTGATCGGTGAGACCAGCATTATCGGTGCCCGTGTCAGGCTCTATCAGGCGGTGACGCTGGGAGCCAAGCGTTTTGCCAAGGATGAGCACGGCATGCTGGTGAAGGGCAATGCACGTCATCCGATTGTCGAAGATGATGTGGTGATCTATGCCGGCGCTACCATTCTGGGCCGGATTACCATTGGACATGGCTCTACCATCGGCGGCAATGTCTGGCTCACCTACAGTGTACCGCCCGGCAGTCACATCAGTCAGGCCATGTTTCGCAGCGAGGTTTTTGCCGATGGTGCGGGCATCTGAGCATTCGGCATGAGGCCGATCATGCCGGCTGTGGCCAGCGAGTACCGGTCCAGCACCTCAAGAAAGGCTGATCTGGCCTGATACAGCGCGGATTTCAGCTGGCACTGGCGACTGATGACGCAGTGGTCATGGGCCTGATCGAAGCATTCCACCAGATGAAAATCGGGTTCGGTCTGTCTGACCACCCTGCCGATGATGATGTCTTCGGCGGCCATGGCAAGCTCAAGGCCGCCGTTGCGTCCCCGGATCATGCGGATGTAACCGTGATCGCGCAATCTGCCGGCTACCCGGATCAGATGGTGTCTGGAAACGCCATAATAGTCTGCAATTTCTGCTATGGAGGTCCGTGCTCCTGATGCCTGCCGGTGATGCAGGTAGACCAGTGTGCGCAGGGCATAATCCGTAAACTGTGTCAGTTGCATAAGTTTGGGTGCGCAGATTCCAGATGGGATACAGGTCTGCATGGTAACACGCTGCTTGACCGGTGATGTGGAAGGGGCTATAAGATGCATGCTTTATGCATCTTATAAGAAAACAAGGAACCGCCATGAATACCCAGACTACCCCTTCACTGTATGAACAGCTCGGTGGCGAGCCCGCCGTCAATGCAGCGGTGGATATTTTCTATCGCAAGGTACTGCAGGACGAGCGCATCAACCATTTCTTTGACACCACGGATATGGAAAAGCAGGCTGCCAAACAGAAAGCCTTCCTCACCATGGCATTTGGCGGGCCCAATCATTACACTGGTCTCGACATGCGCAAAGGCCACGCCCATCTGGTCAGCCGTGGCCTGAATGACAGCCATGTGGATGCCGTCATTGAACTGCTCGGTGCTACGCTCAAGGAACTGGGTGTGGCCGATGCGCTGATTGCCCAGGTAGCGGCGATTGCTGAATCGGCAAGAAATGATGTCCTGAACCGCTGAAGCCTGCCGCAATAACTGCAAAAGACAGACACCGGAGTCACTATGGTCAAGATATGTCTCGACGATCACTGTTTTGAACTCAGCCCTCATCTCAGCCTGCTGGAAGGGTTGGAGGCTGAGGGTATGGAGTGGCCCAACCAGTGTCGCAGTGGCAAATGTCAGACCTGTCTGGTGAGAGTGCTGGACGGTGATGTACCCGACGAGGCACGGCGGGGACTGAAACCCAGTCTTGCCATGCAGGGCTTGGCCATGGCCTGTGTCTGTTATCCGGAAGGTGATCTGAAGATTGCCGCTACGTATGCTGCAGTGATGAAAACCGGGGTTGAGGTCATCGGCCTTGAGCGCCTTACCCCGGAAATTCTTGAGGTACGCTTGCGGCCCGATCAGGTCATGTCTTATCGGGCCGGCCAGTTCATCCATCTGGTGCGTCCCGGCGATGGGCTGAAGCGGTCGTATTCCATCGCCAGTGTGCCGTCGACGGACGCTGCCGATCTGCACCTGCATGTCCGCCGTATACCGGGTGGCGCCATGAGTGCCTGGCTGTTTGACGAGGTGGCGACGGGCGATCGGCTTGAGGTTGAAGGACCTTTTGGTGACTGTTTCTATGTGCCTGGGGATGTGAACCAGCCTCTGCTGATGGTGGCCACCGGTACAGGTCTGGCGCCTCTCTGGGGGGTATTGCGTGATGCCCTGCAGCAGGGGCATCAGGGCCCCATCCATCTCTATCATGGCAGCCGTTCACCCGATGGCCTTTATCTGGTGGATGCGCTGTGGCAACTGGCAGTCGCGCATCCCCAGTTGCATTATTACCCCTGTCTGAGCAGTGCCGATAACAGCCTGGAGGGCTGTCATGCCGGGCGTGCCAGTGATCTGGCGCTCGAACATCACGCCACGCTCAAGGGCTGGCGCATCTATCTCTGCGGTCAGCCTGACATGGTCACCCTGTTACGCAGAAAAACCTTCATTGCCGGCGCTGCCATGCAGGACATCCATATGGATGCCTTCACCTCATAGCCCAAGCTCGCTCAGTCCCGGATGTCCTTCTGGCCTTATGCCGGGCGGCCAGCGGAACTGGCGTTCGTTTTCCTGTAGGGGCAGATCGTTGATGCTGGCAAAGCGTTGTGCCATTCTGCCATCTGCATTGAACAGCCAGTTTTCGTTGCCATAAGAGCGGAACCACTGGCCTTCAGCATTGTGCCACTCATAGGCAAAACGCACGGCAATCCGGTTGTCGGTAAAAGCCCACAGTTCCTTGATCAGGCGATAATCCAGTTCTTCCGACCATTTTCGGGCCAGGAAAGCATGAATGGCCTCGCGTCCCTTGGGGAATGCTGTCCGGTTACGCCAGATACTGTCCTCGCTATAGACCTGGATGACCCGATCGGGATCGCGGGAGTTCCAGGCATCTTCAGCCATGCGTACCTTGAGTCTGGCTGTTTCCTCATTGAAGGGGGGCAGTGGTGGGCGTATGTCCATGGGTTGTCCTTGTCTGCGTGACGCCAGCGGAGCAGGTGTGGGAAAATATGCACTCATGATACACAATCATCGGTGATGTCCATGATTGATTTTCAGAAGCAGGTTTTGCTGCTGGGCCTGCTGTCTTTGCTCCTGCTTCAGGGCTGCAGTTCATCTTCAAGGCGTGATGGGCCGCAGCGTCAGGCAGCGCTGCCGTCTGACAGGGTAGGGCTACGACCGCTGACGCCCATGACGCAGCGGATCATTGAGGTCAGTCGCGAAGAGCTGCTGTTCTGGCGCCAGTCTCCCCAGCCACAGCACAGGATTACCCAGTACTGGCATGCAGTCGCACCGAAGCTGGCTGAAAAGCATCTGCCCTGGTCGGCGGCTTTTGTGGGTTATGTCATGCACAGGGCCGGCGTGCCTCAGCAGGTATTTCCCCCAGCAGGCGCTCACTGGATGTATCTCAGGCATATTCATGCTGCTGCCCGTCACGGCAGGGAGAGCATGTCACTGCATGGTGTGGAGGCCTACCCGCCACAGGCCGGTGACCTGATCTGTGCCCGGCGTGATCATCAGCGGCCTCTTGATATCCATTCGCCCCACTTCAGGCAGCAGCTGGAAGGCAGTCAGCTGCACTGTGATATTGTCACGGCAAGGTATCCTGGCTATCTGGAGGTGATCGGCGGCAATGTCAGTCATCGGGTCTCCGTCCGACAGATTGCGCTCGACCAGCACGGCTATCTGCCAGTGACCGCTGAAGACCAGTGGTTTTCTGTGGTCGAGAACAGGCTTTGAGTGGAATGTATTAACATAGCGGCATATCACCCCGCATCTGGAAGCAGAACATGAATAATGAAGCAGACATGGCAGAACAGCTTTTTGCTGGCAAGATTGGTGAGGAATATCACCTGCTGAAACTGATCTGCCCGGCAGCGCCTGAAATGAGCTGGCGCGTAGGCGAGGCACTGGCTGGCCTGCTGGCCGGTTGGGAGGGCTCTCAGCCCGCCCGGGTGCTGGAACTCGGTACCGGAACTGGCATGACCACCCTCGCTGTCCTGGAGCAGAATCCAGGCATCCAGTTGCAGGGTCTGGATAACGAGGCGGTCATGCTGGATCAGGCCCGGGAACTGCTGGCGGCACCTCTGGCATCAGGACAGCTGGTGCTGTCACAGTGTGATGCCCTGTCCGGGCTGCGTGCCATGCCTGATGCCAGTGTGGATGCCATGGTGAGCGCTTACACCCTGCACAATTTTCTCAATGACTACCGCCATCAGGTGCATGCCGAGATCCGCCGTGTACTCAGGCCGGGTGGCTGCTTTATCAATGGTGACCGCTATGCACTGGATGACATTCCGGCGCATACCCGCCTGATTCAGGATGAAGTCCGCTTCTATTTTGAAAAACTGCTGGGTATTGGCAGGAGTGATGTGCTGGAACAGTGGATTGTGCACCTTTTCAGTGATGAGTCAGCGGATCATGTCATGCGTTATGCCCCTGCGATGGCTTCCATGCGTGATGCTGGTATGAGCGTCACCACGCCTTTTCGTGACGGCGTTAACAGTCTCGTCATGGCGCGTGTGCCTGAGTGATCAGCTTCTTCTATCATTGAATCCACTGTCTGGTCAGGCCAACTAATCCGGGGGGAATCAGCATGCAGACGATGAGATCAGGTTTGAGTTCAGCCATGCCAGCCGGCATTGTGGTGCTGGTACTGGGTTTTGTCATGATAGGTTACCAGCATTTTTCCCCGGCGCAGCCCGAAGGCCAGTATGCCGCGATGCTGGGGCAGCAGCGTTTTTACCAGCATGCCAAGAAGATCTGTATCCAGGCTGCCCTGCAACTTGGCGGGGTGCAGCTCTACCTGCCTTCCCAGATCACGGGCGATGGTGAAAGCTATGCCGAGCTGGGATGGCAGCCGGAGTTTGCCAGTCCGCATACTGTCAGTTGCCGTTACGAAACCCGTCAGGGCCTGACCCGGCTGGAAATTGACGGACGCCCGCAGGATGCAGGCCTGATCGATATCAGCGGTGATATTGCCCATCGCCAGACGGATCCCCATGCCGGGAAACACTGGGGACACTGGTAAGGTTCCTGTTATCATGACGCGTTTTCATATCCATCTGATACGCTCATGACCGATCAAACAGATATCACTGAGACTCCGCGCAGACACCGGCGCCGCCGCAGGCGCCGGGATACCTCGCGTGAGGAGGCCTCGCAGCAGAAAACCCGCTGGCAGCAGCTGCCATTTGCCCTCCGGCAGAAAATCCTGTTCTGGGGGATTGGCCTTGGTGCGGGGCTTGCGCTGACGCTGGTGATGCTCAAGGTTGCGGTCAGCATGAACTGATGCGTTGCCGGAGGCTGTGGGTGCCGCTTATCTGTGCGGTTCGCGGCGCCTCATGCCCATCAGGGATGACAGCCGGTCATCAGGATTGGCTTCATCATCCACGGCTATGGCAACGGGTGTCTCACCCGGTTGCAACCATCTATCGACTCTCAGACTGCCTCCGGTAATGCGGACATCAGTCCACGCGTCCAGAGCTTCCGGGCGCGCCATGGTGATGTGTAGCATGTTGTCCTGCTGCCAGACCGGACTGTACTCATGATGGCTTATGGGCGGCACCCTGGACCTTGTGACCAGTCGCAGGCTGCCGGACAGAAAAATGGTGGAAGATGTGTTGCGCCATGGTCTGGATAAGGCACCCAGCGTGTGTCCCTGCATATTGACCATGGATGATGCGATGCGCAGTCCGTTGCCTTCCACCAGCCTGGCCTGGTGCGGAAACCACTCATAAAGATCTCCGCTGCGACCTACCGTGACAGGTCGATGCTGGTATTCCAGCAGGAGACCATCATGCCATCTGGCCAGTATCAGGCAGGTACACTGACGCCGTTCATGGCTCAGGTTGTCGGTCGCCTCCAGTTCAAGATACTGCCAGTGATTGCGTTGGCTGTTGGCATAAACCTCGGTGCTGACCGAGAAATCCCGTAGCCAGTACTGGATGGTGTGACGCAGACCCGTATCTGCCATGGGATAGGCGACAGGATGCAGCAGTAGCAGTACGCTCAGTATCAGCCGTTCTTCCCTTGATCCTGTGGATGGCAGTTTCTCGCGCGCATCGGCCAGCATGACCCAGGCCGTCTGGGATGGCCAGAAAAGATCGATCCCTCTGGGATTGAACATGTCCAGCAGCAGATGCGAGACATAGCCACCCACCACGGCCAGATAAGTGTCTCTGCTGTCCAGAAGCAGGGGCGTGCAAAGTACGGCAAAGCCACTACAGCCGCAGATGGAATGGGTCAGGGTGCGGTGCGGATAGCGGTTTTCCAGCCAGCGGGCCACTGGCGGCAGGCAGCGGCCCGCCCAGGAGCGGGAAAGATCCAGATCAGGCAGCAGGGAGGCCGCAACACACCCCATCCAGTGATGCAGATGCAGCGGTATTTCCAGCACGATGGCACCGCCCAGATAAGTCAGTGAGGCAGCGGCAAGATGGGTAACGCCCATCATGTCAGCAGCGGCGGCGCCTGTGTCGCTGCCATAGCTGGCGTGCGAGCAGTACCATGGTCACCCCGATGCCACTGAGGATGTACAGCAGTCTGTCTCCAAGACCGAGCGCAATAAAACGGCTGATCACGACGCTGGCAGCCATGATAAGCAGTATGGGGGTGGCGTCGGCATAGCGTCGTGTGCTGTGCTGGTCCAGCCTCAGCACATGCTGGCGTTCCAGCAGTGATTCCTGCCGGAGTTCCTGCAGCATGTGGGCCAGCATCTGTGGATTGCCGGCCGCCTGACGTGCCAGCTGGTCAACGCACCGCCCGAGTACCTTTTCATCGCTGATATGGGGTTTGAGGCTGGAAGCTGCCAGTTGCCGGCTGCTGTGTTCGGCAAGGCCATCCAGCGCAAGGATTTTCATCTGCCACCAGAGCTTTTGCAGAGCGGGGCGGCAGACCCGGCAGGTCGCGACAGCCTGTACATGGTCCAGAAGCCGGCAGACATAAGGCATATGCGCTGGCTGAAGATAACTCCAGTCATCAACCAGCAGCAGTGCATGCCGTTCCTGCTGTCTGGCCTGTTCGAGACAGGCCGGCAGGATACCCATCAGTTCCAGTGTGCTGAGTCTGGTCAGTTGCCGCTGCCTGAGCTGCCGTTGCTGGTCGACTGTCAGTCTGTCTGGCACGGCAGGCAGCAGGAACATGTCAGGATCAAGCCATCCTGCATCGACAAGTGCCAGAGCCAGTTCTGTCAGCTGCGCCTTGAGATGGTGATCATGTAAGGGAACCAGCAGCTTGCTGCCGCCATAGCGTCGGGCAATGGCCTGTAGCAGGGCTGATTTGCCAATACCATGGGGGCCGGTCAGAAGAATATGCCTGCCTTTGGCTATGTCCTGTTCAGCGCTTGCAAGCAGGGCTTCCCGGCCAAGCAGTCCTGTTTCTGCCATGAGATTCATGGTAGTTGTCCATGACGGATCGTCTGGTGATAGCGCTGCCAGAGCTCGGCCAGTGCACCATGTTTTTGCCTGGCAGATTCCGACGCACCAAGATCGGACAGGACTTTCCATGCACTGTCTTCAATATCGTAGCCCTGAAGTTTTCTGTCCCCCAGCCATGCGAGCTGCTGATCCAGCAGTTCGATCTGTTTCATGGCGGCTTCCAGTTCTATTTTTTCGATCTGCCATTGCATCAGGGCCTGCTGCTCTGCCAGCAGTTGCTGCCGTTCTTCGTGACGCCGCTGTCTGGCCTGCTGTTGCATTTGCTGCCTGTCCAGCGGTGTGATCACCGGGACGCACAGTTCGCCGTCACTCAGCTGGATGTGCATGAGGCTACTGTCCTGGGCGTGATGCATGGAAGCGCTGGGGCAGGGGGCCGCCAGGCCCCGGTGCAGGTAAGGCAGGGCAAGACCAGTAAACACAAGCAGCAGGATCAGCTTTTGCATGTGACTGCTCCATGGTGATGGCGCAGTCAGTCTCAGATCATCTGTCGCCGTAAACTGTGATCCTGTTCAAAAAGCCGTTAAAAATAAAGATAAGTGGTTCATTTGTGTTACCTTAAAATACATCTTTAGGTTGAAAAGCACCTCATGAAGCTGAAGAAAACGTTTTTTATGCTCGCCTGCTGTCTCCTGATACCAGCTGTCAGGCTTGCTGCGGCTGAACGGGTCAGGGTTCAGGTCAGTCCCGATTTCCGTTCAGGTCTGGAGATCCATGAAGTCACTTTGCATGCGCAGTCCCCCACGCTGTCGCTGCCGGCGCGCGTCAGCCTGAATGAAAGGAAGGTGATCCGGGTGGCGCCCAGCGTCCCAGGCAGGGTCATGGCCATTCATGTGCATCTGGGTGACGATATCCGTCAGGGGGAGACACTGGCTACCTTGAGCAGTACGGAGCTGGGTATTGCCCAGGCCGCTTATCTCAAGGCAAGAACCCAGGTGAATCTGCGCCGGCTTACCGCCGAGAGAAGCCGGCGTCTCCTGCAGGAAGGCATCCTCAGTGTTGCTGAGGCAAAGCTGCGTGAAAGTGAACTGACGGAAAGTGAGGTTGAACTGAGTGCAAGTGCAGGTCAACTGGCGGTCATGGGCATGACTGCGGAAGAAATACGTCTGTTGCACCGCAACGAGCAGATCAATTCACTGATCCATCTGCAGGCACCGGCAGCGGGAACACTGATTGCCCGGGGCATTTCGCAGGGGCAGATCGCCACGCCGATGGATAGTCTGTTCACGCTCGCAGATCTTTCCGGACTGTGGCTGGTGGCTGAGGTACCCGAACAGTCAGCCTATCAGATCGCGGAAGGTCACGAGGCCGAAGCGCGTATCCCGGCATTACAGGATGCCCTGATCAAGGGGAAAATCATTTATGTGGCTGATGTCGTCGACCCGGAAAAAAGAACGGTGACGGTTCGGATGGAGATTGCCAATCCGCAGCGCCTGCTCAAGCCGGAGATGCTGGCAACGCTCATTGTGCATTCGCCGGAAGAAATGATGCTGGCTATCCCCGCCCAGGCTGTAGTCAGTGAAGCCGGGCATGATCATGTCTTTGTCGAGCTCCGGGATAGTGGCGACTTTGAGTTCAGGGATATTGAAGCCGGCAGTGACCAGCAGGGCTGGCGCCGGGTGCTGTCAGGACTGCAGCCAGGTGAACGGATTGTCACTCGTGGATCCTTCCTCCTCAACACCGAAAGACTGAGAAAGCAGTTCGGTCAGTAGCGTTCATGCCTCCTCATCGTCATAACGGCTGAACCACCACTGGTAGATACAGGGAAGCACCAGCAGGGTCATCAGCGTTGAAGTGACCAGTCCACCGATGACAACGACGGCCAGCGGACGCTGCACTTCTGAACCGGGGCCTGTGGCAAACAGGAAGGGAATCAGGCCCAGCATGGCCACAGTGGCGGTCATCATCACAGGCCGGAAGCGTTGCTGGCAGCCCTGCCGGATGGCATTGGCCAGACTGTGATGTTCCCGGTGCAGACTGCGGATACAGGTGACCAGCACCACGCCATTCAGGACAGCGATGCCCCAGAGGGTGATGAAGCCTACCGAGGCGGGCACGGACAGGTATTCGCCTGAAATGAATAGCGAGTAGATGCCGCCCATGGACGCAAAGGGCAGGATGAGCAGGATCATGCTGGCAAATCTCAGTGATGAGAACAGCAGGAACAGCATGAAGAATATGGCAGCCAGCGTCACGGGGATGATGATCTGCAGGTGATGCATGGCGCGCTCGAGATTTTCGAACTGCCCGCCCCAGCTAAGGTAGTAACCGGGAGGCAGGCTGACCTGCTGTCCGATTTTCTGCTGCATTTCACTCACAAATCCGCCCAGGTCGCGACCCTGTACATTGACACCGATGACCAGTCTGCGCCTGGCCATTTCACGGCTGATCTGGGCCGGGCCTTCGGCTTCGCGGATAGTGGCGACATCCTCCAGGTGCAGCATGGCGCCTCCCTGGGATTTCAGCATGGTGTGTCCGATGGCATCAGCGCTGGCGCGGAAGGCTTCATCGTAGCGGACGGAAGCGCTAAATCGCTTCTCCCCTTCATAAACTGTCGTGGCAGTTTTGCCGGCCAGGGCAATCTCAAGGATATCGTTGATATCAGCAATATTGATGCCGTGGCGTGCCAGATCATGCCGGTCAGGCTCGATGGTGAGATAGCGCTGTCCGGACAGCCGCTCAACACGGATATCGCTGGCACCCTGCACACTGTTGACCACTTCCACTATCCGGTCTGCCAGATTTTTCAGGACATCAATTTCGTCGCCGAAAATCTTGATGGCAAGATCCGAACGCACACCGGTGATCATCTCGTCTACACGATCCGAGATCGGCTGTGCCATGACAATCTGTACGCCCGGAATAGGCGCCAGTACCTTGCGCAGTTCTTCGGTAATTTTTGCCTGATCCCAGCCTTCCGGCATCCTGTCGCGTGGCAGCAGACTGACGATGGGCGTTGATTCGTTTTCTGCCTGCACATCGGTGGGGTTATCAGCCCTGCCGAGCTGGGAAACAACGCCTGCAACTCCTGGAACCTTCATGATCCGTTTCATGGCTTCGGTTTCGAGGCTGATGGATTCTGCCAGTGACATATTGGGTACGCGGTTGATGCCGGTGACGATGGAGCCTTCCTGCATTTCCGGAATGAAGGAGGTACCGAGCAGGGGAATCAGGCAGAGGCTCAGCAGCATCACGACTATGCTGGAGCCACAGACCATGACAGGACGGGAGAGGCATAAATCGAGCGCTGGCAGGTAATGGCGCTTCATCCAGGCAACGATGCGTGTATCGCTATCGTCGCCGCCCTTGAGAAAATAGGAGCACAGTACGGGTGAAAGGGTTAGCGAAATCACCAGCGAGGCGGCAAGTGCCAGAGCTATGGTATAGGCTAGAGGAGAGAACAGCTTGCCCTCAATGCCGGTCAGGGTCATCAGTGGCAGGAAGACCAGACAGATGATGCCAACACCAAACACGACCGGTGTGGCGACTTCTTTGGCGGCGCGTTCGATACGCAGACGACGGTTTTCCGGGTTCTGGGAGCGTCCAAGATGGTGATAGGCATTTTCAACCACGACGACAGAGCCATCTACCATCATGCCGATGGCGATGGCAATACCGCCCAGCGACATCAGGTTGGCGGAGATGCCATAGTGGTTCATGACAATAAAAGTCACCAGTGGTGCCACGATGAGGGTTACCACGACAATAAGGCTGGAGCGTATGTCTCCAAGATAGAGAAAGAGCACCGCAATCACCAGAATGACGCCTTCTTCCAGTACCTTGGTGACGGTATGAATGGCGGCATCCACCAGTTCGCTGCGATCGTAGTAGGGTATGATCTGCAACTGGTCAGGTAGCAGGCCGCGCTGGTTGATATCCTCCACCCGCGCCTTGATAAGGCTGACGACACGCTTGGCATTTTCTCCGCGGCGCATGATGACAATGCCGCTGACGGCCTCGCTGACACCATTGCTGATGACGGCGCCGTAGCGGACTTCGGCACCTATGCTGACACTGGCAATATCGCGGATATAGACCGGGATGCCATCAGCCTCGCGCAGGACGATGTCCTCAATATCCCTGGCATCGCGGATAAGGCCTATACTGCGAATCAGGTACTGTTCTTCGTAATGGGGCAGTTTGCCACCGCCGCTGTTGGCATTATTCAGTGCCAGCGCCTCATACACGGCCCTGAGACTGATATCGTAGTGATGCAGGCGGTCAGGATTGACCCTGATCTGGTATTGCCGCTCATACCCCCCCAGAGACACGATCTCTGCGACGCCTTCAATATTACGCAGCATCGGACGTACCATCCAGTCCTGGATCGTGCGGCGCTGGGTCAGTTCTTCCTTGCTGAGGGCGCGATCACCGTCATCGTTGCGTACCAGTCTGTACTGGTAAACCTCACCCAGGCCTGAGGCCACGGGCCCGAGAATGGGGGTGATGTCCGCTGGCAACCGGTCACGCGCCTCGATCATGCGCTCCAGCACCTGCTGTCTGGCAAAATAGACATCAGTCTCATCGGTGAAGACCAGGGTAATCTGGGACAGGGCATTACGGTTGACGGAACGCATTTCCGTCAGTCCTGGAAGCCCGGTCATGGCAATTTCCAGCGGTACCGTGACAAAGCGCTCAACTTCCTCGGGTGAACGCCCCGGGACATTGGCGGCGACCACGACCTGAACATTGGTCACATCCGGAAAGGCATCCACGGAAAGATCCCTGACGGCAAACAGGCCGGCGACAGTAAGGCAAAGCGCCATGATGATGACAATCAGACGCTGTTGCATGGAAATGGCGATGAGTTTTGCGAGCATGGTCAGTACCGGCCAGCAGACTTGTAATTCAGCAGTGAATCCCCATAATTCCAGATACTATGCAAACAGGGGAATGGATGTCATGAGTAAAACCTTCAGAATGGATTATGGGGCCTTGCCCAGTCATTTGCCACTTTTCCCTCTGCCCAACTGTGCTGTGATGCCTGGCAGCCAGTTGCCGCTCAATGTATTTGAACCCCGCTATGTCAATCTGGTGCTGGATGCGCTGGGATCTGACCGTATGGTTGGTATGGTGCAGTCCATGCCGGAAGGCGCCAGCACTGGAGAGTCTGCAGCGGTGTTTCTCACGGGCACGGCAGGACGCATCAGTTCTTTTGCCGAGACGGGTGATGGACGACTGCTGATTGCCCTGACGGGGGTATGCCGCTTTGATATCCTGGAGGAGTCGCTGACGGCCAG
>JBEBBU010000048.1:0-17877 GCA_041158225.1 Pseudomonadota bacterium | reverse complement strand
ATAAACATATTTGCGGGTGATTTCCATCCGCAGGACATCGTTCCAGTTCATGCGGGATTCATGGCTGCCACGGATTTCGACCAGTGCGTTGTGGTCGACCCTGAGTCTGCAGGGGCCGAGCACGTTCTTCAGGTCATCATCGGAATAAAAGCCCATGATCTGCTTGCGCATCGTGTACTGCATCCATGCTGGCACCGCCAGTCCCCAGAGAACAGCTGCAGAGCCAGCGATAATGGTGGAGCGGATATCCTGATAGACGAACCAGAACATCAGGGCAATGATGGTGATGGCACCCGGTATCATGGCCTGATGGCGTCTCAGGCGTTTCATGGTCGTGCCGTTTTCGGCCATCAGGTGTTCGTTGAAGGCAACGAGATCGTTGCTCCTGATTTCAAAATCAATCTGGGACATGCCTTTTCCTTGTTGTCATTATGCTTCTGGCGTTAAGGGCTTTCCTGCCTATTTCCGCCAGTAGGACGGGGTCAGCAGAATAAGTGCGGTGAAAACTTCGATGCGTCCGAGAAACATGGCCAGCGTACAGATCCAGGTCTGGAAGTCACTCAGTGATCCATAGTTGGTGGCAGGTCCTACCTGATTCAGGCCAGGGCCAGCATTATTGATACAGGCGATGATGGCGCTGAAGGACGTGATGAAATCCAGACCTGAGGATACCAGCATCAGGGTCAGAATCACGATACTCATGAAATAGACGAAGATGAATCCCAGCGTGGACAGGACAATCTTCGAGGGTACCAGCATGTGGTGGATTTTCAGGGGGTTGACGGCGTTCGGATGCACCAGCATGAACATCTGCATACGGCTCTGATGGAACAGGATCAGGGTGCGCATCATCTTGATGCCACCGCCAGTCGAGCCCGTTGATGCGGTGATACTGGACAGAAACAGCATCCAGAGCGGAATGAAGATCGGCCACTGGTTAAAGTCAACACTGGCAAAACCACAGTCAGTGGCAATGGATACCAGATTGAAACTGACATGCCGCAGTGCGGTGAGAAATTCCGGGTAGGTGTGGTGATAGTACAGATAGTAACTGCATCCCAGGATGGATACAGCCAGAAGTGCGAGGTAGGGAAACGCCTCGATATCCTGCGCATAAACCTTGATGGAGCGCTGGTGAATGGCAAGAAAGTGTGTGCCAAAGTTCATGCCCGCGATCACCATGAATACGATCAGCACGGCTTCAATGGCAGGGGAATTGAAGTAGCCAACACTGGCATCATGGGTGGAGAATCCGCCCAGCCCCATGGCTGCAAATGCATGACAGATGGCATCCAGCCAGTCCATCCCCGCCATCTTGAGAGAAACGATGCAGGCAGCCGTGATCTGGGCGTAAACCAACCAGAGATTTTTGGCTGTTTCCGTGATGCGTGGGGTCAGCTTGCTGTCTTTCATGGGGCCTGGCGTTTCTGCCATGAGCAACTGTCGTCCACCTACACCCAGCAGGGGAAGAATGGCGACCGCCAGTACGATGATGCCCATGCCACCCAGCCAGTTGAGTTCATGGCGCCATAGATTGATCGCGGGTGGCAGCTGATCCAGTCCGATCAGGATAGTGGCGCCTGTCGTGGTCAGGCCCGACATGGTTTCAAAGTAGGCATCGGTAAAAGACAGCCCGGGTATTTCCGCCATCAGGGGGAAGGTAGCAAAAGCAGCCATACCCGTCCACGCCAGAAATACCAGAAGGAATCCGTCACGCGCACGCAGTTCCAGCGTATAGCGGCGGGTTGCAAACCATAACGCAAGACCACTGACAAAAGTCACGAGAAGGTCAATCAGAAAGATATCAGCTGTACCATCGCCCATGGCCAGTGCAGTCGTGATCGGCATGATGTAGGTGGTACCGAACAGCATCAGCATCAGCCCGAAGATCCTGCAGAAAGACAGCAAGCGATTCATGGCTTTCTCCAGTAGGCGAACTGATGCCGTTATATCAATGAACTAGCGTGGCAGGTCACTGCTTCCCTGCAGGTATTCATCAACGGCACGGGCAGTCTGCCGCCCCTCGCGAATGGCCCATACCACCAGAGACTGGCCACGGCGCACATCGCCTGCAGCAAATACCTTGTCTACTGAGGTCTGGTAATTATGCGTATCTGCCTTGACGTTCTTACGTTCGTCCATGGCTACATTCAGCTGGTCTATCAGGCCGTCATGGACAGGGTGAACGAAACCCATGGCAAGGAAAACCATATCGGCTTCCAGCGTAAACTCACTGCCGGGTACTTCCTGCATGATCCAGCGGCCGTCCTCCTGACGCCACTCGACGTGAGCACAGAGCACCTTTTTGAGTACACCGTTCTCGCCCGAGAAAGACTTGGTGGTAACACTCCACATCCGTTCACAGCCCTCCTGATGGGATGATGATGTACGGATTTTATTGGGCCAGTGCGGCCAGGTCATGGCCTTGTCTTCCTTCTCTGGTGGCTTGGGCATGATTTCCAGCTGGGTGATCCTTGCGGCACCGTGACGTACTGACGTCCCGATGCAGTCAGAGCCGGTATCGCCACCACCGATGACAATCACATGTTTGCCGCCGGCATGCAGTGCTGATGACTCGTCAATCGTGTCACCCGCTACCCGACGGTTCTGCTGGGTCAGGAAATCCATGGCGAAGTGCACGCCCTGAAGATCACGGCCAGGAATAAGCAGGTCACGCGGGTATTCGGAGCCACAGGCCAGCACCACTGCGTCAAATTCGTTCATCAGCTTGCTGGCTGGCAGATTCACGCCGACATGGCTGTTGGGCCTGAAAGCAACACCTTCGGCCTGCATCTGGGCAATACGGCGGTCAATCAGCTGTTTTTCCATTTTGAAGTCTGGAATGCCGTAACGTAGCAGACCACCAATACGATCCTGTTTTTCATAGACCACAACAGCATGGCCGGCTCTGGCCAGTTGCTGTGCGCAGGCCAGACCTGCAGGGCCGGAACCGATGATGGCTACACGTTTGCCAGTACGGTGGGAAGGAATCTGCGGCTTGATCCAGCCTTCCTGCCAGGCGCGATCAATAATGCTGCATTCGATGGACTTGATGGTGACAGGTTCGTCTGTCAGGTTCAGTGTGCATGCTGCTTCACAGGGGGCAGGACAGATGCGACCGGTAAACTCGGGAAAGTTGTTGGTACTGTGAAGCACGCTGATGGCTTCCTGCCATTGTCCCTGATACACCAGATCGTTCCAGTCAGGAATGATGTTGTTGATGGGACAGCCCTGATGACAGTAGGGGATGCCACAATCCATGCAACGGGAACCCTGCTGCTGCATGGATTCATCACTCAGGGCGATCACAAATTCGCGGTAATGCTTCACTCTTTCCGCGATCGGCGCGTAGGCGCGATCCTGGCGGGAGATTTCCATGAAACCGGTAGGCTTACCCATTGAAACGTACCTCTTGCTCTATAGCTGTAAAGATTTGCTGCATCAGATGCAGCAAACCGTGTTGGTAACCTAGTGACTGGCCAGGCTGACTGTCTCGGCCAGGCGTCTCTTTTCCAGCGCCTGGCGATAGTCAACGGGCATCACCTTGACAAAGCGTGGCGCGTAATCGGCCCAGTGATCAAGAATGTGCTGTGCACGATCACTGCCGGTGTAATGACGATGGCGCTCAATCAGCAGATGCAGGCGTTTGAGGTCGTCACGCGTCATATCATTCATGATGTCATCCAGCGCCAGGCTTTCCCCACTTGCACTGGCCTTGATGGCTTCATGGTCGGCAGTACTGGCAGCCAGTGACTCCAGTTCTACCATGGCAAGATTGCAGTGTTGTGCAAAATCACCTTCTTCATCCAGAACATAGGCTACACCGCCAGACATGCCAGCGGCAAAGTTCCTGCCTGTGCTGCCCAGTACCACAATGATACCGCCCGTCATATATTCGCAGCCATGATCACCTACGCCCTCAACTACGGCAATGGCACCGGAGTTGCGTACGGCAAAGCGTTCGCCTGCTACGCCGCGGAAATAGCATTCACCGCTGATGGCGCCATAGAGAACCGTATTGCCAACAATGATGTTGTCTTCCGGCTTGATCGGACAGATGGCAGGGGGATAGATGACCAGACGCCCGCCTGACAGACCCTTGCCCACGTAGTCATTGCCTTCACCTTCCAGTTCCAGCGTAACGCCAGCGGCCAGGAAAGCGCCAAGACTCTGGCCGGCAGTGCCATTGGCCTTGATATAAATGCTGTCTTCGGGAAGACCGGCATGACCATAACGTCTGGCCACAGCACCGGAGAGCATGGCACCCATGGTGCGGTTATAGTTATGGACTTCAGTTTCCATGCGAACCGGCTTGCCTGTGCTCAGGGCGGGTTCCGCCATTGCAATCAGTTTCAGGTCAAGCGCCTGGTCCAGTCCGTGATCCTGGACTTCACAGTGACGGGTTGCCACTGATGCATCCACCTCTGGCTGGTAAAGCAGGCGGTTGAGGTCAATATGCGAGGCCTTCCAGTGATCCACTGCCTTGCGCATATCGAGCAGGTCAGCACGGCCCACCAGTTCCTCAATGGTACGTACGCCGAGCTGAGCCATGATCTGTCTGACTTCTTCAGCAACGAAGAAGAAATAATTGACGACATGCTCCGGTTGACCGGTAAAGCGCTTGCGCAGTTCTGGATCCTGGGTGGCTACGCCAACAGGGCAGGTATTCAGATGGCATTTACGCATCATGATACAGCCTTCCACGATCAGTGGTGCTGTAGCAAAACCAAACTCGTCGGCACCCAGCAGGGCGGCAATCACGACATCACGTCCCGTCCGCAGACCACCGTCTGCCTGGACACACACGCGTCCGCGCAGGCGGTTCAGTACCAGTGTCTGATGAGTTTCAGCCAGACCAATTTCCCATGGCAGACCGGCATGCTTGATGGATGTGATCGGGCTGGCACCGGTACCACCGTCATAGCCAGCAATGGTGATATGGTCGGCATGCGCCTTGGCAACACCGGCAGCGACCGTACCAACGCCCACCTCGGACACCAGCTTGACGCTGATACGGGCTTCCGGATTGACATTTTTAAGATCATGAATCAGCTGGGCAAGATCTTCGATCGAGTAGATGTCATGGTGAGGCGGCGGTGAAATCAGTCCTACACCAGGTGTGGAATGACGCACTTTGGCAATCGTGGCATCGACCTTATGGCCGGGCAGCTGCCCGCCTTCACCAGGCTTGGCGCCCTGTGAAATCTTGATCTGGATGTCATCGGCATTGACCAGATATTCCGCTGTGACCCCGAAGCGGCCTGATGCCACCTGCTTGATGGCAGAGCGCATGGAGTCGCCATTGGCCATGGGGGTAAAGCGTTCCGGCAGTTCACCGCCTTCACCGGTATTGGATTTACCGCCAATGCGGTTCATGGCAATGGCCAGCGTGGTATGCGCTTCCCAGGAGATGGAGCCAAAGGACATGGCTCCCGTAGCGAAGCGCTTGACGATAGCTTTGGCTGGTTCGACCTCATCCAGTGGTATGGGTGTCGCGGCCTTGCGGAAGTCCAGCAGTCCTCTCAGAGTCAGCAGATGTTCGTTCTGTTCATTGATGTGACGCGCAAAATCCTGATACTGGCCCCAGTTGTTGCTGCGGGTGGCATGCTGCAGCAGGGTGATGGTCTCAGGGGTCCAGACATGGTCTTCACCGCGTACCCGATAGGCATATTCACCGCCGGCATCCAGAGCATGCTGATACAGAGGGGCATCGCCATAAGCCAACTGGTGGCGTTTGACGGCTTCTTCGGCTACTTCCTTGAGACCTACGCCCCCTGTCGTAGCACCAGTGCCATGGAAGTAGCGGTCGAGGAAGTCATCTCCAAGGCCGATGGCATTGAATATCTGCGCGCCACAATAGGACTGGTAGGTGGATATGCCCATCTTGGACATGATCTTGAGCAGTGCCTTGCCAGTGGCCTTGATAAAGCGTTTGTGTACTTCTTCTTCGCTGACATTGCCGGGCAGTGACGGGCGCATGTCAGAAAGTGTATCCAGCGCCAGATAGGGATTGATGGCTTCTGCACCATAACCGGACAGCAGGGCAAAGTGATGGACTTCGCGCGCTTCCCCAGTTTCAATCACCAGCCCTGAGTGGGTTCTGAGTCCTGCCTGAATCAGATGATGGTGAACCGCCGAGGTAGCCAGCAGTGCTGGTATGGCAATATGCTCGGCATCCATTTCACGGTCAGACAGGATGATGATATTGTTGCCATCCTTGACCGCCTGTTCTGCACGCTGACAGAGCTGTTGCAGGGCATTTCCCATGCCTTCAGCACCCGCAGCGGCGCCGTAGCACATGCTCAGGGTTACCGTCTGGAAAGCACGGCTGGTCTTGGCCTCAATGCGCCGGATCTTTTCCAGATCGCGGTTGCTGAGAATTGGCTGGTGAACTTCCAGCCGCTTGTGGTTGCCGCCATTTTCCAGGCCGAGCAGATTGGGTCTCGGGCCAATGTGCGAGACCAGCGACATGACCAGCTCTTCACGGATCGGATCGATGGCCGGGTTGGTCACCTGTGCAAATCCCTGCTTGAAATAGTCGTAAAGCAGGCGGGGACGGCGTGACAGCACCGCCAGTGAGGCATCCGTGCCCATGGAGCCGACAGGTTCCATGCCGCTGAGTGCGATCGGGCGCAGGAATACCTTGATATCTTCCTGGGTGTAGCCAAAGGCCTGCTGGCGATCCAGCAGCGTTTTGGGATCAGGTGGCATGGCTGCCACTTCAGCCGGCAGGTTTTCCACATTGATCTGGCTGACCGTCAGCCAGTCACGGTAGGGTGCCCGGCTGGCAAGTTCAGTCTTGATTTCACAGTCATCAATGATGCGTCCCTGTTCCAGATCGATCAGGAACATCTTGCCTGGCTGCAGTCGCCATTTCTTGATGATCTTTTCCTGAGGGATATCCAGTACACCCATTTCCGAGGCCATGACCACCAGGTCATCATCAGTAATCAGGTAGCGCGCGGGGCGAAGGCCGTTACGATCCAGTGTGGCGCCAATCTGGCGGCCGTCAGTGAAGGCCACGGCCGCAGGGCCATCCCATGGTTCCATCAGAGCCGAGTGGTATTCATAGAAGGCGCGGCGCTGCTCGTCCATCTGGGCGTTGCCAGACCAGGCTTCAGGTATCAGCAGCATCATGGCGTGTACCAGCGAGTAGCCACCAGTCACCAGCAGTTCCAGTGCGTTATCAAAGCAGGCCGAATCAGACTGGCCTTCGGCAATCAGTGGCCATACCTTGTCGAGATCATCACCGAGCAGGGCCGATTCCATGGCCTGGCGTCTGGCTGCCATCCAGTTGATATTGCCGCGAATGGTATTGATCTCGCCATTATGGGCGATCATGCGGAAGGGGTGGGCCAGATCCCAGGTCGGGAAGGTATTGGTGGAGAAGCGCTGGTGCACCAGTGCAAGCGCTGAAACCAGATCCTCATCGGCCAGATCATGGTAGTAGGTGCCTACCTGATCAGCCAGCAGCATGCCCTTATAAACCAGCGTTCTGGAAGAGAAAGAAGGCAGGTAGAACATGCCGCCATCCGTCAGGTTCATGGCGCGGATGCTGTTTTCAATCTGTTTGCGTATGACAAACAGCTTGCGTTCAAAGGCATCCTGAGACTTGCAGTCCGCACCACGGGCCACAAAAAACTGGCGGATGAAAGGTTCGACTTCCTTGACGGTATGGCCGAGTCCCTGATTGTCAACCGGGACATCGCGCCAGCCTAGTACGGTCTGCCCTTCCTGACGCGTGATGCTTTCCATGGTCTGTTCACAGCGCAGGCGCTCGGCAGTATCGCGCGGCAGGAACACCATGCCTACCGCATATTCACCTGCGGCGGGTAGATCGAACTGCCCCAGGCTGGCCTTGCGCATGAAGGCATCAGGCATCTGGATAAGAATGCCCGCACCATCACCAGCCAGTGGATCAGCACCGACTGCACCACGATGGGTAAGATTACGGAGCAGTTCGAGCCCCTGACGAACAATGCTGTGCGTTTTCTGACCCTTGATGTGGGCAACAAATCCCACGCCACAGGCATCATGTTCGTTTCTCGGGTCATAAAGACCCTGCTTGACAGGCTTGGTATGCTGGCTCATGGACTGGATCTCCGCTGGTGCGTCAGGGGTTGCCATCACGGTCGTTCTGATCGTCACCGTAGACTTTTAAGGATGCTGAAATTGGTTGTTTACAGTGGGCGGCACATGCCCATTTCACAGTTTGGCCGCACACTATAGGCTTTTCCCTAGCATTATGCAAGCCAGTGTGTCCTGACGCGTTTTCGGGCAGGACTTGCCTGCACATAGGGATGGGACTTACCATCCCGTGATTTAGCAAAGGTTGTGGCGCTGGGCGCACTTGGAGAGGGCATGACTGAACGTTACGATGTGGCCATTATCGGCGGTGGTATGGTAGGTGGGGCGCTGGCGGCCGCTCTCAGTGGTTCCGGACTCAGGATCGTTGTACTTGAACATGAGGCTCCAAAGCCGTTCAGTGAGGATCAGTCCCACGATCTGAGGGTTTCAGCCCTCAGTATTGCTTCTGTCAGCCTTTTGAATGCCGTAGGGGCCTGGGCGGGTATCGTGGCGCGCCGTTGCTGCCCTTTCCGGCGTATGCGGGTGTGGGAAGGGCGCGGCGATGTCGAGTTCCGGGCAGAGGAGATTCAGGAGCCCCTTCTGGGTTACATCGTGGAAAACCGCATTATCCAGCTGGCACTGCTGGAGCGCCTCGGGCAGATGGATGATATTGAGCTCATCTGTCCCGCCGAAACCCGTCAGATTGATTATGGTGCTGAGGTTTCCACTGTGACGCTGGCTGACGGGCGGATACTGGAAGCCCGCCTTCTGGTGGCGGCTGACGGTGCCCAGTCCAGGGTGCGTCAGGTAGCAGGTATTGGTGTCAGCAGCTGGGATTACGAACAGCATGCGCTGGTGCTCAGCGTTGAAACGGCTTATGGTCAGCAGGACATCACCTGGCAGCAGTTTATTCCTTCGGGGCCACTGGCTTTTCTGCCACTGGGTGGGCCACATGCTTCGCTGGTCTGGTATGAGCGTCCCGAAGAGGTGAAGCGCCTGCGTGGACTGGATGATGATACGCTGCTACGCGAGCTGAAGGCCGTTTTTCCAGCCTGTCTTGGCGACATTACCCGCATTCTTGATCGCGGCAGTTTTCCACTCCGGCGTCAGCATGCGCTGCGCTATGCCAAAGAGGGTGTGGTGCTGGTAGGGGATGCGGCGCACACCATCCATCCTCTGGCGGGTCAGGGGGTCAACATTGGTCTTCTGGATGCCGCTGCGCTGGCAGAGGTACTGGTTCGGGCCAGACACCGCCGGCAGGACATCGGATCACTGGCAGTACTGCAGGAGTATGAATCCATGCGCCGCCGTAACAATCAGGTGATGATGACAGCCATGGATCTGTTTCACCGCTTCTTCGGCAATGACCACGCACCTGCCAGATTCCTCCGCAATCTCGGGCTTGGCCTGGCCGAGAGAGTCAAGCCTGCCAAGTTGCGTGTCATGCGCTATGCCATGGGGCTGGATGGCCCGTTACCCAAGCTGTCGCGGGGAGAGTCACTGGGCTGAAACGCAGCCACGACTTCTGCTATAGTCTGCGCCAGAGTGTTCCACATGATGATGGGGTCTGTTTCATGAAATCAAGCATTACGGGTGTTGCTATTCTGCTGGCTGGTCTGACTGTTTCCGGGTGTGCTACTTATGGCGGCTGGCAGCCTACCATTGATACCTACCATGATCCTAATGCTGCGCGCATCCCTCAGGATCAGAGCGAATGTGAAATGCTGGCGCGCAATGCCGGTAATACCGGTATGGAAGCGGCCAAAGGCGTGGGCGTAGGCGCGTTGCTTGGCGCTGCTGGTGGTGCTGCGCTTGGTGCAGTGGCTGGAAACCCTGGTGCCGGCGCAGCTATGGGAGCTGCTGCGGGTGGTATCGGTGGCGGCGCTTACTCGGGACTGGATGCCGATAACCAGTACAAGCGTGCATTTATCAACTGCATGCGTGAGCGTGGTCATCGCGTGATCAACTGAACATACCGTGAGCCTTTGATTTGATCTCTCTGGTTGAGGCTTTTCGCAAGGCGGCAGCCCGTTATTCTGCGCGGCCCGCCGTCATTGACGGGCATGTGCCACTCAGCTACGCTGAGCTCGACACTATGTCCGATCATGTGGCGCACATGTTACAGACGCATGGGGTGATCAAGGGGGACCGTGTTGCAATTTCCTGTCCGAACTCCCCTGAGTTTGTGATCGTTTATCTGGCTATTCTCAAGACAGGTGGGGTGGTGGTGCCAGTCAACCTGCTGCTCAGCGCACCTGAAGTGCAGCATGTACTCGAAGATGCCGGTGTCGTGGTCTGGTTCTGTCATACAAACTTCGCTGCTTCTGTACAGCAGATTCAGCCACAGTTGCCCCTGCTGCGTCATGTGCAGATGATCTGTCCCGAGGGAGGGCAGGACTGGAAGATCTGGCTGCAGGCGGGGCAGGAAACAGAGCCTGTCACGCCTGATCTGGATCCCGATCAGGATCTGGCCGCCATACTCTATACTTCTGGTACGACAGGCAAATCCAAGGGGGCGATGCTGTCCCATGCCAATCTGCTGGCCAATGTGGCCAGCGTGACCATTGCGATGCAGTGGCGTTCCGGTGAGGACAGGGTACTGCTGGTGCTGCCCATGTTTCATGCGTTTGCGGCTACTGTTGGCCTGCTTACTCCGCTACTCAATGGCTGTGCCATTGTCTCAATGTCACGGTTTGAACCGGAAACGGTGGCTGAACGTATCAGAGCCGCCGCGGCCACGGTGTTTCTTGGTGTACCCAGCATGTATATCCTGCTGCTACGTCTGCGTCCTGACATGACGGATGCTCTCAGGGGGCTGCGTCTGTGCGTTTCCGGTGGAGCCGCCATGCCTGTGGCGGTGCTGGAGGCTTTCCGGCAGCGTTTTGGCCTCACTGTGCATGAAGGTGATGGGCCGACAGAGTGCGGTCCTGTCACCTGTGTCAATCCTGTGGGTGGATTGATCAAGCCAGGTACTGTTGGCCTGCCGGTGCCCGGGGTCGAAATGCGTATTGTGGCTGAAGATGGGCGCACGCTCCCTTTGGGTGAGGTAGGAGAGGTCGCAGTGCGTTCTGCCAGTGTATTCAAAGGCTACTGGCGGCAGCCAGAAGCTACCCGGGCATCTTTTCAGGATGGCTGGTTTCTGACGGGTGATCTGGGTACGGAAGATCAGGATGGCTATTTCTCACTGGTTGACCGCAAGAAAGACCTGATCATCGTCAATGGCATGAATGTCTATCCCCGTGTCATTGAGGAAGTCATCTATCGCCATCCCGCTGTGGTTGAGGTGGCTGTGGTGGGCGAGCCTGATGACCTTCATGGCGAGCTGCCAGTCGCCCATGTGGTACTTTCCTCGCCCCTGACCGAAGCAGAACTGAAAAGCTGGTGCAAGGCATCCCTGGGCCGTCATGAAATCCCCAGGCGCGTTTATATCCGTGACCAGCTACCCAAAAATGCAGCTGGCAAGCTGCTGAAGCGGGAATTGCGCAGGGCAGGTGAAGTCGAGCGAGGGGTTGTCTGAGCGATGAAGGTTTTGCGACGCACCATCCCTGGACTGATGCTGATTCTGGCAGCTGCCGCTCATGCAGAGATTCCGTCAGGCTATGTGCCGCCGCAGCGAACCGATCTTCCTGGGATTGTCGGCAGGGATGACAGGGTACCACTGGATTCGACGGCCTGGCCATGGCAGGCGCTGGGACGTATCAATCAGGTCGGTGGCTACGCTCACTGTACCGGCACGCTGGTGACGCCGGATACTGTCCTGACCGCAGCACACTGTGTCTACAGTGCTCAGGCAGGGCGCTGGCTCAAGCCGGATGAAGTCATCTTTGCCGCAGGATTCAGGCGTGATGTCTGGCTGGACTACGCCAAAGGCGTATCGATACGCAGATCATCGGATCAGCCTCCGTCACCTGCCATGAGCCAGATCGGTCATGACTGGGCCATGATCAGGCTGGAACATCGCATGGCCATACGGCCTGTGAGTATACGGTCACTGGTGGATGGTGCAACGGGAACCAGTACAGCTACCCCTCATCTTCTGACGGCCGGCTATGCCATGGACAGACCTTATCTGCTGTCAATGAACGATGGCTGCCGGATTCAGGGGCGCACAGAGGAGGGACGGGTGCTGATTACCAACTGTGACAGTACCAAAGGCGACTCTGGAGCCCCGCTGCTGCTCAGGGAGGGCAACCAGTACTGGGTCGTGGGGGTATTCTCGGCAGCGACCGCTGCCCATGCGCGGGATGCCCACAGTTTTGCGGTTGATGCCAGTGTTTTCATCAAGTAAGGGCAGGTTGACATGAAGCGTATCATGTATATCAGTTCCACTACCCGCAGACTGGGGCGGGAGGAAGTCGATGGCATCGGTGCGCGTTCCATGTTCAACAATTCCAGGGTGGGCGTGACCGGTATTCTCTTTTCAGCTGAAGAGTTTTTCTTTCAGATACTGGAAGGTGAGGAAGCTGCGGTAGACGCTACCCTGGATCGTATCCGAAGGGACGAGCGCCATCAGGGCCTGCTGATACTGAAAGTGGAACCTGACATCAGTGAGCGCCTTTTCCCTTTCTGGTCGATGAAAACCGTGCAGCTGGGGCATTCCAGCGACATGATGATCCAGGCCATACGTATCATGCTGGAAAATATCACCGAGTCCCACCGTGTGATTGAACGCTATACCCAGCCCGCCGTCCTGCAGTTCCTCACCGAGGGTGTCAATCCTCTGGCCGTGCCACTGAAGCGCTCGGATCATGTCATTCTTTTTGCTGATATTGTCGCGTTCTCCCATCTGTCGGGCATGTTTCCGGTTGAAGAAGTGGCTGATCTGGTCAACAGTTTTCTGGCGATAGCCTCTGATGAAATTGTGGCGCAAGGGGGGCATGTCAACAAATATGTTGGCGACGGCATCATGGCCTATTTTTCACCAGATCTGGCGGATGGGGCGCTGGCGGCATCCATGGCGATACTGGAAAAGCTGCAGCAGGTGCGGGCATCAGCTGCACCTGGCCAGCTCAAGCATTACCTGTATGCTGGTCTGGGGCTGACGCTGGGGCCAGTGATCGTTGGCAATTTTGGCTCAAGATACAAGATGGATTACACCGTGCTGGGAGATAGTGTCAATCTGGCCGCCAGAGTGGAACACCTGACCCGTTCGATAGGTCGCTGTCTTGCCATGAGCGAAGCCGTGAAGGAGGCCTGTAGCAGGCCGGACTGGCCATTTCAGGAAGTTGGGCGCTTCCAGCTCAAAGGACAGATGCAGTGGCAGACCATCTTCAGTCTGGATGATCCGCTGGTGCGGCAGATGAAAAACTTTGAGCAGATTGCCAGGGATTTGATGGAAACGTCTCTGGCGAGGCCTGGGATCATCGAGGAATCTGCCGGACGGTGAAAAAAAACCATCTGCCGGTGAAATTCTGCGTGGTATGCGGCCTCTCATTTACCTGGCGTCGCAAATGGGCCAGGTGCTGGGACGAGGTTCGCTACTGTTCCCGACGCTGTCGTGAATCCCGTCATCGCTCATCACCGGATCCGTCATGACAATCCTTCGTCTTGTTCTGGGTGACCAGCTCAATCCTGAACATACATGGTTTCATGAGGTTAATGACGGGATTCTTTATGTCATGATGGAGGTGCGTTCGGAAACGGACTATGTCTGCCATCATGCGCAGAAAGTGCTGGCTATCTTTGCCGCCATGCGGGACTTTGCACGGCATATTGGAGCAAAGGGCCACAGGATTCGCTACTTCCATATACTTGATCCAGATAATCGCCAGTCCCTGACATCCAATCTTGCGCTCATGCTGGCAACAGCCAGTTTCCAAAGGCTGGAATGGCAGGCGCCGGACGAGTGGCGGATTGACCGGCAACTGGCGGTGTTTACGGCATCATGTGGTGTTCCCGCTGGTATGGTGTCTTCGCATCATTTCCTGACGGAACGCCATGATGCTGCCGCCATGTTTCCTGGACATGACAACTGGCTGATGGAAACCTTCTATCGAGCCATGCGCAGGCGTTACCAGATCCTTCTGGACCGGAACGGTAAGCCTGAAGGCGGCCGCTGGAACTATGACCATGATAACCGCAAGCCTTGGCCAAGGTCGCCGCCCCTGCCGCCACCATGGCAGAAGTCCCATGATCATGCACAACTGTGGGATGACATCCAGGCTTCTGGGATTGTGACGCTGGGATACCCTTGTGCGGCCGACTTTCCCTGGCCACTGAACCGTCAGGAAGCGCTTGAACTGCTGGCTCATTTTGTAAGGTATGGCCTGCCGCATTTTGGTGATTATCAGGATGCCATGTCCACGCAGTCCCCCTATCTCTATCATTCCCTTCTCTCGTTTGCCATGAATACCAAGATGCTGCAGCCGCTTGAGGTGATCAAAGCAGCTGAGGATGCCTGGCGAACCGGTCTGGTTTCACTGGCAGCGGTTGAAGGCTTTATCCGCCAGATACTGGGATGGCGGGAATATGTCAGGGGATTCTACTGGGCGCATATGCCTGACTATCTGCACACCAACTATTTCGAGCATCAGAGGCCTTTGCCGGAGTGGTTCTGGAATGGTCATACCCATATGCGCTGTCTGTCACAGGTCATCCACCAGTCGCTGGATCTGGCTTATGCCCATCATATCCAGCGCCTTATGGTCACTGGCAACTTTGCACTGCTCGCCGGGCTGGATCCGCTACAGCTGCATGAATGGTATCTGGGTATCTATATTGATGCGTTTGAATGGGTAGAGATGCCCAATACGCTGGGGATGAGTCAGTATGCCGATGGCGGACGGCTGGCCAGTAAGCCATATGTCGCTTCAGCCAGCTATATGCACAGGATGAGCGATTACTGCAAGGGCTGTCACTACGATCGTAAGGCCCGATACGGCGCAACAGCCTGTCCGCTGAATGCCCTGTACTGGAACTTTCACCTTGAGCATCAGGAAAAGCTTTCGGGCCATCCGCGCCTGTTTCACGTCTACCGTTATCTGGATAAGATTGATGATCAGGAAAAGCAGCAGATCCGCCAGCAGTCGGCTGGCATGCTTGCAAATCTGGCTGACCTCTAGCGGGCGAACTTGATGATGTGTCAGGCTATTGCCACGATGATGGTTTCAAGGACACGCTGCATGGCAGCCTACTTATGTGTGCAACGGGGCGTATGGCCACATGAAGGAGATAGCTGAATGGAAAATCATCTCCCTCCAGGGCTGTATGAACGGCTGCTTGATGAAGAACTGCAGCAGCTGCTGGAAAGTAACGCGGAACTTAAACCTCTGCTGGATACCATCGACGATGAGTCGGTGCCCGAAGTTTACGCGCAATGGGTGGAGCAGGTGTTGCGTCAGGCATTGCGCATCATCTCGCCTAATGACAGGCTCGAACTTGTCAATAGGATTATGGCCCTGCTGGCTGCCCAGGATGGTCTGGATTACCTGAAACGCAAACAGCTGTTATCGCCCAGAAAAAATCTACTGACCGGCCTTGTGCCGACGAAGACTGAACTGTCGCGGCCGTTGACCTCGCTTAGCACCAGCACGCTACTTACCGGGCAGGGGGGCGATCCTTCGCTTGAGCATGAACTGCGTGCTGAAATGGCGACAGCTGACGGTGTGAACATGCTGGTGTCGTTCATCAAGTGGTCGGGCCTGCGCCTGCTCATGCCAGCGCTTGAACAGCTTGCGGAAAAAAGTGTTCCAGTCAGGATCATTTCTACCAGTTATATGGGCGCCAGTGACCCATCGGCACTGGAATGGCTGGCTGGACTGCGCAATGTCGACATACGGCTTTCCTATGATACCCAGGCAACGCGTCTGCATGCCAAGGCTTATCATTTCAGGCGTGCCAGCGGATTTTCCTCTGCCTATATCGGCTCCGCCAATATGTCGCATAGCGCCATGACGCATGGACTGGAATGGACGGTCAAGGTCACGGCCCAGGATATGCCGCATATACTGGAGCGCTTTGCAGCCGAGTTCGAAGTCTACTGGGCGTCCCGTGATTTTGAGCCGTATGACGAGCGCAGTTTTCAGCGCTTCCGTCAGGCGGTCAATATGCAGCGCGAGCCTGGTGATGTATCTCAGCGATTCTTCGCAGAAATTACGCCACGACCCTATCAGTTGCGGATTCTGGAATCCCTGCAGGCCATGAGGGCTGCGGCATGCCGGCGTAATCTGGTTGTCGCGGCTACAGGTACCGGTAAAACCGTGATTGCTGCCCTGGATTACCGCCAGCAGATGCTGGAGGCTGGCATGGCACCGAGCCTCCTGTTTGTGGCGCATCGCAAGGAAATCCTTGAGCAGGCCATCGACTGTTTCAGAACGGTACTCCGTGACCAGAACTTTGGTGAACTGCTGGTTGATGGACAGCAGCCTGCGCAGTGGCAGCATGTGTTTGCTTCCATCCAGAGCCTTGGCAGGCAGTGGCATCAGCTGGCGCCGGATCACTTCGCTTATGTAGTAGTGGATGAGGCCCATCATGGCAGTGCAGATAGTTACCGTCCCCTGTTTGACCATCTGCGACCTGGCCTCCTGCTTGGGCTGACCGCTACGCCGGAGCGTATGGATGGCTCATCCATACTGCCGGATTTTGACGGCCGCATGTCGGCAGAAATCCGCCTGCCTGAAGCATTGCACGAACAGCTGCTCTGTCCTTTTCATTATTTCGGGGTGGCGGATAACATTGATATTTCAGGTGAGAGTTTCTGGCGTCAGGGGCGATACTCTGTGGATGCATTGGAGCGCGTTTACACCGGTGATGATATCCGTGCCAGAGCGCGTGTCGATCTTATCCTGAAGGCGCTGCAGCGCTATCAGCCTGAATCTGATGATATCCGGGGTGTTGGTTTCTGTGCGGGTGTAAAACATGCGCACTTCATGACGCTTCATTTCCAGATGGCAGGTCTCCGGGCTGAAATGGTCACGGGCGAGACTCCACGCGAGTTGCGCGAACGGCATCTCAGCGATCTGCGGGCGGGGCGTATTCACTTTGTGTTCACGGTGGATGTATTGAGCGAAGGTGTTGATATACCAGAAATCAATCTGGTGCTGTTTCTGCGCCCCACTGAAAGTCTGACTGTTTTTCTGCAGCAACTGGGACGCGGCCTGCGTCATGCGCCCGGCAAGTCAGCACTGACCGTCCTTGATTTTGTGGGACAGACCCATCGACGTTACCGGTTGGATCAGCGCCTGGCCGCATTGCTCATGGGGTGGCGTATGGGTATGAAAAGGGAGGTTGAGCTTGATTTTCCATCCCTGCCATCAGGCTGTCATATTCAGCTCGAACGGGTGGCTAGAGCACGTGTCCTCGAGAAAATCAGCCTGGCGCTGCGCGATCTGAACACACTGATTCCCGAACTCATCAGTACCTGGCATAGCGAGCAGCAGATGCCGCTCAGTTTCGGCAGCTTTATCGAGGTTTCTGGCCTATCAGCCATCGAAGTGCTCAAGAAACATACTTGGTCCGAGTGGAAAGCCAGTGCACTGGGGCAACCTGTGCCTGATGATCCGGATGTGGCCAGCCTCAGGGCTGCGCTGGTCCGTATTGCACTGAGAACTGACCCGGAGATGCTTGGCATACTGGCAGGCTTCTCTGTGGACAGTGATGATAGCGGGCTGGCGATGGCCATGCACTGTCTCCGCTGGCAGAAGCCGCCGGCCCAGCTTGGCATGCAGCATCTGCATGCTTCCACGGAGAGATGGTACCGGAATCCCGCGATCGTGGCGGATGCTAGGGAAATTGCCGAATGGCGCCTGCAGCATCCTACCGTGCCCGTCAGGAAGATCGAACTGCCATTTGACTGCTTTCTCAAGCTGCATG
>JBEBBU010000047.1:0-2814 GCA_041158225.1 Pseudomonadota bacterium | reverse complement strand
GGCACTGACGTGATCGCGCAGCAGGGCGTAGTTGGCCTTGTTCCACTGTATCATCAGGGTATTGGCTGTGGCCAGTCCCAGTGCGCCCCCCAGATTGCGCATCAGGTTATAGAGGCCGCTGGCATTTTTGACCTCGTCAGGGGGAAGCCTGCCCAGTGCCAGGGCGTTAATGGGAAGAAAGCAGAACATCAGGGCAAATCCCCGCAGCGCCTGAGGCCAGAAAAACTCCCAGTAGCCGGCATCATAACTTAGGTGTCCATTCAGCCAGCACCCCATACCGTACATGGCAAGCCCTGCGGCCAGCATCAGCCTTGAATCCATGATACTGGCCAGTGGACCGGCGACGAATGCTGATAAAAACTGGAACCCACCGACAATCATGATGTACTGGCCTATCTGCAGGCTGTTGAGACCTTTGACATTGGCCAGATAGACAGGCATCAGAAAGATGATGGTATAAAGCCCTATGCCCAGAATGAAACTGAACAGGCAGCCAACTGCAAAGTTGGCGTCATGAAAGGCGCGAAAGTTCACAATAGGGAAGGGGATGGTCAACGCCCGATAAAACATGAGCCCTGCTGACAGTGCTGCCAGTACTGAAAAGCCTGTAATTTCACGGCTTTCAAACCACTCCTTGCGTACACCCTCCTCAAGTACGAACTGCAGAGAGCCAAGGAAAATCACGATGTAAAGGATACCCTTGAAATCAATCTGCTGCAGCAGACCATGTTCAGGCTGGTCGACGTGGACAAAAAGCCAGGTCAGCAGGCTGACCAGAAAGCCAGGCAGCAGATTGATCAGAAACAGTGACTTCCATGAAACATATTCAGTCAGATAGCCGCCAAGTACGGGGCCAGCGGTCGGGGCAACGGTCACGACCAGTCCTACCACCACGACCATGGTGGGCTGGAGTCGCGGGGGAAACAGGGAATAAATGACAGCAAAAACCGTCGGGATCATGGCGCCACCAAAAAGACCCTGCAGACCGCGAAACACAATCATGCTTTCAAGATCCCAGGCCAGAGCGCACAGCAGGCTCATCAGGGTAAATCCGCCACAGGACAGGGTAAACAGGACGCGGGTTGACAGGGCTCTTGCCAGCCATCCTGAAAGGGGAATGATGACGACTTCGGCAATCAGGTAGGCTGTCTGCACCCAGCCGATTTCATCGCGCGTCGCTGAAAGTCCAGCCTGGATCTGCTCCAGTGAACTGGCCACAATCTGGATATCAAGAATCGCCATGAAAATGCCAAAGACCATGGCAATAAAGCCAATCCATTCGGTCGTGGCAAGAGATCGTTCAGCGGAAACGCTGTCAGCGCACACGGACATGCGCCGTTGCCGAGAGACCGGGGCGCAGACGGATATCCGTACTGCCAGCCTCCAGGGCAATATGTACGGGTACCCGCCTGACAATCTTGGTGAAGTTGCCGGTAGCATTTTCGGGAGGCAGAAGACTGAACTCAGAGCCTGAAGCCGGTGCAAAACTGCTGACGTGCCCCTTGAATACGGTATCTGGCCAGGCATCAATCTCAATATCCACGCGCTGTCCCGGCTTCATATGTTCAAGCTGTGTTTCCTTGAAATTGGCTTCGGCAAAAATGTCATCGTCAGGAATCAGATAGGCCATGGACAAGCCCGGCTTGACCATCTGGCCAACCTGCACACTGCGGTTGCCAATCGTACCGGTCATGGGCGCCAGAATACGGGTGTGCTGCAGCGCATTCATGGCCAGCGCCAGTTCCGTTTCCAGCGACTGGATGCGGGCGCGGTCTTCCATGATGCGGGCATCGAGCGCTGCAAGTTCGCCTTCAGCGGCTGCATGGGCAGCCAGCGCCCGTTCGTGAGCCGCACCAGTCTGCTTCAGGGTAGCACTGGCGCTGTCATGAGACTGGCTGGATACGGCACCCTGCTGGACCAGATTGGAAAAGCGTTGCATGTCGCGCCTGGCCCTGTCCAGATCAGCTTCAGCCGAGGCGATGTCTGAATGCTGCTGCTGGATACGGCTGATCTGTACTTTCCTGTCGGCATCCAGACTGCCTATCTGCGCTTTCATGACTTCAATATCAGCCTGTACCGCAGCGACACGTGTACGGAAATCGCTGTCATCAATGACCACCAGCAGATCACCCGCCATGACATGCTGGTTTTCCTCGAAACGGACGTCATTCACATAACCGGTTTCTCGGGGCGTAATCACCGTCATATGCGTTTTAAGATAACAGTTATCTGTCGATTCATAGGGATACATATTCAGGTACCAGTAAACACTGACTGCGCTGATGGTCGAAAGTAGCAGTATGGATAGGGTGGTACGCGAAATGGGCATAGTGATTCACAAAGTTAAACTAAATGGTTTAGTGTATGATAGATCATGCACAGTCATAGAAGAATCATTGGCCCTGTATCGACTCCTGATCGCCGGACAGCAGAACTTTCCTGAACTTGGCCGCAGGGTTTATGCATCGACTGCAGTACCGATTATTGACAGAATATCCTCCTATCTGCAGCAACTGCATCAACAGGGCCTGATCGATTTGCCGGACGGACGCGCTTCCAGTGAATTACTGATGGGTACGCTTCAGGGTGTTCAGCATTTCCGCTGTCTGATGGGCCTTCAGGCAAGTCTGGCCTGGCTTGAACGCGAACAGCTTGTGGAATCAGCGCTGCAACTGTTCTGGAAAGGTCATCAATGCAAATGAATCGGTTCATCCTGCTGGCCAGTCCACTGCTTGCCGGCTGTGCCGTCGCGCCAGCCATCCACTGGCCAGCGCAATGGCAAAGTGCTGGTGACACCGGCAGCCAGAGCATCAC
>JBEBBU010000046.1:0-12404 GCA_041158225.1 Pseudomonadota bacterium | reverse complement strand
AGTTATACCTTTCCTGTTCAGTTTTATGTTGTTCAATCCCATCATGGCACAATCTGCCGAAGGAAAATCCAAACTCATGAGTCAATCTACACAAGTCAAACTGGAAACCAGTCTGGGCGATATTGTCATTGAACTTGCCAGTGACAAGGCACCGGTAAGCTGTGAGAACTTTCTTGCCTATGTGAAGGAAGGACATTACGATGGCACTATCTTCCATCGTGTCATCCCGAAGTTCATGGCCCAGGGTGGTGGTTACACCGCGGATTTCACGCAGAAGCCTACCCATGCCCCCATCAGGAATGAGGCAGATAATGGCCTGAAAAATGATCGTGGCACGATTGCCATGGCCAGAACACCTGATCCCAACTCAGCTACCGCCCAGTTCTTCATCAACTACACAGACAATGCATTCCTGAATTACAAAAGTCCAACCCCACAGGGCTGGGGCTATGCCGTATTTGGTAAAGTTGTTCAGGGTATGGACATCGTAGACAAAATGGCAGAAATCCCCACTGGCCCCGGTGGCCCTATGCCTTCAGATGTCCCCAGACAGGATATCGTCATTGAGAAAGCCACTGTTGTCGAACATCAGTAAAAATTTCACGGAAGTCAGGATGACTGACTTCCGTGCTTGCAATCTTCATGCTTAATTGTCGATAATAGAAAGATTTATCGACACCTGACCAAGGAGAAGCTGGATGTCAAATGATAAGGAAAGAAGCGGCCAAGCCAGTCCCTTCAGTTTTACTCCTTATGAGAGTAAGCCGGATGAAGAATATATGAATGATGCTCAGGTCGAGCATTTTCGTGTCATTCTCCAGGGCTGGAAAGCAGAACTGATGCAGGAAGTCGACCGCACAGTGCATCATATGAAGGACGAAGCTGCCAATTTCCCTGATCCCAACGACAGGGCAACGCAGGAATCCGAGTTCAGCCTGGAACTGCGTACCAGAGACCGGGAAAGAAAGCTCATCAAGAAGATTGAGGATTCCATTGAAAGCCTGGAACGCGGAGACTATGGATACTGTGAAACCTGCGGTATAGAGATAGGTCTGCGCCGTCTTGAGGCCCGCCCTACGGCAACCCAGTGTATTGACTGTAAAACCCTTGACGAAATCAGGGAGCGCCAGCTCAGCTGATCTGGTGATACCTGCCCTCTACCGTGGACGCTTTGCGCCGTCACCCACGGGACCATTGCATGCAGGCTCTCTGAGTACCGCCCTTTACAGTTTCATTGATGCACGCCAGCATCATGGCCAGTGGCTGTTGCGTTTCGATGATAATGATAGACGCCGGTGCCGTCCCGGATACTGTCACGCCATCCTTCAAACACTTGAGCTTCACGGACTGGAATGGGATGGAGCGGTCTATCACCAGTCACATCAGGCAGAAGGGTATTATGAAGCATACCTTGCCAGCCTGGCCTCCCGGAACATGATCTATCGCTGCATATGTTCCAGAGCGCTTCTGGCCAGGAATGGGGAAATGCTTCGCTATGGTGGCGCCTGTGCAAACCGTGCGGAATCCAGTAAGCATGGTATGAGCTTCGGGTGGAGGATACGGATATCAGGGACAGGAAAGGACACCAGTGTAAGCTTTCACGACAGGTTTCAGGGCAATTGCCAGACAGTCCTTGCTGATGAATGTGGTGATTTTCTGGTATGGAGTCGAGAAGGATACCCGGCTTATCCTTTATCGACGATTGTGGATGATGCTGCCATGGGCATTACCCATGTCATACGCGGTGTAGATCTGCTACCGCATACGGCGAGGCAGATCTTCATGCTGGACATCATGGGCATGCCAGGAAAATCTTTCGGGCATCTTCCGGTTCTGGTGGATGCCATGGGCGCCAAGCTGAGTAAACAGACAGGCGCACAGGAAGTGGATACCTCCAATCCTGCAGGTAATCTGTGCAGGATACTGACACTAGGCGGTTTCAAGCCTCCCGCTGATCTTTGCAAAGCCCCGGTCCGGACGATTCTGCAATGGGCCTGTGACTATGTCGACCTTGCCAGGCTTGGCGGCCGTCATGCCATCAGCGTAGCGCCTCCGGCATGATCATCAGACGCTTTACTGGTTACCAGCCACCGTCATTTCCCGTAGCCATATCGATCCAGTATGCAGATTGCCTCTGCGTTCAACATCGTTGCCAATCGCCATTAACCCTCTGTACATGTCTTTAAGATTGCCTGCAATGGTGATCTCCTCGACAGGGAACTGGATTTCCCCGTGCTCGACCCAGAATCCTGCAGCACCACGCGAGTAGTCTCCAGTCACGGTATTCACCCCCTGACCAAGCAGTTCTGTGACCAGCAGACCGCGCTGCATTTCGCGTAAGAGTTCAGACAGGTCAAGAGGCCCTGAATCCAGGCGGAGATTGTGTGTACCTCCAGCATTACCTGTGGACTGCATGCCAAGTCTGCGTGCCGAATATGATCCAAGGAGATAGCTGGCAAGCCGTCCATCCCTGATAATATCCTTGGCAGAAACCGCAACACCTTCGCTGTCATGGGGAGCACTGCCCAGCGCACCTTTCAGCAGCGGGCTCTCATGGAGGTGGACGAAATCCGGAAAAATATCCTTGCCAAGCATATCAAGGAGAAAACTGGATTTACGGTACAGATTGCCGCCGCTGATGGCAGAAATCAGGTGTCCGATCAGTGAGCCTGCAATGGTAGCATCGAAAATGACGGGACACTGGGATGTCGGCAGGCTACGACTACCCAGTCTGGCGAGGCTGCGCTTTGCGGCCTCAAGACCAATCGATTCGGCAGATGCAAGTTCGTCCGCGCGCCGCGCCACTGTCCACCAGTCGTCTCTCTGCATATCCTGACCCTGCTGCGCAATGACCGAGCAGCTGATACTGTGGCGCGAACTCAGATAACCATGCTGGAAACCAAGGCTGTTACCCAGTACTCTGGCACCACTGTAACTGTTCACACTGGCACCATCAGAATTTGCAATGTCATCATGAAAATCCAGTGCGGCAGATTCAGCACTCAGTGCCAATGCCACCGCCTGATCCACAGTAATATCCCATGGATGGTACAGATCAAGATCTTCACAGTCTCTGGCCAGTAGCCGCTCCTCGGGCAATCCGGCACAGGTATCTTCCTGGGCATAGCGGGCGATACGGCAGGCGGCTGCTACCGATGAGGCCAGGGCATTGTGACTGAGATCATTGGTGCTCGCAGAACCTTTGCGATGACCGAAGTAAACGGTGATACCGACGCCCTGCCCCTGATGAAACTCGACGGTTTCAATTTCAGACATGCGAACATTGACACCCAGACCGGTTTCCGAGTGTGCACCAGCTTCGGCAGCATCAGCCCCCTCTTTTCTGGCCAGCATGAGTATGTCCGTGACGACCTCATGCAGGCGATTGATAGAAAGCATTTCTGTTGTTTCTTTCATGGATTCAGCCTACCCGTGTTCCACCGACTGTCATTGATTCAACCCTGAGTGTTGGCTGGCCAACCCCGACGGGTACACTCTGTCCATCCTTGCCGCAGGTGCCCACCCCCGTATCCAGTGCGAGATCATTACCCACCATACTGACCATGGTCAGTACTTCAGGGCCATTGCCAATCAGGGTTGCCCCCTTGACCGGCCGGGTAATCCTGCCATTCTCGATAAGGTAGGCTTCACTGGCTGAAAATACGAACTTGCCCGATGTGATATCAACCTGACCTCCTCCAAAGTTTCTCGCATAGAGTCCCTTCTGGACAGACGCCAGTATTTCATCAGGTGTATGCTCGCCAGGAAGCATATAGGTATTGGTCATCCTTGGCATGGGAAGATGCTGGTAGGATTCACGCCTGCCATTGCCCGTGACTGGAACACCCATCAATCGCGCATTAAGACGATCCTGCATGTAGGCACAAAGCCTGCCATTTTCTATCAGCACTGTCGACTCTGTAGGTGTGCCTTCGTCATCCATACTCAAGGATCCCCTGCGCTCCGGCAGTGTGCCATCATCCACGATGGTACACAGGGATGAAGCCACGCGCTGACCTATCATGCCACTGAATGCAGAGGTTCCCTTGCGGTTGAAATCGCCTTCAAGACCATGGCCAATAGCTTCATGCAGAAGGATGCCTGGCCAGCCTGAACCAAGCACGACAGTCATCTGTCCCGCTGGCGCATCTTCTGCCTCGAGATTGATCAGTGCCTGGCGTACGGCCTCTTCTACATACTGATGGCAGCGATTGTCACGGAGGAACCATTCGTAGGCGACACGCCCCCCCCCACCAGCACTCCCCTGCTCCCTGCGTCCATCCTGCTGGGCGATCACACTGACATTCAGTCGCACCAGCGGCCTGACATCAGCACGCAGTACACCATCGACCCCCATAACCAGTATCCAGTGACAACTGCCGGCAAGACTGACAATAACCTGCTCGATACGCGAATCCATGGCACGAGCCATGGTATCAAGGGTGCGTAGCATGCCTATTTTGCTCTCCGTATCCATACCCGCAAGCGGACTGGAAGGGAGATAGAGCGCATGCTCATAATGCCCGGCAACCGATGGCGCCAATTTGACCGGCTGGCGACCGCTGGTACCACTCTTGACGATGCTACGCGCATTACCCGCCGCAGCCATCAACAGATCAAAGTCCAGCGAGTCACAATAAGCCAGACCGGTTTTCTCGCCTGATACAGCGCGTAATCCAGCTCCCTGATCATGGCCGTAGCTGCCTTCCTTGATAATGCCATCTTCAAGCACCCAGGATTCAGAATGACTGGCCTGGATATAGATATCCGCATCATCCACGCCAGGTACCAGCAGATGATGCAGGACTTTTTCGAGTTTCTGTCCGTCGAGCCCGGCAGGCACCAGCAACTGGTTGGTGGCGATATTCAGATTATCCATCGTCATACCGATGGCTCCTGAATCAGGCGACAGTGTTGCAGCACAGGAAAACTGGTGCGGATATGCTGGAGTTTTTCCATGTCAAGTTCAGCAATCGCATGGCCTGAACCGCCAGGGATACAGGCGATGACCTGCCCCCATGGTTCACAGATCAGGCTGTGGCCATAAGTTTCCCTGCCATTGATATGATAGCCGCCCTGATTGGAGGCCAGCGTATAGCACTGGTTTTCAATGGATCTGGCTCTGAGCAGCACCTCCCAGTGGGCAGCACCTGTTCTCTGGGTAAATGCAGAAGGGATGGCAAGCATCTCCATGCCGGACATCGCCATACGCCGAAAAAGCTCAGGAAACCTCAGGTCATAGCAGATAGCGACACCCAGTCTGCCCCATGGGGTCTGGATCACCAGAGGATGAGTCCCGGCACTAATGGTGTTGGACTCAAGATAGGTTTCATCAGAACCAGGCACATGGACATCAAATAGATGAATTTTGTCATAGCGACCGGCACATTCGCCCTTATCGTCATAGATGAGGCAGGTAGCCATGACTTTATCCTCACTCGCCCGGATCGGTATGGTACCGCCGACAAGCCATATGCCATGTCGGTGTGCTATACGCTGCATAAAGTCCTGAATGGGGCCTTGACCTTCATTTTCTGCAACGCCAAGCTTGTCCTGTTCATGCAGCCCCATCAGTGCAAAGTTCTCCGGCAGCACGATCATCCGTGCACCTTCATCCACTGCCTGTTCAATCAACTTTCCTGCCTCAAGCAGATTGGCACTTACATTCGGACTGGAAGCCATCTGGATACAGGCAACTCTGGGTTTATTCATGGTTTGTTATCTCCTTCTTCGTTCATACCTGAAAGGCCTTTGATGCCCTTCCATGCGCGCCCCACGAGATCGGCCGGATTATTACCGTATATTCTTGTGATTGACGGTTTATCCCAGTCACCCTGGATGACATAGTGCGTCTGTGTAGCTGCATCAACCTGGCTGGAGAAAACATTCTCGGCAACCAGGGCAGCTGCGCCTACAATGGGCCCGACAGGGCCTCCAAGAATAAGACCGGCAACTGGCAGCGCAATTCCCGTATCAGGTATGACCTGGACTTCCTGATACAGGGTACGATCCAGAAGATTGGCACTACCTGTGACACTGATATTGGCAGCTACGCCATCTACAAGGAGCTGTTGGGTGGTGGCAAGCCCCCTGTCAAACTGAAACCTGGCATCAATACTGTTATAGGCCATGCCCTGAGACCACAGATCAGAGAAATCGAGACTGAGTCGCCGCCAGATCTGACTGACACTGAGTGCACCAAAAAGCCTGCCAATACCCACATCAACCTTGATGAGCGCTCCGGCTCCAAGATGCATGTCAAGGTCACCTATCAGATTGCTGGCGGACACACCCAGTGGCCAGGCGTGCCAGCGCCATGAGCCCTTGATATCGGTCGGGCTTTCCCTGATGACACCCTGCAATCCAAGTTGATCCAGCCACTGCCCCATATCATCCATATGCCCTTTGCCCCAGAGGTAGGTTTCCTCATGCTGGTCCAGTATCAGCCATTCACCCTGCAGGCTGAACTGACTATCCTGATTCTGTAATGACAGTTTTGAAATAGCCATACCACCTGGCTGGTGCCTAGCCTGTAACTGGAAGCGGCCAAAATCCTGTCCGTGATAAATCAGTGACTGGCTACCGAGTGTTATGCTGGGCATATTTCTCGGGTCAGGCGATACATGACTATCCTGACCATCTTTAACTGCATCTGGAATAACCAGCTGCTCAAGATCAATATCCAACGCCTCAATGCCTGTCTCACCATTCTGGATATGGAATTGCCCTTTTCCAAAAAATGATTCCAGACGCCCCTTGAATCCACGACCATCAGGTGCAAGCTTGCAATGGAATGACTGTCGATCCTGTCTACGGAAACGAAGATGATTTATATCCATGTCCAGCCACATGGCTTCTGGCAGGCCTGCGTCAGGAGTCGTCACTGGATGACGCTCAATCCATTCAAGCAGGGCATCCGCATCCAGGGATTCCAGTTGGCCGCTCAACTGGAATCCCTCACGGAGAAGCGTATTCGCAGATTTTCTGCCAAGTGTGATGGCTATACTTGTCTGACCGTCAGTCTGGTGCGGTGGGATCAGCATGTCTGCATGTACATCAGTGCCATAATCGGCACTGATGCTGTAATGCGCATCCAGACGGGTGGGAATTCTGATCGAAACCCTGCTGTCACGCACTTCATTTTCCTGTTTGCCCCATGGCTTGGGCAGATCCAGCTTAAGACCTGTCAGTGGTGATGTAACCTTGAGCATACTCTGGAAATTCTGCCTCTCATCAGGCCATGCATCCAGTTGCAGGGAAAATGGCGTAGAACCTGATATGAATGCAGAAAGCGCCTGGGAGCGCTTCTGGCTAAGGCGGCCTAATGACCACCAGCCATCAGCGTTCAACAACCAGTGATCGCCTGACTGGATAATCTTTGCTGTTAATGGCTGATGCCCGAAACGAGCGTCAATCCCTTTGGATTCAAGATGCTTTTCGTCAAAACTGATCACACCCCTGATATCCGTCAGAGGTTCATCAATCGCATCAATTTTCAGGCGTCCTCCCAGAAGTGTGGTTTGTCCGGAGTAATGCAGCGCCTGAGTATCATCAAAGGGTATTCGCAAAGTCAGTGTCTGCCGGATGTCTCCTTCGGGTTTACCAAACTGCAGGATGGTCTCCATGGACTTACCCAAAGGCGTAGCGATCAGGTACTGGGTAGCATCACTCAGGGAGGTCTGGAGCTGACCGTCGATATCCAGTCGACTGCCTGCTCTGGGTAGATCAGAACTTTGTCCATGTACCCATTCCACTGGCATATGCCCGAGAAAACCACGCGTAACCTCAAACCCGAATGCAGGGCCATCAAACGTCACGATGCCATCAATATGCTCGGCTTCTTTCCAGTGCTCAGCAAAGTTCAGGCTGACATCTCTGGCGTGGATATCCACCTTGAATACCCCATGCCCATCCCGGAAAGGAAAATTGGCCAGTTGCCCCTGCAGGAGCAACCGGGCGTGATCAACCCAGCCATCCCTGATCGCATGGGTAAGCCATTGGCTGGTAGAGGGAATGAGATGGTGTGGAAGATAGCGGTCAAGATGGCTTAGGGAAAAACTGCCCAGATCCAGACGGGTGTCAAGGTAGGCCTTGGACAGGTCAAAATCATCGGGTAAAACAAGCTGCATACGCCCACGAAATGATGCATCGGCAAAATCCAGCTGCATCCTGCTGGCAGTCAGGTAAATGCTGTTCCTCTCGCTAGTCCAGGACAGATCAATCCCGCCACTCTCAACCGGTGGAAGACTGGCCGCGAGATCCTCCGCCTCTACTCTTGTGTCATCCAGCCCAAGTCTTGCCTTGCCACCATCCTGATTACCGCAAAGGTAAACATCAAGATGGTCAAAACCATTGGCAGCCTTATCAGCCTTCCAGCCAAGATCATCGATGGCTCCGCAGATCTCCCATTGAAGTGCCTGATTTTCCATGCCCGATGTTACTCTCAGGCTCACATCCCTGAGATGGCCAGCAAGCTCTCGGGTCTCCTGCGCCAAGGGATTGCCGGGCAGCCATTGCTCTATGAGAGGCCGGATAGATCCATAGGTGGCAAGGTCAAGATAAGGCACAAAAATCTGCCAGTCATCAGCCCCAATCTGGCTATCTGGCTGATAATGCAGGCGCAGGCCTTGCCGGCTCTGCAGGCTTTGTAAGGTGATATCCCAGGAACTGCGGGTCATATCAAGATAAAAACGGCTGTCAAGGTCAGGAATAGTCTTCCTGCGCGAGGTCAGCTCTCGGGTAGAAACATAGCCAGCCAGGTGGTGATCACTTTCGGCGTCACGATTGCCCCACAATTCCACGCTCAATGCGCCAGTATCCCCAACATCGGCTGTCCAGACAGCCAGGCCAGGCCAGCGTCCAGGCCTGATATCCTTGGCCTTGAGATAATAGTCTGCATGCCAGTCCTGCGTTACCCCGGGTGTTCCCTCAATGTCCAGTACGGCCATCAGGCTTTTACCCAGCATACCAGCCGAATCAATGTGCACGCCTGCATGATGCCTATTGCCATCATTGTTCACTACAGCATCGACAACGGCCTGAAATTCCTGCCCCTTTTCAGCCAGATCTTTCAGCCTGACATGCAGATCATGCATATGGATATCGTGGGCATTGAGTAACCACGCAGGTATCCCGTCTTCTGACGGCGCCATGCCTGCCAACCGGAAACTGCCATCAGGATGGTGCTCAATGCCGACGCTTCCCCCTTCCATACTCAGCCAGAGGATGCTGGGTTCCCCACGCCAGATACTGGGCAGAAGATCCAGACCGGCATCGACATTGTCGAATACCATCAGTGGCTCATGACTTCTGCTGTTCAGGCGGAACCTTGCCATATGAATCTGGGGAGTCCAGCCATGCATGTCAGCAGAAAGCCCCTCAATACTGGCGTCCATGTCCAGCATCTGGCTGATCCTGGATGCAATGCTGTCCTGCTTTTCAACCACAAGGGGGAGAAAACCAATACGCAATAGTGCAGGCAGGCCTTTAAGCACGAGCAGGGCCAGCACTGCGAGAATAAGTATCTTGCCCAGATGCCTGTCAAGCATGGTATTCACCGGCTAGAGCAGAACCACATCATACTGCTCCTGGTTATACTGGAGTTCAGCCCGTAACTTGATACGCATACCCAGGAAGGACTCCAGTTCAGACAGCGTATCCGCTTCCTCATCCAGCAGTCTTTCCACAACTTCGTTGGAGGCAAGCACCAGCAGTTCCTCAACCTCATATTGTCGGGCTTCGCGGATGATTTCCCGGAAAATATCCAGGCAGGTGGTTTCAGCTGTTTTCAGTACACCACGTCCACTACAGGTGGGGCAGGATTCGCACAGGATATGCTCCAGGCTCTCCCTTGTTCTTTTTCTGGTCATTTCAACCAGCCCCAACTGTGATACACCACTAACCGTATTTTTGGCAGGGTCGCGTTCCAGATGCTTTTCAAGGGCGTTCAGCACCTGCTGTTTGTGCTCATCATCACGCATGTCGATGAAATCGATAATGATGATGCCACCGAGATTTCTCAGGCGTAACTGTCTTGCAATCGCCTGGGCTGCTTCCAGATTGGTCTTGAAAATGGTTTCTTCAAGATTGCGCCCCCCCACAAAAGCCCCTGTATTGACATCAACCGTCGTCATGGCCTCCGTCTGATCGAAGATCAGATAACCTCCTGACTTGAGCGGCACTTTACGATCAAGTGCCCGCTGTATTTCTTCTTCAACACCGTACAGATCAAAGAGTGGCCGCTCCCCTGAATAGTGCTCGATATAGTGGGACATTTCAGGCACGAACTCCCGGGCAAAGCGTGTCAGCCGGCCAAAGGTTTCGCGGGAATCAACACGGATCTTTTCTACCCGCGTCCGGTGCAGATCCCTGAGCACGCGCATGCTCATGGGCAGGTCTTCATGGAGCAGTGTTCGGGCCTTGGCTGTTTTCAGGCGCTGGCTGATGGAATTCCAGAGTTTGAGCAGAAACAGCATGTCGGCACGCAATCCCGCCTCATCCATACCTTCAGCTGCCGTTCTTGCTATGAAAGCACCTGTCGCATGTTCTTTCTGGAACTGTTCAATGACAGATTTCAGGCGCTGGCGCTCGCCTTCCTGTTCGATGCGCTGTGATACCCCGCTGATTCTGGCAAATGGCATGTAAACCTGAAACACGGAGGGTATGGAGATTTCCGTGGTCAGCCTGGCGCCTTTGGTACCAAGAGGATCCTTGACAACCTGAACGGCAAGTTCCTGGCCTTCACGAAAAATGGCTTCAACCTGATCCGTCGAGGATTTTTCCCTTTCCACCGCGCAAAGATCCGAGATATGCAGGAAGGCTGCGCGTTCCAGCCCTATATCCACAAACACCGCCTGCATGCCTGGCAGCACCCTGCAGATCCGCCCCTTGTAGATATTGCCGACCAGCCCTCTGCGTCGGGTTCGCTCAATCAGTACTTCCTGCAGCACGCCATTTTCCACCATGGCCACACGGGTCTCTGGTGGGGTGACATTGATCAGTATTTCATCACTCATATCAAAAGGCAGTCCTGCTAGCGATGGTAGGGATGATGCTGGACAAGACTCCATGCGCGGTAAAGCTGCTCGGCCAGGATGACTCTTACCATGGGATGGGGAAAGGTCAGGTTGGATAATGACCAGCAGCACTGCGCGCGCTGCCGGCATGTTTCAGCCAGGCCATCCGGCCCGCCGATCAGCAGAGCAATATCACATCCCATGGTTTTCCACTGCTCGAAACGGCCAGCAAGTTCCGTGGTTGACCAGATGGATCCACGGCCATCAAGGGCGATGACATGCCAGTCAGGACGGATGGCATCCAGCATACGCTGCCCCTCTTCCATGACGGCACGTTCCGGCGGGCTGTTCTTCAGGCGCTTTCCTGGTGGAATTTCGTGCAGTTCAACCCTGGCATCCCGTGGCATGCGCTTGATATATTCGCTCCAGCCATCAGCCACCCAGGCCGGCATGCGTTCACCAACCGTCAGCACATGAATGCGCACAAAAGACCCTAGCCGACGACTTCAAGCATACGGTCGAGTGTGCTCCGGGCCTGTTCTGCTGTCAGGCTGTCCACCTGAATGCGATTGACGACATGTCCTTCCACCAGATTTTCGAGCACCCACAGCAGATGCTGTGGATCAGTCCTGAACATGGTGGAACACATACAGATGACAGGCGAGAGGAAATGAACATCAGTGCCCATGGGTTTCATTTCTGCAGCAAGCCGGTTCACCAGATTGAGTTCGGTACCCACCAGCCAGCGCTGACCACTGCCACCTGCCCTGACTGTATTCAGGATAAACTCCGTCGAACCCACTTCATCCGCAAGCCTGCATACTTCGGCGCTGCATTCCGGATGCACGATGACCCGGCAGTCAGGATGACTGGCGCGGAACCGTTCAACATGTTCGGGAAGAAACATCTGGTGTACCGAACAGTAGCCTTTCCAGAGCAGCATGCGCGCCCTGCTGATCTGTTCTGGTGTCAGGCCTCCCATGGGTCTGGAAAAGTCCCAGACCGCAAAGTCATCATCCTGCATCCCCATCCTGAGCGCCGTATTTCTTCCAAGATGCTCGTCAGGGAAAAAGAGTATTTTTTCCCTGCGCGAAAAACTCCAGTCAAGGACTGCACGGGCATTGCTGGAAGTACAGACAATACCGCCATGGCGTCCACAGAATGCCTTGAGATCGGCAGCTGAGTTGATGTAGGTCACTGGCGTGATGGCTGTGTCAGGATCCAGGACAGTCGCAAGCTCCTGCCAGCTTCTCTCGACCGCTTCCAGATTGGCCATATCGGCCATGGAACAGCCTGCAGCCAGATCGGGAAGGATGCTGACCTGCCCGGGGCGTGACAGGATATCAGCAACTTCAGCCATGAAGTGGACACCGCAGAATACAATGTAGT
>JBEBBU010000045.1:0-7008 GCA_041158225.1 Pseudomonadota bacterium | reverse complement strand
GCGACAACGGTACCGTTGTAGTCCTGCAGGAAACGCTCGAGCCAGGCGACTGATTCGGCATCCAGATGGTTGGTCGGTTCGTCGAGCAGCAGCATGTCAGGCTTGGACAGCAGCAGGCGGCACAGCGCCACGCGGCGGCGTTCACCGCCCGAGAGCTTGGTCACATCGGCATCCCAGTCTGGAAGGCGTAGCGCTTCGGCAGCGATTTCCAGCGTGCGATCCAGTTCCCAGGCGCCAGCGGCATCAATTTTTTCCTGAAGTTCGGCCTGCTCGCTGAGCAGTTTGTCGAAATCGGCGTCAGGATCGGCAAAAGCTTCGGTAATCAGGTTGAAACGGTCAAGCAGGGCCTTGGTTTCAGCGACACCGTCTTCGACATTGCCCCTGACGGTTTTGGCCGGATCCAGTTGCGGCTCCTGCGGCAGATAACCTACATGGATGCCGGCCATGGGACGGGCTTCCCCATCAAAATCCTTGTCAACACCTGCCATGATTCTCAGGAGCGTCGACTTGCCCGAACCGTTGAGGCCGAGTACACCGATCTTGGCGCCTGGGAAAAAGGATAGGGATACATTTTCCAGGATAGTCTTCTTGGGGGGGACTATCTTGGACACCCTGTTCATGGTGTAGATATATTGCGCCATCTTTCGTAATCCTGAATCGTAAAGCGCTATTATCACATACAAACAGCGCCGTTCGGGAGTGCTGTCCATTCGACAAGGAGGCTGAGATGTTCCCTGCTGCAGATAGTGATCTGAATGGTATCAAAGGGCTGGTCATGACAGGTGGTGACCTTGAGCCTGCGAGCATACTGCATGCCTATCGTCATGGCATTTTTCCCTGGTATTCAGAAGGGGAGCCGATCCTCTGGTGGTCACCCGATCCACGCATGGTGGTACTTCCTGATCGATTCCAGCCAGGAAGGAGTCTGACCAAACGTATCAGGCATTCAGGCATGCAGGTCAGTTTCAACCGCTGCTTTCCCGAGGTCATTGATGCCTGTGCCATGCTGCGGCAGGAAGAAGGAACATGGATTACCGCTGACATGCGTGAGGCTTACTGTGAGTTGCACCGTATGGGCTGGGCACATTCATTCGAGACCTGGCTGGATGACAGACTGGTGGGGGGCTTTTATGGACTGGCTATCGGACAGGTATTTTTTGGTGAATCCATGTTTCACAAGGTGAGTGATGCTTCCAAGATTGCTTTTGCCGAAGGCATGAAGCGTCTGTGTGCATGGGGTTACCAGATAGTGGACTGTCAGGTGGCCACACGGCATCTGGCCAGTCTGGGCGGACTCATGATCAGCCGCGCGGATTTTCTTGAACTGCTTCAGGAGTTGATAGAACTTTCTCCGGAGGCGGATGCATGGTGCGCCGATCATGACTGAGCGTATCACGATCCCTCTGCTGGCGACTGCGCTGCATCCCTGCGCCTATCTGTCTGACCGGGAGGCACGGCTGGTTTTTCTGGCACCTTCACCTGCCAGTGACCCGGAGCCGCTTTACCCTGCCTTGCTGGCAGCAGGTTTTCGCCGTAGCGGTCCGGATCTCTATCGCCCTGACTGTCCATCCTGTTCGGCCTGTACCCCGATACGCATCCCGGTTCGGGACTTCGTCCCTGACCGTCAGCAGCGGCGTACCCTGAAAATCAACCAGGATGTTGTGATCCGCATCCTTGATGCTGTGGTGAATGAGGCGCATTTCGCGCTTTACCAGCGCTATTTATGGGCAAGGCACCCGGAGGATGCAGAGAAAAACAGTGACGAGGATGACTACCGGCAATTTCTTCAGAGTGGCTGGTCGTCAGGTTCCAGGCTGATTGAGCTCAGCCTGGAGGATGGTACGCTACTGGCTGTTGCGCTCGTTGACATGACAGGATCCGCCCTGTCAGCTGTTTATACCTGGTACGATCCGGGGATGGCGGCGCGTAGCCCAGGTACGCTGTCGGTACTGCTGCAGATCAGGCTGGCAGCAGAATGGGGGCTGACATGGCTGTATCTCGGGTACTGGATCAGTACCTGTCGTAAAATGGCCTACAAGTGCCGTTTTGCTCCCGCTGAGGTCATGCGCGATGGTCTGTGGATGGCACTGAAGCCTGAAGACGGCTGATGCCATACGCCAGCATGGCGCCAAGCAGAGGCAGCGCTGCCAGTGTGGTCATGGGGCCAGGGTAGGTCAGATCCAGATAGCGTGCCAGCAGGGCATACCTTACGATTTCCAGCAGCAGCAGGGTGATCAGTCCGGCAATGGCACCCATCATGGCATATTCAATGCCGCGTGCGCGTAGGAGAACATGATGCCGGATACCCATGACATGCAGCAGGTATTCTTCACGGCGCCGTTCTTCCGACGAGGCAGTCAGTGCTATCCACATCACCAGGACACTGGCCAGTGCAGCTGAGAGCATGAGTTCACTCAGCAGCCCGGCGATCTGAGTCATGTGCTGGCGTATGCTGTCTATCAGTTGCCCGACGGGAAGCCAGCTGATCCCGGGGAGCTGGCTGGTCCAGGCCTGCAGAAGGCCGGCACGCTGCTCAGGGAGATAAAAGCTGCCCATCCAGCTGACGGGCAGGCCAGTAAAACTCCCGGGAGACAGGATGACATAGAAATTGGGCGTCATATCCTGCCAGTGCAGGGTGCGGATGCTGTCAACCCTGACTTCCAGAGACAGGCCACCTGCCGAGAATATCAGGGTGCTACCCGTATGGATGCCCAGTTGCTCCGCCAGTTGCGCCTCTACTGAGGCATGCAGTGGCGGGGTGTCTGGCTGCCAGGCCTCACCTTGCGTAATACGGTTACCTGACGGCAGCTCGGTACTTTCGGTCAGGTTGAGCTCACGGCGGAGGGCCGCTTCACCCTGGGCGCCGTGGATGACAAGGCGGCTGACAGGCTGGCCATCAATGGTCGTGAGGCGCCCTTTGAGAACCGGATATTCACGATGGTGGATGATATTCGCATCCAGCAGCATCTGGCGGTAAAGCGGCAGTTCTTCAGGCTGGATGCCGATAGCAAAATAGTTGGGCGTATCCTGCGGCAACTGGTTTTGCCAGGATGCCAGAAGATCACGGTGCACTGTCAGGGTGATACTCAGGCAGAACAGGGTCATGATCAGTCCTGTCATCTGCAGTCCCGCTGAATAGCGCCGCCGATGAAGATGGTGGAGGCCCAGCCGGAAGTGCCAGGGCAGGTAACCCCCGAGGCTGACAAGCAGGCGGGTCATGCCTGCTGACAGCGCCCAGAGCAGGCCAGACAGCACGAGCCCCGTCAAGGCAAGGGTGACAGCCAGCCAGAGATCATGCAGTCTGAGCCATAGCAGCCATGCGAGTGTGCTGGTGGCGATGACAGCCGCCATACCCATCAGTAAGGGGCGGCGTTGCCTCTGCCGCTGCATGAGCTGTGTGGGTGTCAGTGCGTGACTGCTCAGGGCATGTACAGCCACGGCCCCACCCAGCAGCACGGTTGCATAAAGCAGGCTGGAGGGCAGTATGATCCAGGGAGTGATGGCCACCATGGTGGGTAGGCTGTTGCCGGCTGCATATCTGACGCCCTGTTCCATCATGAGTGCAAGCAGGTTGCCTGGTATGCTGGCCAGTAGCAGTAACAACAGGCGTTGCAGGCCATCCAGTACCATGACTACCCTGGGGCGCATACCAAGCGCCATGAGCAGGGCTGTCTGGTCGAGATGGCGGCGCGCATGGTGGCGGGCTGCCATGGCAAGACCCCAGCCGGTCAGCAGGCTGACGATGACGATAATGCCCGTCAGAAAGCGTCCGAGCTGGAAGATGAAACGGCCCTGTTCCTGGGAAGTCGAGTCGTAACGGTTATAAAGGCGCATGCCATCATCCATGGCGGCCTTAATCTGTGTCTGCAGCGCCAGAATGGCGGTATCCGGCCCCGCAAACAGTTGCTGATAGTGGCCATTGAAGCCTGTTCTGACCAGTCCGGTAGCGGCGATATCCTGAAGATTGAACATCACCCGTGGTGCCAGGCTTAGCCAGTGCATGCCACGGTCAGGTTCGTGATGCAGCACTGCGGTAATCGCCAGCTGTTTTTTGCCGAGGCCGAGGCTCATGCCAGGATGCAGCTGCAGGCTGGCTGCAATTTCCTCATCGATCCAGGCTGTTCCCGGGACGGGGCCATGTGTGGCAGCGATTGGCGTGCCTGTATCCGGTGAGGTCAGCGTCAGCCGGCCGCGGAGGGGATAATGGTCACTGACCCCTTTGAGACTGGCAAGGCGCATCTGCCCGTTTTCCATGAGCATGCTGGAAAACTCAAGTGTTTCTGCGGTCTCCAGTCCCAGTGCCTGTGCCTCCTGCTGCCAGTTCGCCGGCAGGGGGTGATGGGCGGCTACCACCATGTCAGCGGCCAGCCATTCAGCAGCCTGTTGCCGTGCGGTGTCATCCAGCCTGTATTCAAGCAGCGTGATGGCGCCGTGACACATCATGGCGATACACAGCATCAGGATCATCAGGTTGAGTTCGCCGCCGCGCAGGTCGCGCCAGAACAGGCGTATGGCAAGCATGGCCAGATGTTTCATGTTACGGCAACAACCTTGCCTTCGTGAATGCGCAGCATGCGCTGGCAGCGGTTTGCCAGTGACAGGTCATGCGTGACCAGTATGAGGGTTGTGCCGCTCTGCTGCTGATGTGCAAACAGTAAATCCATGACGGCATTGCCGGTACGCTGGTCCAGATTACCCGTGGGCTCATCGGCAAAAATGACAGGAGCCCTGCAGGCAAAAGCCCGTGCAAGTGCTACGCGCTGCTGTTCACCGCCAGAGAGTTGCCTTGGGTAGTGGTGCAGTCTCTCATGCAGTCCCATCTGTGTCAGAAGTGTGGCTGCCTGCTGGCCGGCAGCGCTGTCTCCTTTCATTTCAAGGGGCAGCATGACATTTTCCAGGGCGGTGAAATGTTCAAGCAGCAGGAAAGACTGAAAAATGAAACTGCTGGTGCGGTATCTGAGATCAGCCCGGGCATCCGCATCCAGCGCGTGCAGCGGGGAACCATCCAGCCAGATTTCTCCCTCTGAGGGTGTGTCAAGCCCGGCCAGCAGTGTCAGCAGGGTCGATTTACCGGAACCTGAGCTTCCGGTAATCGCCAGACTCTCTCCGCGGTTGATCACCAGATTCACTCCTGTCAGGATATCAAGACGGTTTCCACCGCTGTTTACCCACTTATTCAAGGAGCGTGTCATGATCACTTCTGCCGGGCCCATCGCATTACATCCAAAGACGGTTGGTGGCTGGTATTTCAGCCTGTTATGGTTACTGCTTACAGTGTACTCCATGACGGCTGCCTCTGCCGATGCCAGACACATTCTGGTGCTGGGAGACAGCCTGAGTGCTGGCTATGGACTGGGTGAAGCAGACGATAACTGGGTTGAACTGTTGCAGAAGCGTCTGGACAGCCAGCACTGGACAGTGACCAATGCCAGTATTTCCGGTGATACCACTGCTGGTGGCAAATCGCGTCTGCCCCGCCTGCTGGCGGAACATCATCCGGATCTGGTGCTTCTGGAACTGGGAGCCAATGATGGACTGCGGGGGCTTTCCCTTGAGGCCATGGCCAGCAATATTGACGATATGATACGTCTGAGCCAGCAGTCCGGTGCGCAGGTCATGCTTTTGGGCATGCAGTTGCCTCCTAACTACGGTGATCGTTACAACGCTGCATTTCAGGCGGTTTATGCGGATACGGCGACCAGAAATCATGTGCCATGGATGGATTTCTGGATGCGTGGCATGGGGGGATGGGATCAGCAATATCTGCAGGCGGATGGTCTTCATCCCAATGCAAAGGCACAGCCGCTATTGCTGGAGGGCGTCTGGCCGGCACTGTTACCCGTTCTCGAGTCGCTTTGTGGTGCCTCACATCAGTGCTGAGATGGCATGCACGAGTACCCCGTGCCAGCAGAGATGCTGACACGGGAGTAGCTATCGGTTGATTAGCAGTTCTGCATCAGGCGATGTTCTGGGCAGCTACCATGAAGTAAAGCATGGGGATGGACAAGGCGGTGTTGAAACGGCTGGCCAGCATCGCCAGACGTGCTGCCGCTTTTTTGGCATCGGCATCTGCTTCTACCATGCCAAGCGCAATCTGCTGGTTCGGCCAGATGATGTTCCATACATTGAAGGCCATGAGCAGCGCCAGCCACATGCCAATGCCGATATAGGTTGAAACGCCTCCCTTGAAGTAACCCAGCAGCAGTGCTTCGAACAGGTAACCATTCATCAGTCCAAGCACAAGCCCGGTGACGACCGTTGCCAGTGAAGCCCAACGGAACCAGAAAAGTGCAGTTGGGGCAATGACCTTGCCCACCGCTGGTTTCTGTTCGTCAGGAATCTTTGCCATGGAAGGTATCTGGACAAAGTTGAAGTAGTAGAGCAGTCCAATCCACATGATGCCAGAGGCAACATGCAGCCAGCGGAAAACAAAAGCGAACCAGTTATGGGACATCTGGACGCTACCGGAGAGCCAGGCTAGCAGGAGCAGCAGGCCGGCACCGAACATCAGTGCCCGTTCCAGTTTGTCCAGACCGTAGGCAGCCAGCAGTTCGAGCAGTGAAGCGACAGCTTTTTTCATGATTAATCTCCTTGGGAGGGCAGCTATTGTTGTAATTATGAGCAGGACAAGTCCAGGTATGACATTGATCCCATAGGCTTTATACCGCTCTGCCATGGCATATCACAAGTGGCAACTGCTTTATGCACACATCTCAGGAAAAAGATCAGGCTGGTTTTTCCGGGAGGCGCAGAACGAGACAAGATTATTCTATTTTTAACCTTTTGTTTTTTAACAATTCTTATGATTTGTATCAAGTTTGCCCAATGTAAGCTGCCGCTAGAGATCATGCGCCTGCAGGCCCTTTTTCCATGCATAACTCACAGAGTTATCCACAGAAAATGTGCATAATGCCAGTTTTCTTTTATCTGACAGTCATTTAGCTGTCATCATGGCTCATCAGGTGACAGTGGCGTGAAATAACACACACTGATGTGGCAGTTGCCTCA
>JBEBBU010000044.1:0-5198 GCA_041158225.1 Pseudomonadota bacterium | reverse complement strand
TGTGTGCTACTGGAACCTGCTGCTTTGCCAGCATTTACAGCATATCCCTCACCACTGTGTCATTTCACCTACATTCCATGCCAGAACAGCAGTCTGGCACCTGTAGATACATGATCAGATGACACTACATCCGTGCTTCCAGCAGTCATGACTGCATGCCTGTCAATCATGGCACATTAATTGAATTTATGTCGGTGCGGCATACCCGGCACACCGCATACTTCAAAATAATAATGTATGAGGAAGATCTAATCATGAAAAAACACGTTGTTTGGGCTCTTGCCAACTACGCCCTGATCGCGTCCACTACAGTCTATGCGCACAGCAATTTCGTGGAAAATCCGGTTGATGGCAGTCGCGAATGGCTTGAGGGTAGCCGCCAGTTCCTGAAATTGAATCTGGCCCATACCTGCGGTCACGGTGGCGTATCTGAGGACATCAAAGACGTCAAGATCGTATTCCCCAATGGCAAAGATCAGGTTGTTACCGAGTGGGTAGATGCCCGCGGCACCCAGCAAACACCGCTCCCTGCAGGACTGAACAGCTTCATGTGGACTTTCAATACCTATGCGCCCACCGATGAAACTGCCTGGATGGGGGCCAACGGTGTCATGAGTATCAAGCCATCGGTAGACTGGCAGTTCAAAAGCATAGAGCCCACCAAGGAAGAGGTTCCCGTTTACTACAACCACGGCGATAACCCTTGGGATGTGGTTGCCATCAGTTACAAGGGTCTTGGTGGAGCAATACGAGACGGCCAATGGGGTCTCACCAACGAGTACTACAAGAACATTGAGTTCGTGGCTACACTGCCGAACTTCAAGAAAGATTCATGCTATAGCAAACTTGTGGTTGATATTCCTGCGGCTGACTACTGTGCCGGAGGTTCTGGTTATGTCTGGTGGAAGACTGCAACAGCAGGTATCCCCAACAATCTGATTGCGGCGGCCAATTATGTTCCAAGCATTACGGTGAAACGTAATCTGACCAGAAATCCTCTGCCTGCATCCTGCAACGGCGCTGGCAAAACGGCTGAAGTCCGGCCAAGTGATGCAACCCTGGATCGATACTTCGCAGATCTCAAAACATGGGTTTCCAGAAAACAGGGCGGCAAGTCTATGCCGGGACTGGTAGATAATCATGGCTGTGTGGCTCCCAAAGCCTGGCATGCAGCCATGAACCACTGCATGTAAGTCATAAATCCGGCCCCCTCATGGATCATGTATGCCTATTGGATACTGATGTTTGAGGGGACAACCGGATCAGGCCGTTTTTCCACACATTAGCCCGGACAGACTGCTCCTGCCAACCAGTATGGTACGAGCATATGGCAATGTCACAGCCCAGAACGGCAGATCAGCAAAAAATCATGTCACCTGCCAGATCAGGGTCGGCCCGTAGCGATGCCCGGCATAGCCGACGCATTTGAACTGATGACCCAGCTTATCTTTGAATGCCGGCTTTTCATCCATGATCGCCTGAATGTTCTTTTTGCTATCCCTGTATTGTCTTAGCACCGGACCGTAGGTAGCGCCTTTACTGTAATAGCAGGCACCGTCGGATCCATCACTTACGAGCAATCCACCAGGCAATATTTTTGCCAAGATCTCTCCCATATGATCCGCTTTCAGCCAATGGTTACCACTGCCACCTTCTCCGGAACTATCACCTCGGTAGAAAAATACCCCAAGATCTCCAAGATCTTCGTTGCGGAAAGCGGAAAAGCCATAGCCACGTCGCTTGTGAATACAGATCGTTTTCCCAGTGGCCAGATGCTCGTAGCGTTCTGTCAGAATGCAGGGGTCAATATCCACTTTCCGGCGCTGGCTGGCCCTGCCTTTTATGCGGGTATCCAGCAAACGGTACAGCGGATTATCAGCTAGCAGTGGCGGTTGCTCATCCGCTGGTGCATCCAGCCCATAAAAACGTGTGTCCTGATGCCCGGGGGTAAAGTAGCCTCGATCGACAAACCAGAAGTTGCTGATGTAGGGTGAAAACAGTGTTATCGGCGTTATGAGATCGTTGCCACTGCAGGGATAAAACAGGGTGCTACCCTCCAGTGGTTCGAGCAAAGATGTATCCAGAATGAATGATGCTTCGTTCATAACTTCAACCTCGTCAATCTGTGCAGGCAGGCAATAGACGATCAGGTGCATGCACCTGACTGGAAGCAGTATGCGTTAAGAACGCGACAAAATGAGTCGCTATCGATTTATCGAGATGTGTGCAGGATTTTCATGATGCCATTGGTTCTTGTCGTATAAACGTCACTTCGAATGCTTTGCATGGGCGATATTGCTGCAGTCGATTGGCAAAGGTTAAAGTATCGTTCATGTCGTAGTGCTCTCCTGCATGGCGTCGTACCAGAAGACGATGCGGTACCGCTCAAAGAGCTTGGTCAGGGTCTGGGCTATGCGGTTTTCCAATTTATCCTCCGAATTCAACTTTCCAGATACCAGCGGCAATATTGGCCAACTGCGTTTGCCTGGATGCTATTTTCGCCTCATCCCAAGTTTCATAATGCTCTGCTATGGCACTGGTTATCTGAAAGACACTCTGCTGGTACGCCTGTCGCTTGGACGGATAAGTCGCATTACCCAGATCCCGATTGCGACGACTTTCAAGTGGCGTCATGTTTCCAATCCGGTAGATGAGACGATCCTGCGTGGATTCCTCGATGTATGACCATGCCTCTGAAGGGTGCTCAGGAAGGATATGCTCAAGATTGTATAGGGCGCTTTCTGCATCCAGCGCCTGCCCGGATCGCTGCCTTTCAATTTCAAACAGGATATAACGGACTACTTTCCTGTTACGGCTGTTAGTGGTGCGTAGTTCCTTTTCGGCAAAAGCAGCCTTGAAGTGTAAGTCATCCGGGTATATGGCCCTGAGTGCAACAAGCACCTCAGATGGACGGGCATAGATGCCAGAAAATACCTTCCACGCAATATCATTATAGAGGCGTTCCTGATCGTGCGCCTGCAGGTTACATATGACGTTGTAACGGAAGGAAATGACCGCAACAGCCTTCATGATACGAGTCAGTTGCGCTCTTTCCGTATCATGGAATCGGGCATGGCAGGCCAGCAACATAGCCAACGGTTGGCGTACATTGAACATGATTAACTGCGCCAGCGCAGTTTTTTCCTCACTGTTCCATAAAGGATCCTGGGCATCGCGAAGCGCAGCATAGATTGACGCCGCATGATCCAGATCCCGCAGTAATTCAAAAGCAACATCGCGGCTTGCGATCTGCTTTCGAATGGTTTTGAATAAATCAGATTTGCGTACCAGCCTGTTACGGCTGTTCCAGAAGACTCTCAGGAACTCTGGAAAACTTTCGCTTCCAAGCAGCCCCACGATACGTTCCCAGCGCTCCTCTAAGGCTTTCAGTTCTGTTTCATGGGTATGCTGGGAACTGATGACTGAAAACAGATAATTTTTTAAAAGATCAGTCGCAGAAAGCCTTACCCCCCTCGCATTAAGGGTCTCGAATACCTTGAAGGCGTTCAATTCGTCAGTCACCGTGATCACGGTAAAAAACAGCCTGTCGACAAGATCATCAATAAAGGCGGCAAGTTCTTTGCCACTAGTAGCGGTCATACCGACACGTGACCTGATTTTATCCTTAAACCAGTTGAATGCTTTACGCAGTTGATGTTCTGAAGCATTCAGTCCCCGCTGGGGAATCTTTTCCAGAGGAACCAGATAAGTCTGGTAGAAACGGTTATTGTGGCGATTCAATGCCAGTTTGGATTTCGGCACCAGGCTGACCGGATCAAGATAGCCGATATAGCTGTTTTGCAGCTGCTCTTTGCGCCTGGCATTATTGGCAGCATCCATGTTGCCAGTCGCCAGATCCTGGAGTTGCCCCAGACAGGCAAGTATCATCACGCTGATGGTCGTCAGTCGTTGCTGGCCATCAATGATGTCGAAGTTTTTGCTGTCTGAGGATTGCAGTACCAGATAACCCATATAATGGGCTGACTCGCCGTCCTCTTCGAATAACCCAAGCATATCCTGCCAGAGGTCATCCCATTCATCTTCGGTCCATGCATAATCCCGCTGAAATGGAGGCACACGGTAACTCAATCCATTGCCCAGTAACTGGCGAAAAGTTGCATTGGTAGTGTTGAAGTTCATGGTGGCCATCAATTATCCTACTCTCTGGTATCAAGCATATCGTTGTGCACCAGTCATGTAATCGCCACAGCTTGGGATGCGTATCGGACGCCATCGACTTTGCAGGCGGACACGCAGTACACGTCCCAACCGTATCAGCCTAGCGCCGTCTGCAGTCAATCGCTGTCGTCCAGATACAAGCTGCTCAATACGGCAGACTCCTTGAGCACCAGGAAAAACATCTCGATCTCCCAGCATGCCCGGTACCAGTCAAGTAGACTGGTAGTCATTGTCTGGATCCCGCTGCTATCGGATTGATGCAGAGATTACATCCACAAGACAACATTATATGTCGCAGCAGTACAGCATCACTCCATACTGCTACTGGAGAGGTAATCGTTGAGGGTCAGCCTGATGCCATCCAGCGCCCGCGTTTCCTCGGCAATGCGCTCATTCAGGAAAATCATGTTGTCAGCAGACGCCATGCGACATTTGTCGGCCTTGAGCTGCTGATACATGGCCAGCAGTTTTTCATGGTGCATGATCATGTCTTTCAGCAGACTGATGAACGCCTGGTCACTCATGGTTTTTTACTCCTTATGTCATATCACAGCTGCCTCTTCAGACAGCAAAGCGGGCACCGGGTATGCGAGCTCCCATACCATACTGATCGGTCGGTCACCTTCTGCGCTGAGCAGTCTGCCGGCTGGTCCAAGATAGATAAACGGGGCTGTTTCTCTACCAACCTCACGCTCAATTCTCGCAAAGAACAGCACGGTATAGCCACGTTCCCTGTAATGCAGATAATTCTGCCCTGTCACCGACTGCCTTGTGATGGTGGACTGGCTTTGCCAGTGAAGCTTTAGGTCACTGATGAGATAATCCCGGTAACGGGTCGTCAGGGAAAAGGCCTTGTCATCCTTGCGGAAAGTCAAGAGGTGAATGTAGCACTTTTTCTCTGGCACATGTATGACGCCCTGCCCGGCTGGTCCCAGACTGGTAGCGCTCACCAGTCCAAGGGCTGATTTGATTTCAGCGGAGCCATAAGCCGCATGCAGCTTGAGAAAGCAGTCAAATGG
>JBEBBU010000043.1:0-3008 GCA_041158225.1 Pseudomonadota bacterium | reverse complement strand
ACTGGGTCATCAGCCCGGCTGATGTCATGCTGGCCCCGGGTGTGGTTCCCAGCCTGCATGCTGCGGTGCTGGCCATGACAGCCGCTGATGATGGCGTCATCATCCAGCCGCCGATCTACCCTCCTTTCTACAGTGCCGTGCGCCATCATGGCCGGCGCCTGCTGGAAAATCCGCTGCAACTGGCTGCCGATGGCCGCTATCACATGGATTTAGACCATCTTGAGGACTGCATGCGTCAGGGCGGACGCCTGCTCCTGCTCTGCTCACCGCATAATCCGACAGGCAGGGTCTGGACAGCACAGGAACTGGATCAGGTGCTGGATCTGTGCCAGCGCTACGATGTCGCCCTGTTTTCCGATGACATTCACGCGGATCTGGTACGGCCAAAGCATCATCATCACCCGATGGCCCTGCAGTCGGACAGCGGCAACGTCCGCATCGTCACGGCGGTAGCCCCCAGCAAGACGTTCAATATCCCGGGCCTTGGCCTCTCTGCCCTGATTTTCCAGGATACCCCCACACGCCAGGCCTTCCAGAAAGCCTTTGACCTGTTCCAGGTCAGCACCACCCATCCGCTGAGTCTTGCCGGCTTCGAGGCCGCCTACCGTCATGGCGATCACTGGCTGGATGCCTTGCTGGACTATCTTGAGCAGGGGCGCCAGCTGCTGACAGAAGGACTTGCCCCCCATCAGCAGTTCATCCGCCTGATTGAGGCCGAGGGTACTTATCTGGCCTGGCTGGACTGTTGCGGCATGCACCTCAGCGATGCAGCCCTGAAGCAGTTCATGGTGGACAAAGCCAGACTGGGCCTCAACCCGGGCCCAAGCTTCGGTCAGGGCGGCGCTGGCTTCATGCGTATGAACCTTGGCACCCGCCATGCCCTGATCCATCAGGCAGTAGCACAGCTGGGGGAAGCGCTGTCAGCTCTTGCCTGAAGCAGGCGGGGGCTCAGAAATATGAATTCCTATTGCAATACTGTAGCCAGAAGACTACATTTTAGCCATGTATAACGTTATACAAACTCCAGAGTTTGCTGACTGGCTTCGTTCCATCAAGGATCGTTCGGTTCAGGCTCGCCTGCTGAAGCGCCTGCGTAAAGCTCAGTTGGGCAATCTGGGAGATGTTAAACAAGTTGGCAATGGTGTATGGGAGATGAGGGAATTTTTTGGCCCAGGGTGGCGAATGTATTACGTCCAGCGAGGGAAGTTAGTGATTGTGATGCTGGGAGGCGGAGACAAGTCAACCCAGTCAACGGATATAGCCCAAGCCATTGCTCTTGCGAACCTGTTGGAGATTGAAGATGACGAGGAAGATTAAACTTGCGGATTGCCGTCCATTTGATATCGCAGAATACCTGGACGATGAAGCGATGATTACCGAGTATATGAACTCAGTACTAGAGGAGAATGACCCGGCAATGCTGGCATCTGCGCTGGGCGATATCGCTCGTGCGCGAGGTATGACTCAACTGGCAAAAGACACTGGGCTCAGCAGAGAAAGCTTATACAAGGGCTTATCAGGCAAACGTGTACCCAGTACCGAGACCCTGTTGAAAGTGATTCACGCACTGGGATTCAGGTTGTCGGTTTCTAAAGCGGATTCTGTCTTGCACTCTTGATGAATAAGCACCCAATGCATGGACGCAAGAGCGGCCATACCCTGATCCATCATGCAGTAGCACAACTGGAAGTACTGTCAGTTCTTGCCTGAAGCAGGCGACTGCTCCCCGGAACTTTGACGACGGTCGAGCATGGCATGCACCTGCCTGACACAACTCTGCAGGTCTTCATCCTGCAGGCCACGCCTGCCCGCGAGGAATTCCGTGATAACCTGACGCATGGCGCCGCTGGCCAGCGACAGGAACCCGAGCAAAACCAGCAAATAAAGTGCAATCTTTAACATCAGCGTGAAAGGATAGTGTCAGTTATCGGCTCAAACCCTGACCATACGGTCAGGCCATACAGCAGTAGAATAATCACGATGATCAAGAGCAGCCTTCCCAGCCAGTCAACCATCGATTCAAGCAACGAAGCGCCCATATTGTCAGGCAGTATGCGCGCCCCCCTGAGCTGGTGGTGAATCGCATCCAGCGCATCGACATCCTCCGGAAATGGCCCCATCAGGGCAAGATAGCGGCTCTCCCATATCCTGAAAGCCGCCTTAAACTGCTGCCTGACCGCTTCCTGATGCGGATGTCTGCAAGCCAGAAGCCTTTCAACATTCACGGTAAACTCGTCCCGCAAATCAGCCAGCACTGTAGCCTCTGAGCCTGACGAACCGCCATCGTGAATGCGCAGGTAAGCGCTTATGCCTCGTTGCCTTGCATACACCGGATCTTCTCCATCCAGAGCAAGGCACAGTGCGCCAAGCAAATCGCCACCAAACTCTTTTTTCAGGGCATGAAGTATTGAGCCGGTCTCATGGCAGGCAAGCAGAACACGGCTGAACCTGCGTTCTGACCTTTTTTCCTGCGCCAGTGCCTGTACGATGATGGCAGCATGGTCTGCCCCAAGTGAGCGGGCAAGTGCCGCCGTAATTTCAGATTGAGGCATCATAGCCATGTCAGATGTGCAGCATCAGTTGCCATACCATTTTTTAATCTTGGATTTGACTGAAGATCCAATGCTCCCTGCACCTAAAGCTATATTTGTCACCGCCACCCCTGCGGTTGATATATTAGATTTCAAAGCCTTTTTTATATCAAACTTATTTGCCTCATTGAATGCATTCTCAATAGAATCCAGTGACATTGCTTCAAGTTCATCAATTTTTCCATCCGCTTCGATCACTTCACGCAAAAAATCAATGATTTCGCGCGACATTGCTTTGTGTTCGCAATCAGGGTTGTTTTTCTTGTATTCAGCAAGTGCTTTAGCAAGTTCTCTGATGGAGAAATCAGCAATATGTTGCTGAATATAATCTATACCTGTAGCAACAAATTCAGGGTTATAACCCCATTTCTCTACAAAAAAAGTGGATATGACGTCACGCTCAACCTGATCAAAATA
>JBEBBU010000042.1:0-3840 GCA_041158225.1 Pseudomonadota bacterium | reverse complement strand
CGCCGAGCGTGGCATTGCGCGCACCGATGAGCAGCATACGGTTGCGCTCGCCACATCCCGGGCAGCTATCCTCATGCCAGGCATAGTTGACATGGCCGCGCGTTGATGTCGTGACGCCGGTGGTGCGGAATACCCTGACCAGCCCTTTGCTGCCACAGCCACTACAGTCGCCGGCGCTGGCCTGGAGTGTGCCACATTCGCCACAGCAGTGTTGCATGATGCCTTCGGTCTGCTGATTGGGGGTGTCCTGTCCCGGATAGAGGCGGATAACATCAGACGAGCCAGAAAACCACGCGTGATAGATGTCATCCAGTTTCTGGGACACGCGTTTGTCAGCCGGTGCCATCCTGGTGAGCCAGGCGGTGGTATGGCACTGGGAACACTGGATCAGGGGGAGGTAGATCCCCCCCGGGCTGGATTTGAGATCGGAAGCACTTCTGAGCATCAATGCAGAAGGATCAGTCGCCACTCTTGCCACCATTCGCCTGAGTTCGCGCAGCCAGAGCTGTACCCGCAGGGTCACCAGCGGGGTGGTGGGTGATTCCGGGCTGCGTGCCCAGGCTACCAGTGCCAGCAGCGCGTTCAGGATGTCCGGGGCGTGCGCTCTTGCTGATTCATTCAGGCCACCGCCGTTTCTGAACCTTTCGATGATGGCGGTGAAGGTATGGCTGCCTTCCCGTCCGATCTTCAGCAGATTGGTGAACAGCAGATGTGCCTTCAGCCAACCTCCCAGTGCCTGACGCCAGACTGGATCATGCACATCTGCAGGTGGCGGGAGATCAGGAAAGAAGATCCCGAACCATGCGGCAATGGCTTTGGCCTGGCTCGGGTATTGATCAGGTTCAAGCTGTGCCTCCCAGTCCGGATGCCAGGAAAAGACGTGATCCACGAGCCTGTCACCGAGAAAATCGCTGGGGGACAGGCGGTTTTCAGTGATGACGGCTTCGGGCGGGAAGGTTTCACCGAATATCTGGCGTGCATATTCGCGCAGAGGCGTGGTATCGGCAGCATTGCCCAGCGTGGCCGAGGTGCCGGCACAGATCAGTTGACCCGGCGGGATCTGCAGGCGCGCCCGCAGGCGACGGATGAGCATGGCGAGATCGGTACCCTGGGCACCATCGAAGGTATGCAGTTCATCGACCACGATATAGCGCAGGGTGGTTGGTGTATTGCTGGCCCAGAGGTCACGGTCTTTGGGACGGATCAGCAGGTAATCCAGCATTTTGTAATTGGTCAGCAGAATGTCTGGTGGAGCCTTGCGCAGCGTCTTGCGATCGGTGATGACACTGGTCGCGGACATTTTCAGGCCAGCACCGGGTTCACTGCCGTGCCCACCGACGAACAGTCCTATTCTCAGGCCTGCAAACGCTGGCGTGGTATGCACCAGTTCGGCAAAGCGGCGTGCCTGATCGTTGGCGAGTGCATTCATCGGATAGATGATCAGCGCCTTGATGCCCTGTTCACCGTCCTGTCTGGCGCGGGCTGCATGGTCGAGTACCGGGTAAAGGAAACATTCGGTCTTGCCACTGCCGGTTCCGGTAGCGACCAGCGCATGACTGGCTCCGTGCTGGCTTGACAGTGTTTGCCACGCAGCTTCCTGATGGCGGTAGCCGGGCTTTTCTGTGGCAAATCCGCTGAAGAAATGGCTGCCCGACTCACCGGCGTGAAACGGCAGGCCAATCTGCAGGTAAGGGCCTTTCAGCCAGCCATCAGTCTCGCTGACAAACCTCGACATGATGCCGTGAAAGAAAGCATCTGAAGGTTCATAGGCGGTGAGCAGATAATGTTTCAGGCCCTGACGGATATCATGGGCCAGCAGTGATGGCAGCATGGTTCAGGCCTGTTCAGTGCGTTGTGGTGAGGAAGTGATCCCAGGCCATGCGATAGTCCTGCTCTCGATCCGCTCTGGCAAATGGCGCTTTCCAGCGGCGTTCCCTGAGCTGGATGCCGCCGGGCAGGGTGTCATCCTCCACCCATTGCTGTACCCGTGTGCCATCGGGCAGGTGCTGTACATCCTCCCAGCCAAACCGCCCACGCCGTGTCTGGCCATCCGGTGTGGTGATACAGCCTTCGGGATCACGCCGACCCGCCCTGCGCGGCAGGCCAACTCCGACCAGCCCCTTGCTGTTGGTAAAGATGATCCGGCCATGAATGTCATACCAGGTGTCACGTTCATAACCCTGCATCACCGGAAACTGGATGCGGTAGATGAGTATGAGTTCTTCGAGGGTAAGCCCAAGTGCCTGTGCGACGAGTACGTCAATTTCCACAAGGGCCATGCGCCGGGCGTAATCGGTACGCAGGGCACATGATCGCTGCCATTCGGGTGTGAGCCGCGCGAAGAAGTCCTGCGGCAGGCGTGGGTTGTCCGGCTGGCTCCATTGCTGGGCATTGAATGATGCTTGATAGACCTCAGCCCATAAGGGGGCATAGTGGGTGGTGAGGCAGTTGAGGATTGTCAGTCGAGCATAACGCTCAACTCTAGCATCCAATAGCGGCAGGTTAGCCCATGAGCCGTGTAGGTTACTTCTTCCTGTTGATTTAATGAAAAAGTCAGCTATCAAAGACGAGCAGATGACACCAGCGTTAAGTAACTGATGTTTAGTCTTGAAGGTGTTTGACTGAACTCCATTGATATGACCCACTTCGGGAGGAATAATGGCACATGTCAATGTTCTTTCACCTGATGAAGGAAGCATCCCTCTGAAGGATAAACGGTAATGGCTCAGGACTGATGAGCTGTTTTCTCCGCTCACAGACCAGCTTACCCTTGGCACCCGTCTCAGGTATTCCCCCCGATCATCCATCGGCCGGTAGTTACTGCGCGGCAGGTAATCGTCAGGGATGGCTTCGAGGTCGATGGGGTCATAATGACCATTGGCGCTACAGATGGCGCGTGGGGTTTTATTGAAGGGATTGGCCAGGAAAAAATGTGGGCCGGACAGCACCCAGTCCTGTGGGGTCAGGGCAAATGGGGCAGAGCGGTCGCCGTTCCTGATGATGGTGCCATCATGCTGCTGCATGGTTTCATGCCACATTTCAGTGGAATAGTAATCCTCCCCGAGATCTGCCAGACGGTGCGGCCAGTCTGCCAGTTTCTGCAGAACGCCAGCCAGATGGGTGGCATGCAGGGCCGGGAGGCGCGCCTGGCCGGGTGCTGTCCCCGGTGCGTCATACAGTCTGGCAAAGACGCCCAGCAGGGTGCTGTTGATCCTGATGATGCGTGCCTGATGGCCGGCGGTATTCCAGCGGCCCTCCTCATTCTTGTAGCCGCCTACAGACCCCAGTCCGTCATGGCTGTAACAGGCCTCTACGGTGCTGGGGGCAAACAGGTTGGCCAGTTGGTCAAATTGCGGGATATCACGTTCAGGGCCGTAGATATTGACGCTGTACTTCGTAAGGTGATGCACTTCGGCGAATAGTGCCAGTTCATTGATGAACTGAAAATGCGCCCTCAGCCTTCGGTAGAGCGCCTCTCTGAGAGAGCCACCATCGGGATCATCATACGGGCCTTCGGGATGTAGCAGTCCCACGATCCCATGAGTACCCGCCAGCCGCCATGCCAGCGGCATGAAGCATTTGTAAAGGTTCGCCTTCAGACCTTTGAGCAGTGGATAATTCTGCATGCCATTCAGAAAGGCCTGGGTTGCTTCCGCTTCTTCCAGTTCACCAGTCCATGCCGCCTGCAGTCCGGGGTAATCAAGAAAAGCCTGTTGGCGCAGGCGTGTCAGTTCACTGGCCGAATGTCTACGGATGGCCAAGCGTGGATTGAACTCGCCCAGTATCCCGGCTTCATTCCATTCCACCTTGAGCCACGGCGGGTTCCCCAGTACCAGATCG
>JBEBBU010000041.1:0-18661 GCA_041158225.1 Pseudomonadota bacterium | reverse complement strand
GGATTTTTATCATCATCAGTGTCACTTTTTTCATCCGTTTCGAGCTCGGACAGGAAAGCCTCTACCGTCGCCCAATCAGCATTCTCTACGTCTTCGTAGCGCCTTAACAGCTCGATAGCCTTACCGTGGGTAGCGGGATCTTTGAAAAAAATCTTATCAAGCTTGTCCATGATGACCCACCATCTCCGCCCTAATGCTTCAGCTTCACGTTTGGCTCTTGTCTTGAGTGACTTTCTGAAGAGAACCTGTAGGTTGGGATTGTTTTTTCGTAAGCGGACAGGGAAGTAGTACTGAAAAATGTACATACCGCCAGATCTGACGGTAAGGTATGAAGGCGTCCTTGTCGTCATATTTTACGCTCGATTTTAACTCGATACGCCCATGACGCTGATTTCAATGACTTACAAGTCGCTGAAATCATTAGACTTTTTACACAAAAATGGTGCCGGTGAAGAGAATCGAACTCCCGACCCACGCATTACGAATGCGTTGCTCTACCGACTGAGCTACACCGGCAAGGTGAACTTCGGATTGTATGCAATTGCTGCAATATTGGCAAGCAGTTTCACACAGGAACCACCTGTCCCGGTGTGAAACTCAACTCATGTTCCTTACCCAGAATCTGCAGCAGCACCTGGACCCGCTGCGTATCACTCATAGTCACCACAGCCTCATAACCTTCCAGTGCACCGTCACGAATCCTGACCTGAACACCTGGCTTGAATGGTGTCAGCGCCTCGTAACCTGCACGATCAGCTTTCAGTTCAAGATTGCGGATATAGAGCAGCGTCTGAGGACTCACGGTAGCCAGTTCCATCCCGAACCGCAGAATGGAAGTGACCCCATATGACGAACGGACTGGTGCGATCGAATGCTCGGCATCACGGGCCCGACAGAACATGTAACGCGGAAACAGCGGCACATAAGTCGGCACCAGCTCTTTTTTGGCACGCACCTTGAGTTTCTTGAGCCACGGCAGATAAACATCATAGGACTGCCGGATCAGGTTCTGCTCCGCTACCGATTCCTGCCTGGGCTTGCTGAGTACAACATACCAAGGCTGCCCACAGGTATCATTCATCAAGGCAGAAAATGCATCATCCGAAAGCAAGACTGCTCTCCCCCTCAACAGGCACTGGTATCACGCCTTGGCTGGCATGAGACACCGGCCAGGGCAACCACAGGGAGGAGAACCCGCCTCCCATGAACAGCGGATTTAATGCGGCCCGTGCTGGCCAGCAGCTACGGCATCCGTCAATACCGGACTCACCGCAGTAGCCGGAAGTGGCTCAGGCATACGCTGCAGTGCTATCTGCAAAACCTCATCAATCCAGCGTACCGGTGTGATCGTCAGATCAGCCTTGATGTTCTTCGGGATTTCCTCAAGATCCTTGGCATTTTCCTGCGGTATCAACACCGTGGTAATACCACCACGATGCGCGGCCAGCAGCTTTTCCTTGAGGCCGCCAATCGGCAGCACCTCGCCCCTCAGGGTGATTTCACCCGTCATGGCGACATCGGATCTGACCGGAATTTTGGTCAGGGCCGACACCAGCGCCGTACACATACCGATACCAGCACTGGGGCCATCCTTGGGCGTGGCGCCTTCAGGCACGTGGATATGCACATCATGTTTCTGATAGAAACCAGGATCAATGCCAAGCTCAACGGAACGGCTTCTTGCCACCGTCACCGCCGTCTGGATGGATTCCTGCATGACTTCACCCAGCTTGCCGGTAAAGGTCTGCTTGCCGGTACCCGGCATGATGGCCGTCTCGATAGTCAGCAGTTCACCACCCACCTCAGTCCACGCCAGTCCTGTGACCTGACCAATCTGGTCATTTTCTTCAGCCCGGCCGTAGCGGAAGCGCTTGACGCCCAGATAGTCTTCCAGATTGGCATGGGTGACGGAAACGCGCTTGCCCGCCTTGGCCGCTTTCTTGGGTGTCAGCAGGCTACGCACGACCTTGCGGCAGATCTTGGACAGTTCGCGTTCCAGACTGCGCACGCCGGCTTCACGCGTGTAATGACGGATAATGTCACGCACAGCGCCTTCAGTGACATGGATTTCATCGTCTTTCAGGCCATTATTCCTGATCTGCTTGGGCAGCAGGTACTTCTGGGCAATACTGACCTTTTCATCCTCGGTATAACCCGCGATTCGGATGATTTCCATACGGTCGAGCAGTGCTGGCGGAATGTCCAGCGTATTCGCCGTAGCCACAAACATGACATCCGAGAGATCAAAATCGACTTCCAGATAGTGATCACTGAAGGTATGGTTCTGCTCTGGATCAAGCACTTCCAGCAGGGCAGAAGCCGGATCACCACGGAAATCCATGGCCATCTTGTCAATCTCGTCCAGCATGTACATGGGGTTACGTGTCTTAGCCTTGGCCAGATTCTGCAGGATCTTGCCAGGCATCGAACCAATATAGGTCCTGCGATGACCGCGGATCTCGGCTTCATCACGCACACCGCCCAGTGCCATACGCACATAGGTACGATTGGTGGCCTTGGCGATAGACTGACCCAGCGAGGTCTTGCCAACGCCAGGTGGCCCTACCAGACAGAGAATGGGACCCTTAAGCTTGTTGACACGCTGCTGCACCGCAAGATACTCAAGGATACGCTCCTTGACCTTCTCCAGACCATAGTGCTCTTCATCCAGAATGGCTTCTGCCCGTGCCAGATCCACACTCACCTTGGTACGCTTCTTCCATGGCATACTGACCATCCAGTCAATATAGTTGCGCACCACGGTTGCCTCGGCCGCCATGGGAGGCATCAGCTTCAGCTTGTTGAACTCGGCATCAGCCTTGGCGCGCGCTGCCTTGGGCATCCCAGCCTTGGCTATTTTGGCTGCCAGTTCTTCCATTTCATTCGGCGTATTCTCAAGATCACCCAGTTCCTTCTGGATAGCCTTCATCTGCTCGTTGAGATAGTACTCGCGCTGGTTCTTTTCCATCTGCTGCTTGACGCGGCCACGGATGCGCTTTTCCATTTCAAGCACATCAACCTCGCCTTCCATGAAGGTCATCAGCTTTTCGATGCGCTCAGCAACGGTCGCCGCTTCCAGAATGACCTGCTTGTCTTCCAGACGGATGGTCATATGGGCCGCAATGGTGTCCACCAGACGCGTCGGATCGTCAATACCTGCCAGCGAGTTCAGTACTTCAGGTGGAATGCGCTTGTTGAGTTTGACGTACTGGTCAAAGGTATTGATCAGTGTGCGTACCAGCACATCCGACTCGGCTTCGACCACACCCAGCGTCTCTTCGAAAGCCTCGACCTCAGCGACATAGAAACCATCCACCATGCTGAAGGCTGTGGCGCGACTACGCTCCTGACCCTCCACCAGTACCTTGACGGTTCCATCAGGCAGCTTGAGCATCTGCAGGATGCTGGCCAGCGTACCCACTTCATAAAGATCCTCGAAACCTGGATCATCATTCTCGGGATCGCGCTGCGCCAGCAGCAGTACCTGCTTGTTTTCCCGCATGGCACGATCCAGCGCCACAATGGATTTTTCGCGCCCGACAAACAGGGGGATGACCATGTGGGGATAAACCACCACATCACGCAGGGGGAGTACCGGCAGCATTACTCCGGATGAAATATCGTTACCCAGTGATTCGTCTCTTGCTTCCATCATGCTACATCCCCTACCTGCATTATTGATCTATGCTACCTGATGTGGGTTCAGGCATCGTCAATTCAAGAGTCTATTCAGAAACTGCTTTCTGGCGTTCAGACTGACCATGCACCAGATAAGGCTCCGCCTCACCCTTGATCACCTTTTCATCCAGCACCACTTTCACCACGTTTTCCGCAGAGGGCAGTTCGTACATGGTATCCAGTAGCACATGCTCCACGATGGTACGCAGACCACGCGCGCCCGTTTTGCGCTCCATGGCTTTTCTGGCAATCGAAATCAGCGCATCTTCACGCACTTCAAGCTCACAGCCTTCCATCTCGAACAGACGCCTGAACTGTTTGACCAGCGCGTTTTTCGGCTCAGTAAGAATGCGGATCAGAGCACTTTCATCCAGTTCTTCAAGCGTGGCAATCACAGGAAGACGGCCAATAAACTCAGGGATCAGACCAAAGCGTATCAGGTCTTCCGATTCCACTTCAGCGAGAATTTCACCGACATTCCTGACATCATCCTTGCTCTTGACCTCAGCCGAGAAACCGATGCCGCCACGATCCGTGCGCTGCCGGATAACCTTATCCAGACCGGCAAATGCACCACCACAGATGAACAGGATATTGGCAGTATTGACCTGAATCAGTTCCTGCTGCGGATGCTTGCGTCCACCCTGAGGGGGGACGGCCGCTACAGTGCCTTCAATCAGCTTGAGCAAAGCCTGCTGCACACCCTCGCCTGAAACATCACGCGTGATGGACAGGTTTTCCGCTTTCCTGGAGATCTTGTCGATTTCATCGATATAGACAATGGCCTGCTCGGCCTTCTCAACATCGTAATCGCATTTCTGCAGGATTTTCTGGATGATATTCTCGACATCCTCACCCACATAACCGGCTTCGGTCAGGGTAGTGGCATCGGCAATCGCAAAAGGCACATCCAGCAGACGCGCCAGCGTCTCCGCCAGCAAGGTCTTGCCAGAACCGGTAGGCCCGATCAGCAGGATATTACTCTTGGCAAGCTCGACATCCGCCTTTTTCTGGGCGCCGTGCGAACGCAGGCGCTTGTAGTGGTTATAAACCGCTACGGCAAGAATGCGCTTGGCTTTTTCCTGACCAATGACATACTCATCCAGTACTGACTTGATTTCCTTGGGTTTGGGCAGACTGCCTGAAGCCGTGGTTTCCACTTCCTGGGCTTCTTCATGAAGGATGTCGTTACACAGCTCCACGCACTCGTCACAGATGTAAACCGAGGGCCCGGATATCAGCTTCCGCACATCTTCGGAAGACTTGCCACAGAAATTGCAGTAAAGCGGCTTGGCGCCGTCCTTGCCACGCTTGTTATCACTCATCGTGTCCCTAACTCCTCTTGCCTGCGTTCAGGTCTCAGACACCCGCCAGTGCGCGACTGCTGATCACCTTGTCCACCAGGCCATAATTGAGCGCATCCTCAGCACCGAGAAAATTGTCACGGTCCGTATCCTGCTGGATTTTCTCAATGGTCTGTCCCGTATGCTGTGCGAGGATCCGGTTCAGACGCTCACGCATCGACAGGATCTCCCTGGCATGGATATCGATATCAGAGGCCTGCCCCTGATAACCGCCCAGCGGCTGGTGAATCATCACTCTGGAATTGGGCAGGCAGTAGCGTTTACCGGCAGCGCCACCAGCAAGCAGCAGCGCCCCCATACTGGCAGCCTGACCAATACACAGGGTGCTGACATCAGGCTTGATGAACTGCATGGTGTCATAAATCGCCATGCCGGAGGTCACCACACCACCCGGTGAATTGATATAAAGATGGATATCCTTGTCAGGATTTTCAGACTCAAGGAACAGCAACTGGGCCACAATCAGATTGGCCATGTAATCTTCCACCTGGCCTACCAGAAAAATCACCCGCTCCTTCAGAAGGCGCGAGTAGATATCGTAGGCGCGCTCGCCACGCGCCGACTGTTCCACCACCATGGGCACCAGACCACCCGCCATCTGTTCACCGCCCGCTAACCCATGAGATCTGTTCATCCTGATTCGCCTGAATGGTTAAAAATTAAACGGTCTCGCCCGCGGCTGGAACCCGGGTTGCATCATCAAAACTCAGGGACTGCTCATCGACCCGAGCCTTGGACAGGATAAGATCCAGCAACTGGTCTTCCATGACAACGCCATGAATTTCCTGCATCCGCTCAGGCTCTGCCTGATACCAGGCCTCAACCATCTCTGGATGCTCGTAGCTCTGGGCAAGCAGCTTGATACGCGCCTTGACCCGCTCAGGATCAACCACCATCTGGCTGCTCTCTGCCAACTGGCCGAGCAGCAGGCCAAGTGCTACACGACGGCGTGCAACTGGCATATAACGTTCTTCCAGACTGGCCTCGGAAACAGCAATGCTCTCACCATTAGCGACACGGTCACGGTAAGGCTTGAGCATTTCTTTCATTTCCTCACGCACGGCTGATTCCGGCAGGGTGAAAGGATGCGCTGCCAGCAGGGCGTCAAAGACCGCATTCTTGTTCCTTGAATTGACGGTATTGGTAAGTTCGCGCTCCATATTGTTACGCACATCCTCACGGAAAGCGGCAACGCCACCGTCCTCAATACCCAGCGCCTTGACAAAGTCTTCATTGACTTCAGGCAGAACACCTTCAGATACCAGCGTCACCTCAATATCGAAGTGTGCCGTCTGGCCAGCCAGCTTGGCATTGCCATAGTCTGCAGGGAATGGCAGGTCGACACTGACGGTATCACCCGCCTTGCTGCCTATCAGTGCATCCTCAAAACCATCAATCATCTGGCCGGAACCCAGCACAGTGGTCACACCCTCGGTGCGGCCGTTACTGAAGTTTTCGCCATTGGCAGTACCTTCAAAACTGAAAGTGACCTGATCATCCTTGGCTGCTGCCCGCTCGACCGGTGTCCAGGTTTTACGCTGGGCACGCAGACGCTCGATGACCACATCAACGTCAGCATCCTGAATGCTGGTGGTATAGCGGGGTACCGTCAGAGTTTCCAGAGGCTGCAACTGGATCTCAGGCTGCACATCAAACTCGGCCACATAGGTCAGCCCCTTGCCCTCATCCGCATTGACTGCGGTAATGCTGGGGATGCCGACAATGGAAAGATTCTGTTCGCGTATGGCATCACGGAAACTGCTGTGCAGCAGTTCGGAAACTTCTTCTTCACGAATCTGCTTACCGAAACGCTTGCGGACAATGGCAGCCGGCACCTTGCCAGGACGGAAACCGTCCAGACGAACCTCACGAGCCACGGAAACCAGTCGCGCCTCGACCTTGTCCCGGACCTTTTCTTCGGGAAGACTGACGCTTAGCTTACGACCCAGCTCGGAAAGGTTTTCCACAGAAACTTGCATGGTGCATCACCTCGGATAGTTGGCAGATAATAGGATTTGGCGCTACGATGTATCATCGTCAGTCGCTTGTGAATGCCGGACAGAACCTGACGGTCAGTCAATTTGTTTGTTTGGTGCGAATGGGGAGACTCGAACTCCCAAGGGTTACCCCACTGGAACCTAAATCCAGCGCGTCTACCAGTTTCGCCACATTCGCATGATTCAGAACGAGAAATCATACACCATCCCCACCCATTTTTGAATGCAGCGGTATTTCATGGTCGCAAGTCCCCTTTTCAGGCCCCTGTTCTACCCCTTCGGCTTCCTGCTGGCAGTGCTGGTCACGGCGGCAGCGCTGGCGCCGTGGATCCATCACATCAGTCATGGCAGCATCAACCTTACAACCGCTTTGGGGCGTGGCGCCATGCTGGGTCTGGTGCTGGCCTTTGTGCCGCTGGCCAGACGCTGGCAACTCGACCTGCCCTCCCTTGGGCTTCCGCATCTGCGCCGTCTGCCGCTGCAGATCCTGACCGGACTTCTGGCCGGACTGGTCACCATGGGTCTGCATGCGGCCCTGCTGAATCATCTCCAGATCCGCCTGATCATTCCAGGCACCACCGCTCCAGAAGCGCTGGCACACCGACTGATGGGCAATATTGCCCTTGGCCTGACCATAGGCACGGTTGAGGAACTGCTGTTCAGAGGCATGCTATATGCTGCCATCCGTCGCTTTCACGGAGATGCCATGGCCATTCTGGTCAGCACCCTCTATTTCACCCTGCCTCATTTCCTGAGTACAAAACTGCAGATCCCCGAAGACAGCATCCAGTGGGATAGCGGATTCATCCTGCTCGGATCAGCCGGCCAGCATCTCCTGACCGCAGCAGACACATCCTCAGTCGCCGCACTCCTTGCTGCCGGACTGGTACTTGGCTGCATACGCTACCGTTTTCCTGGTGCGCTGGGCTACTGTATTGGCATGCATGCCGGCTGGGTAGCCATCCTCAAGACGTACCACCCAGTCAGTGTTTTTGTGCCAGAAATTTTCAGCCGGCTGTACTGGACAGTGGGTGAATACGACCACGTCATTGGCTGGTTATCAACGCTCTGGTCGTTACCGCTTGCTGCCGCCATTGCATGGGTGGCACGAAAGCGATCTTTGTCTGTCTAACCGGGCATTGACCCGAACCTGCCCCTTTGCTAGTTTGATCATCATCTGACAGACAAGACTGCCCTGGAGATATCCCGATGAAATCAAGGTTTTTGATCCCCCTGCTCTGCTTCGCCTCGCTACCCCTCTGCGCTGAGGAAACAGCAGCGCCCGCCCAGCAGCCAGCTCCTGCGCCCAACGGCATTGTACGCCCCCAGGATTACGCCAGCTGGAAACTGATCAGTGTATCGCAGCGCATTGAGCAGGGTACGGTGCGCGCCGTACTTGGCAATCAGGCGGCTCATGACGCCGCAGCAGCTGGCAAGACCAACCCGTGGCCTGACGGTGTCATTCTGGTCAAGACCTCCTGGAAACAGCGCGCACATGAACTCTACCCCAATGCCATGGTACCGGGTGAGTTCACGCAGCTGGATTTCATGATCAAGGACAGCAAGAAGTATGCAGCCACTGCAGGCTGGGGGTTTGCGCGCTGGGTAGGCATGGAGCAGAAGCCCTATGGTACCGATGTCAATTTCGCCCAGGAATGTGTAGCCTGCCACAGCATCGCCAAGGATGTTGACTACGTGTTCACGCATCCCGTCAAACTCCCCTGAAGCAGCGCTGGCGTAAACATACCCTGTGGATCTGATCAGCATCCGTGGTGCACGCACGCACAACCTCAAGAACATCCATCTGGATCTGCCCCGTGACCGACTGATTGTCATCACGGGGCTGTCAGGTTCGGGCAAGTCATCCCTGGCCTTTGACACCCTGTACGCCGAAGGCCAGCGCCGCTACGTGGAATCACTGTCGGCCTATGCCAGACAGTTTCTGTCGATGATGGAAAAACCTGATGTGGATCACATCGAAGGCCTGTCTCCTGCCATTTCCATCGAGCAGAAATCCACATCGCACAATCCGCGCTCTACCGTTGGCACCATCACTGAAATCTATGACTACCTGCGTCTGCTGTTTGCTCGCGCCGGCCAGCCTCACTGCCCTGAACACGGCGTATCCCTGAGCGCCCAGACCGTCAGCCAGATGGTGGATTCTGTCATGACACTGCCAGCCGACAGCCGCTGGATGCTGCTCGCCCCCATCGTCAACCAGCGCAAGGGCGAACACACACAACTGCTGGAGTCGCTGAAAGGACAGGGATTCATACGGGTACGTGTGGATGGAGAGGTGCATGAACTGGATGAACTGCCATCCATTGATGCCAAACGCAAGCACACCATCGAAGTTGTCGTCGATCGCTTCCGGGTCCGCAGTGATATGGCCCTCAGACTGGCGGAGTCATTCGAAACCACCCTACGCCTGGCGGAAGGCGTGGCCCATCTGGTATCGATGGATGATCCAGCACAGGTTCACGTATTTTCCGACCAGTATGCCTGTCCGCACTGCGGCTTTGCCCTGAGCGAACTGGAGCCACGCATATTCTCCTTCAACAATCCCAAGGGGGCCTGTCCCGAATGTGATGGCCTCGGGATTGAGCCGTATTTTGATGCAGAGCGTGTCATCCATAATCCCGACATCAGCATCGCCGGAGGCGCCATTCGCGGCTGGGACGAGCGCACCCCCTATTTCTACAGCATCATGCTGTCACTGGCCGAACACTATGCCTTTGACATCCATACGCCATTCCGCGCTCTGCCGGCAGCCATCAGGGAGGTCATCCTGCACGGCAGCGGCACGGAAGACATCCTGTTTCATATTCAGGGGGTACGCGGCAAACCACGTAGTGTGGTCCAGCCCTTTGAAGGCATACTCGCCAGCATGGAACGCCGCTACCGGGAAACCAGTTCGCCACAGGCCAGGGAAGATCTGGCGCGCTATATGTCCAGCCGCCAGTGCCAGGGCTGTCAGGGTACCCGTCTCCAGACCGGTGCCCGACATGTCCTGATTGAAGACATGAATCTGCCGGCGGTGACCGCCCTGCCCATACGCAAGGCCCAGGGATTCTTTGCCGGGTTACAGTTACCTGGACAGCGCGGCGCCATTGCCGAGCGCATCGTCAAGGAAATTGCCGACCGGCTGAACTTTCTGGTGAATGTCGGCCTGGATTACCTGAGTCTTGATCGCAGCGCTGACACACTCTCTGGCGGCGAAGCCCAGCGCATCCGGCTGGCCAGCCAGATAGGCGCCGGACTGGTCGGCGTCATGTATGTGCTGGATGAACCCTCTATCGGCCTGCACCAGCGCGACAATGAACGCCTGCTCAAGACACTTCTGCACCTGCGTAATCTGGGCAATACCGTCATCGTGGTGGAACATGACGAAGACGCCATCCGCCTGGCCGATCATGTCGTGGATATAGGCCCTGGCGCAGGCGTACACGGTGGACATGTGGTTGCCGAAGGCACACCAGCAGCCATCATGGCACATCCGGCATCCCTGACCGGCCAGTACCTCAATGGCACCCGGCGTATCGCCGTGCCGGAAAACAGGCAGGCTCATGACCCCGCAAGAATACTGCGCATCCGCGGTGCCAGAGGACACAATCTCAGGCAGATTGATGTGGAGCTACCTGTCGGCCTGCTCATCGGCATCACCGGTGTTTCCGGCTCAGGCAAATCCACACTGATCAACGATACCCTCTATCCCGTTGCCGCGCGACAACTGAACGGCGCCAGCCTGCAGGGTGCTGCCCATGACGGCATTGACGGACTGGAACACTTCGACAAGGTCATTGATATAGACCAGAGCCCCATCGGCAGGACACCGCGCTCCAATCCTGCCACCTACACCGGACTGTTCACCACGGTCAGGGAACTGTTCGCCGGCACACCCGAAGCACGCTCACGCGGCTATCAGCCTGGACGTTTCAGTTTCAACGTCAAGGGCGGACGCTGCGAGGCCTGCAGTGGTGATGGCATGATCAAGGTGGAAATGCACTTCCTGCCCGATATTTTCGTGCCCTGTGATGTCTGTCGCGGCAAGCGCTACAACCGGGAAACACTGGATATCCGCTACAAGGGCAAGACCATTGCCGAGGTTCTGGACATGACGGTCGAGGATGCGGCCATTTTCTTCAGCGCCATACCGCCGCTGGCGCGCAAACTGCAGACCATGCAGGAAGTCGGTCTCAGCTATATCACACTGGGGCAGAATGCAGTCACCCTTTCAGGCGGTGAAGCCCAGCGTGTCAAGCTTGCCAAGGAACTATCACGCCGTGACACCGGAGATACCCTGTATATTCTGGATGAACCGACGACCGGACTGCATTTTCATGACATTGAACAGTTGCTGGGTGTGCTGCATCAGCTGCGCGACCGCGGCAATACTGTGGTCGTGATTGAACACAACCTTGATGTGATCAAGACCTGTGACTGGCTGATTGATCTGGGGCCGGAGGGCGGCGATGGCGGTGGCACCGTCGTGGCCGCCGGCACACCAGAAATGGTTGCCGCCAACCCTGCATCGCATACCGGCCGTTTTCTTGCTTCCCTGCCTGGCATGAACCCCACACCAGGCGCCACCCCTGATACACTGGCATCATGAACACGAACTCCCCCCATCATCAGCCAGGCCTGTTAAAACTGGGCCGGCACCTGCTGAATCCGGTCCTCAGGCTGTTTGCCGAAGGATGCCACCGCATTTATTACCAGTTGCGTGAAGGCGCCGGCCATCCCAAGAGGGACATTATGGTCAGCCGGGTTATCGATGCACGCGAGCATCTGGAGGGTGCCAAAGAGCAGTTTCAGTCAGCCCTGGAAAAGTTCAGCGCACTCACCCACTTCGAAGGTGGTGAACTGGAACCACTCTACTACGACCTGAAAGACGAATTCGATAACGCCCAGCACTGCGCCCTTGCCGTCAGGGATCGTATTGACTCGATCCAGGATGTCGCGGAAGCACTGTTTGCCGAATGGGAACAGGAGCTGGCGCTTTACAGTAACAGGACACTGCGCGCCAGCAGTCGTACCCGCATGAAACAGACGCAGCAGTACTATGGCCAGCTCATGACCGCCATGCGCAAGGCCGAAGCACGCATGGATCCTGTACTGAGCGTTTTTCAGGATCAGGTGCTGTTTCTCAAGCACAACCTGAATGCGCAGGCTGTTGCCGCACTGGAAGGCGAACTCGTGGATATGAGCCGTAATGTCGCGACCCTGATTGCCGCCATGCAGAACTCGATTGACCGTGCCGATGTGTTCATGCACAACTTTACAGCCCCCAAATCACTACCTCATGAATCCTGATCATACAAACGACAACGCACAGCCATGGTGGATGCAAAAATCACTGCACGAGCTTGACAAGGAGGAATGGGAGGCACTCTGTGATGGCTGCGGCAAGTGCTGTCTGCACAAGATCGAAGACGAGGACACCGGAGAAATTTTCTATACCCGCGTGGCCTGCCGCCTGCTGGACATACCGCATTGTCGCTGTACACAGTACGGTTCGCGTCACATGGTGGTGCCTGAATGCATGCAGCTTGAACCTGGGTTTGAATATTTCGAGTGGATGCCCACCACCTGCGCCTACCGCCTGCGGCACGAAAACAGACCGCTCCCTGACTGGCATCCACTGGTTCATGGCAGCCCGGCAAAGATGCATGAGGAAAAACATTCAGTCAGACACCTTGCCATTCCGGAAGCCACAGTTCATGATCCAGCCAATTTCGTGCTGGAAGAAACCCTATGAAAATTGAGGACTTAGACAGCCCCATGACACCTCACGAGAAGCGGGCCAGCCTGTCGCTGGCTGGCATCTATCTCGTTCGCATGCTGGGACTGTTTCTTATACTACCCGTGTTCAGCCTGTATGCCCGGGAACTGGACGATGCCACACCCGCCCTCATAGGGCTGGCCATCAGTGCCTACGGCCTGACCCAGGCGGTGTTACAGATCCCGTTTGGGCTGCTTTCCGACCGCATGGGGCGTAAACCCATGATTGCCTTTGGCATGATCCTGTTTGCCGCCGGCAGCGTCGTAGCCGCACTCTCGGATTCCATTTATGGCATTATTGCCGGACGCGCCATGCAGGGCGCGGGGGCCGTAGCTGGCGTGATCATGGCACTGGCGGCTGATCTGACCCGGGAAGAACACCGCACCAAGGCCATGGCCCTGATCGGCATCAGCATTGGCTTCTCTTTTGCCCTGTCCATGGTGCTTGGCCCCCTGTTATCAGCATGGCTGGGCATGAGCGGCCTGTTCTGGCTGATAGCCGCTCTGGCCATACTGGGCATCGTGATCCTGTACGGCCTGGTACCCGCGCCACAGCAGCACCGCTTTCACCGTGATACCCAGGCACAGCCATCCCGCATCCGCGATACCCTGTCCAGCGAACTGTTACGGCTCAATTTCGGCATATTCAGCCTGCATGCCACGCTGACAGCGCTATTCGTGGCGCTACCGCTGGTATTACGCGACCGGCTTGCACTGGAGACCGCCGAACACTGGAAGCTTTATCTGCCAGTGTTCGCAGGAGCGCTGGTCACGATGGTGCCGTTCGTCATTCTGGCTGAAAAAAAACGCCGGATGCGCGCAGTGTTTCTTGCCGCCATTGCCCTGATCGTCATCAGCACTGGATTACTGCCCTGGCTGCAGTCCAGCCTGTGGACCGTCAGCATTCTGGTCTATATTTTCTTTACAGCCTTCAATCTTCTGGAGGCAACACTGCCGTCGCTGGTCTCTAAAATCGCGCCGGCAGACCTGAAGGGGACGGCCATGAGCATTTACTCGACATCACAGTTTCTCGGCGCCTTTGCTGGCGGTGCTGGTGCTGGCTGGCTGCAGGGTGAATTCGGGCTCAATGCCGTATTCTGTTACGCATCGGCACTCGCACTGCTCTGGCTGCTGGTAGCCCGGAGCATGCAACCACCCAGACACCTGTCCAGTCTCATGCTGAATCTGGGCGTTCTGTCCAGCGGGACAGCAGGTCATATCCGGCATGATCTGGAAAATCTGCCGGGCGTAGCCGAAGCCGTTGTGGTTGCCGAAGAAGGCATTGCCTATCTGAAGGTCGACAAACAGCTGCTCGACAAGGCCCAACTGATCGCTCTGGTCAACCAGCATACGTCACCGACCCATTTATCATCCTAATCATCAGGAGATCCCTCATGGCCACACGCGGCATCAATAAAGTGATACTGATAGGCAACCTTGGCGCAGATCCCGAAGTGCGCTACATGCCTAACGGCGGTGCAGTCGCCAATCTTCGCCTGGCAACCAGTGAAAGCTGGAAAGACCAGCAGACCGGACAGACCCAGGAGCGTACTGAATGGCATAGCATCGTCATCTACCGCAGACTTGCCGAAGTCGCTGGCGAATACCTGCGTAAGGGCAGCAAGGTCTACATTGAAGGAAGCCTGCGTACACGCAAATGGCAGGACAAGAACACCGGCCAGGATCGTTACACGACAGAAATCATTGCCAATGAAATGCAGATGCTGGATCGCGCCGGCGGCAGTAACGCTGGCAGCATGGGCGGAGAATCGGACTGGGATGCCGAACCGCATGGCTCTCCCATGGCACCCATGGGCAAGAGCGCGCCTGCACGGCCTGCCTCAGCACCGCCAGCGGCCACCGGTGGGTTTGATGACAGCTATGATGACGATGTCCCATTCTAGAATCGGCACTAAAGAACGCACAGGTAACACATTTTTAATAATATTGTAATATAAATATCAGGCTCTCCCGGCTTCGATATGAGGCGGCGTTAACATGCTGATTTAGGTGATTATTTCATTTTCACCAGGCCGGGGAGTCTCAATGAACAAAATCAATGCATACAGTTCAATCGATTGCAGATTGACTGGCAATCTTCATCCTTGAATGATAAATATCGCACTGTTATTCCAGTGACGCCTGATTATCAATCAAGGCATATCAGTTTAGCACCCACCAAACCAACTCTCACACCCACATTGGTGCCACGCGCTCCACCTTGGTGCCAAACTGCGCACGAATGGTCTGTGTAGCCACCAATATATAGCGGTTTCATCCGGGCATGTTAAGTGCTTGCACTTTGTTAATACACGTTGCTGGAATCAATATGAAAGTCATTGCTGCATCATCTTCTGAGCTGTCAAGGAAACCGGTTACCGTCAAACCGCTCATGCGTTACATGAATGGTTTAATGGATGATCAGAAAAGCCTTATGGAAATACAGGCGGCTTATGACAATCTGACGCTGCTTGGTCAGTTGCTATGTGCTGGTACCGATATTACGAGCATGCGCAAGGATTTCAAAAAGCTTGCCGATGACTTACTGAACCAGCTGGCCATGCAGTTCCTGAAAAAAGCATCTCTTGATCTTCAGTTTAATGCCAGAATCAGCATTGACATACTCGTGCGGAATTTATTCGAACGCACCGCTGACATCGGCTTTCTGGCCATGGATGATGTTATCCGCAATTATTGTTCAATGAGTGACCGTGGCGACCTGTCTGGAAGATCTTTGCTGGAGGCAAGATTCAGGGAGTATGTCAGCAAGTATTCGGTTTATCACAATATCATTCTTATCAATAATGAGGGATACATTATTGCTCAGCTTGATGAAAACAATCAGGTAACGCATTCGAATGACCCTCTGATTCAGGAGTCGATTCATACCTCTGAAGCTTATGTCGAAATATTCAGAACAACCGACCTTCTTCCCGGTGATCCATCGCCACTGCTGTATGCCTATCGGGTCATGTCCGAGGACAACAAAACCGTGCTCGGCGTGCTTTGTCTTTGTTTCCGTTTTCATGATGAATGCACACGCATATTCGATAATCTTCTTTCCACTGAAGATGGCCGTATTATAGTCATTGTGGATATTGACAATAAAGTTATTGCTGGCAGTGACTCTTATCAGATACCAGTAGGCGCCAGACTTCCTAAATTACGTCATGATGAATGCCGTGTCATCAGGTTTGCGGGAAGAGAATATCTTGCAACCAATTGCCTGACCTCTGGCTATCAAGGATACATGGGACCAGGATGGAGTGGTTATGCCCTGGTTCCTCTTGAGTATGCTTTTGAAATGTCGGAATCCAGAGAAATTGACGGATTACCAAGAGAGTTACTTGACCGCGTTTTTGAGGCTTCAACCCTTTTTAGTTCGGAGTTACGGGATATTCCTGTAAGAGCCACCACCATTCAGGCCGAACTTGATCGGGCAGTTTGGAACGGTAATGTCTGGCTTTCAGCGCAGCACGATGAAAAAGCATTAAACCGTTCTTTCGCCAAGGTGTTGTTGCGCGAAATTGGACTGACCGGTATACGAACACGTAACGCATTCAGTGACTCCATCGGTAATCTTTACAAAGCAGTCATTTCTGCGGCCTTGTATGACTGTTCAAGTCAATCTGCCCTTGCTATCGATATTATGGACAGAAATCTCTATGAAAGAGCCAATGACTGTCGCTGGTGGGCACTGACCCCTGCCTTTGATCAGGCACTGAGAAGCAGTGAATCCGGTATAAGTCATGAAACGGTGAAATCCATATGTGAAATCCTTGGTTCCATAAACCGTCTGTATACGGTGTACACAAATCTTGTGCTTTTTGACAGGAATGGCAGGATCGTCGCTGTGTCTAGTGCGGTAGACACTCACCTGATAGGCGTGCAGATGCACGAAGACTGGGTGAGGCGAACATTGGCGCTGAATAACTCACAAAGCTTTGCCGTTTCTGAATTTCAGCCATCCCCTCTCTATGGTGATCAGGCTACCTATATTTATACGGCTGCTGTCAGGTCTTTGAGGTCCAACGCAAGAACATCCACTACCGTGGGCGGTATTGCCATCGTTTTTGACTCAACGCCCCAATTCAGGTCCATGCTGGAAGATGCGTTGCCAAGAGATGAATCAGGTATTCCCATTCCAGGTGCGTTCGCTTTGTATACCCACCAGGATGGAAGAGTGATTGCCACCACCAATGATCAGGTAAAAGTTGGCGATTTTTTCCCTATCAGCACAGCATTCTGTGAACTTGATCCTGGCGAAAAGCACGCGCAGATTCATGAATTTAATGGCAGTTATTATGCGGTTGGTGCCTGCATGTCTAAAGGCTATCGCGAGTACAAGGCGGAAGGCTCCGGCTATAGAAATGATGTTCTTGCACTTGTTTTCTCACCCTTGTCGAACGGCACTGAAAAACTGGCCAATCTGGAACTTTTACAGCGTCTCGACGAGAAACAGGATGCTGCAACTTATAATCGTGGAGATGACACCGTCGATCTTGCAAGTTTTTACATCGGTCATCAGTGGTATTCTGTTTATCTCAACGGTGTCATTGAATCTGTAAACGCACCCGATCTTATTGCCGTCCCCTCAGCCAATTCTAATCAGCGTTTTGCCTGCATGCGCCATGAAAATGACATTATTGCTGTTTACGATCTCAGTTCTCTTCTTGCAGAATCCAGAGGTGCTGAACTTGGTCAGGCAGTCGTTGTAAAACATCATGAAAGTCAGACTAAATTCGCCATTCTGGTAAGTCGACTAGGGGAGATTCTAGAAATACCTCTTGAAAAGATATCACCATTTGTTGCTTCGGGTGGAGATGAGCGAAGTATTGTAGAGAGCATCGTTGACACAGGTCATGACAGGAAAAAGTCTGCCAACGATATACTTATACTGCTATCCATCGACAATATCTATCGATTGGTCAGAGGTCTTCCGATTGATAACATCATTAAAAATATTGATGAACCGAATACGAATAAGGACGATGAAAACTCAGTCTTTGAATGAACCAGGTTTCTGGGACGGGGCGGAACTGTCTACTCAGGCACACCGCGATTCAGGGAAGTGAAAGTGGTGCCACTGAGGGCACCGCATTCATATCGCTAGGCATGGCCTGCGTCTGCTCCTGACGCAGGCGTCTGGCCTGCTTCTTTTTGCTGGAAGATTTTTTCTTCGCAGTACTTTTGGTGGTAGCTGACACTTCCTTAACGCCAAGCTGTTTTTTCAGCTGGGCCATTTCCTGCTGGCGCCATTCGCGGATACGCTGCAGTACAGCATCCAGTTCACCGGGTGTCAGTTCATCCACCACACTGGCACGGCCTGCCAGTGCACTGTCATTACCGCCGTCAATCGCCAGTGTGTACCAGAAATAGGCCTCAACCGGATTGCGCATCACCCCTTCCCCCTGCGCATACAGCGTAGCCAGTATAGTCTGGGCGCCCGTTTCTCCCTGTTGCGCTGCGCGCTGGAACCACTCGGCGGCCTTGTCGGCATTCTTGTCCATCCCCAGACCGTAATAGGCCATGATGCCAAGCTTGCTTTGCGCCATGGCATCTCCATGTGCAGCCGCCTTGCGGAACCAGCGTTCCGCCTCAGCATAATCCTGGGGTACACCCAGCCCCTTGAAATACAGGGTGGCGAGATTGGTCTGGGCTTCTACCTGATCTCTGGTTGCAAGTTCAGCAAAGATGGCTCTGGCACGCGCATAATCCTGGGCCTGAGCCGCCTTGATGCCAGCTTCCAGCGACATCTCTGGTGTATCGGCAATCACTGACTTGATGGCATCCGTGGTCACGGTAACGGTTTCCGCCATCAGTACGGCAGGCAGCCAGAAG
>JBEBBU010000040.1:0-3271 GCA_041158225.1 Pseudomonadota bacterium | reverse complement strand
CCACTCTGCCAGGCCATAAAGGCAAAGTACCAGGGTTCCATGCCTCGCAGCGCGCCCGCATCACTCAGCAGTCGCATCAGCCTGATGGCACTGCTGTGACCGGGCACTTCCACGATGACCGGCTGCGAAAGTGCCAGTGGGCTGCGGGTAAATGCCAGATAACTGGCAACAAGGCCGGCAGCCGCCACTGGCATTAACATGGCCCAGGCCCAGAAGCGGAGCGTTTTCAGCTTCATGTGTCACGCTCTGCTGTCTGCAGCAGATTGAGCAGGCGCTGCGTCACCATCCCGGGCGCTGACCAATGCCTGTCTTCAAACTGGCGAACTGGCCAGAGGCCAATGACACTGTTGGTTAGAAAAACCTCACTGGCGGCCATGACATCATCCACTGAAAGCTGCGACTCCTGCACCGCCAGCCCAGCACAACCGGCCGCCAGCTGCATGACACAGGTGCGCTGGACACCAGAGACGCCACACTGCGATAGTAGCGGTGTTTGCAGGACACCTGCTGGGCTCACGATGAATACATTGCTCATGGTTCCCTCAATCACCAAGCCTTCCGTATCGCAAAGCAGGCCCTCCTGAATATCAGGTGCTGACCACTCCATGCGGGCCAGTACCTGCTCCAGACGGTTGAGGTGCTTGATGCCTGCCAGAAGAGGATTGCGGCCAAGGCGCATACTGCATAAACGCAGCCTGACGCCTCTTGACTGGAAATACTCAGGGTAAAGCGGAAAAGGATATTGCAGGACAATCCTGGTCACGCAGGCATCTACCGGCGGTGCATACCCTCGCCCCCCGCTGCCACGGGTCAGCATGAGCTTGAGCACTGTTTTTCCAGCGTGGGAAGAACCAGATGCCAGCTGGTCAATGTCGGCCATGAAAACCTCATGACCTGGCCAGGGAATGCTTAATCTCAGGGCGCCTGCAGCAAGTTTATCCAGGTGAAGGCCCAGATTGAGAACCCTGCCCTCGGAGAGCACCATTGTCGCAAAAAGACCGTCACCATACATAAGGCCACGGTCAGTCATGCCAATGGCGTCACTGGGAACGCCATTCAGCAGTGCCAGCACGCCGCCCACCGGAGAGTTTATCCCTGATAGCGACGCAGGATGATGGTTGCGTTAGTGCCGCCAAATCCAAAGGAGTTGGACATGACAATGTCCATTTTCATGGGACGCGCGCTATGTGGAATATAATCCAGATCACAGCCTGGGCCAGGGTTATCCAGATTAATGGTAGGTGGCGCCACCTGATCACGCAGTGCCAGCGCAGAGAATATGGCCTCAATACCTCCGGCAGCGCCCAGCAGATGTCCGGTCACCGACTTGGTTGAACTCATGGGCGTGGTGTAGGCCGCTTCACCCAGAACCGATTTGACCGCAAGGGTTTCGGCCAGATCACCTGCTGGTGTGGAAGTGCCATGGGCATTGATGTAATCAATGGCATCGGTTGCGATACCGGCATCGCGAATGGCTGCCTTCATACAGCGTGCCGCACCTTCACCGCCCTCACTGGGCATGGTCATGTGATAGGCGTCTCCGCTCATGCCAAAACCGATCAGTTCGGCATAAATGGTCGCACCGCGGCGCAGGGCATGCTCCAGTTCTTCAAGAACAACGACACCGGCACCATCGCTGAGTACAAAACCATCACGGTCCTGATCCCACGGACGACTGGCAATCAGCGGTGCATCATTACGTCTGGAAAGAGCTCTCGCTGCCGCAAACCCACCGAGTGATGTAGGCGATGTCGCCATTTCAGCGCCGCCTGCTACCATAACATCAGCATCACCATAAGCAATGACGCGCGCAGCTTCGCCAATACAGTGAGTGCCTGTCGCGCAGGCCGTCACGATGGCAAAATTGGGCCCCTGCAGACCATACTTGATCGACAGGTTACCTGAAATCATGTTGATGATATTGCTGGGCACAAAGAACGGGGATATCTTGCGTGGCCCTCCACGCGTAAAGGCCTCGTGACCATGCTCAATACCCGTGATGCCACCAATGCCTGAGCCTATGGCTACACCAATACGGGGGGCATTTTCTTCGGTGACCTCAATACCAGCGTGCTCAAATGCCTGGCTGCCGGCAGCAAATCCGTAATGGATGAAAACATCCATTTTTTTGGCTTCTTTTTCGGCAATATAGTCTGCAATGTTAAAGTTTCTGACGCTGCCACCAAAACGCGTGGAAAAATCAGTAACATCAAAGTGGGTGATGGGGGCTATGCCACTGCGGCCATTAAGGACATTATCCCAGGACTCAGTGACGCTGAGACCGACAGGGCTCACCATGCCCATGCCAGTAATAACGACGCGACGCTTGCTCAAATCAGTTACCCAGAAATCGTAAGAAACGGATCAGGCTCCGCACCACTATGATGCGGAACCAGAAAGGAACTCACCGATCAGGTGTGGCTCTGGATATAATCCACTGCCTGCTGAACCGTAGTGATCTTTTCGGCATCTTCATCAGGAATTTCGCACTCGAATTCCTCTTCAAGCGCCATGACCAGCTCGACCGTGTCCAGTGAGTCGGCACCAAGATCATCCACGAAGGACGCTTCATTGGAGATCTCATCCTTCACACCCAGCTGCTCGGCAACGATCTTTTTTACACGTTCTGCTATATCGCTCATGATTAAACTTCCTCAGGTTTTTCTCATCGGTACGGGGATGTGATGAGATTTTAATTTGTATTCTGTCAATGACAAGTCATTTATGCGAATGCCCGTTCAAGGCATGTACATTCCGCCGTTGACGTTCAGGGTTTCACCGGTAATGTACCCGGCATCTTCAGAACAGAGAAACGCGACTGCAGCTGCGATTTCATCTGGTTCACCCAGCCTGCCCAGTGGGATGGATCCCAGCAGTGCCTGCTTGTGAGCATCGGCCAGACCACGGGTCATGTCCGTGTCGATAAAACCCGGCGCAACCGCGTTTACCGTGACATTCCGTGACCCCAGTTCCTTCGCCAGGGACTTGGTAAAGCCGATGATACCCGCCTTGGCGGCGGCGTAATTGGATTGACCTGCATTGCCCGTAAGCCCGACCACAGAAGTGATACTGACGATACGGCCATGCCTGGCCTTCACCATGCCTTTAAGGCATGCCTTGCTCATGCGGTAAACCGAGGCAAGGTTAGTATTCATGATGGCATCCCAGTCATCATCTTTCATGCGCATGAGCAGGGTGTCCCGGGTGATGCCGGCATTATTGACCAGAATGGTGGGCGCCCCAAACTCATCACTGACTTTCTGCAGGAATG
>JBEBBU010000039.1:0-3351 GCA_041158225.1 Pseudomonadota bacterium | reverse complement strand
CGCATGGCACAGAAGATGATATTGTTCCCTACAGACATGGCCACAGCAGCTGGCAGCACCTGTCTCAACTGGGCTTCAGCACACAGTTCAAAAGTTATCGCTGTGGCCACAGCGTATGCGCGGAGGAGATTGAAGATCTGTATCAGTGGCTGACTCGGCTTACATCTCCGTCCATCTAGCTTCCGACGCCAAACTGCTCGCGGTGCTGCTTCAGCGCAGCCGCCTGAGGGTCACCTGCCTCATCCAGATATTCGACCAGATGATCCAGCGTCACAATAGCGTGCACATCAATACCAAAGCGCTTGCGCACGCTACTGACTGCAGACTCGCCACCTGATTCGCCCACACGCTCCATCCGGTCAAGCGCGATCAGCACACCTGCAGCTTCAGCACCACTGGCGCGAATAATCGCCATGGATTCCGTCACCGAAGTACCCGCCGTGATCACATCGTCAAGGATCAGCACACGTCCGGCAAGATCAGCCCCGACCAGTACGCCTCCCTCGCCATGATCCTTGGCTTCCTTGCGATTGAAGCTGAAAGGAACATCTTTTCCTGTCTTGCGTGACAGCGCAATCGACGCAGCGGTCACCAGCGGAATGCCTTTGTAGGCCGGCCCAAACAGGACATCAGGATCGACGCCACTAAACAGCATCGCATCAGCATAATAACCGCCGAGCCGATCCAGGGCTGCTCCAGTACGAAACCGGCCGGTATTGAAGAAATAAGGGCTTACCCGCCCTGACTTGAGGGTAAACCGACCAAAACAGAGGACCTGCTGCTCAATGGCAAAATCAATAAATGCACGCTGGAAAGGAAGCAATCTGGACTCCTCATTTGCTAATGTGAAAGACCACGTGTTTCAGGCAGATATTCCGGCCTGGAAGGTGCGTGATTAGCATCTTCAACAGATGCAAACAGCGTCACAAAGGGCCAGGTGACAGCCTCAAGCCCCGCTACAGGACCAATAAACACTCCCGCAATACCCCGCTCAAGCCAATTGGGCCGGGTACGCATACGCAAATCCTGCTGCAGCATCTCCTCATCATCAACCAGCACTGCATAGGCCACCCGCGTGGCATAAAAACCCTGTGGAGCCGAGTCCTCACGATCTGCCATAACCTCCGCAGCCACACAGGACGCCGAAAGACAGACGAGCATCATGCCCTGCAAGCAGCGCAAAAAGAAAATTCTTGTCATCATGTGATACCCCAGACGCTAAGCGTCTAAGGCTATCACATTCAGCGACTTTGCTGCGACAGCCCGCACACATAGGCGCGCGCAGTAGCTTCGCCATTGAACACCCCCACAGGCCTGAAACCGTCCCATACGATATGGGTCGCACCAAGATGAAGTGCTTTTTTTTCTGCTGACGACTTGGCAAGTGGCATCCAGGCTATTGGCTTCCCGTATCCAGAAACTCCCGTCACCCTGTCGAGATAAAGACAGTGCGCAACCTGCTCATCAGTCACCACATCCGGCACCGCCCAGGCTTTATCAGAAAGCCCCCCTGATAAAGCCCCAAAGACAGACATGATTATCAAACTACGCCTCACACCCACCTCGCACTATTATTGAGCAACAAAACAAAACGCACCACTTTATTGCACAACAATTGTATATAATTTGCGCCGCATGTCACAATGCCATAAGCGTATATTTCACAGCGATAAAGGCAACACAAGGGAGCACAGCCCATGAGAACCCGCCCAACCACACTCATCTCACATGGCGCACCACATTGGCTTCGCACCACAATAGTGCTTCTGGCGATTTTATCCTCACTTGCAACTCCCGCCAGCCATGCAGCAGAAATCAACGCGGCAGATACCGCCTGGATACTGACCTCATCAGGACTCGTCCTGTTCATGACAGTCCCAGGGCTTGCCATGTTCTACGGAGGGCTCGTCCGCGCGAGAAACGTTTTATCAGTTCTGGCCCAGTGTTTTGCGATTACAGCGGCATGCTCCATGTTATGGGTCATTGCAGGCTACTCTCTCGCGCTTACCGATGGCGGCTCGGCTCAGCCGTGGATCGGCGGTCTGGACCGTATTTTTCTGCAGGGCCTTAACGCCGAGACTATGCATGAGAATCTTCCCGAAGCAGTGTTCTGCATGTATCACATGACATTTGCCATCTTTGCTCCAGCACTGATCGTAGGCAGCCTGGTTGAACGCATACGCTTTTCGGCTCTGCTTATTTTTGCAAGCATGTGGATGCTTATGGTCTACGTGCCAGTCTGCCACTGGCTCTGGGGAGGAGGCTGGCTGGCCAATCTGGGGGCCATGGACTTTGCGGGTGGGATCGTCGTCCATGCCGCCGCCGGCACCGCAGCCCTGACAGCAGCCATGATGCTTGGCCCAAGAAAAGGGTTTCCACGCATGCAGGCACCACCCCACAATCTGACGCTGACGGCTACAGGCGCAGGGATACTATGGGTTGGCTGGCACGGCTTCAGTGCCGGCAGCGCTCTTATGGCCAACGGCTCAGCTGCCATGGCCATGCTGACCACACATATTGGCGCCGCCACCGGATCGCTGGTATGGATGACAACGGAATGGATACGTTTCGGCAAGCCCACGCTGCTCGGCATAGTAACAGGCATGATTGCAGGACTGGGCATGATTGCACCAGCCGCTGGCTATGTCAGCCCAGCGGGCGCCATTGTCATTGGCATCATTGCCGGAGCCATTGGCCTTCCCGCCATCCATCTGATCAAACAGCAACTGAAAATCGATGACAGTCTTGATGTCTTCCCTGTGCACGGCCTTGGCGGCATCATCGGCGCATTGCTCACAGGCATACTGGCAAACGAAACGCTTGGCGGTACGGGACTTGCCGCCGAAGGCGGCATTCCTGGACAACTTGCCGCCCAGTTGATCGCCATCACATGCACCATCATCTGGAGCGGACAGGCGTCATGGATCATCCTGAAACTTATTGATCGCCATGCAGGTGGCCTGAGGGTCAGCAGCGAATGTGAAACCGAGGGACTGGATATCAGGCAGCATGAAGAACAGGGATACAACCTATGAATATCTTCAGGTGTCCATGGCCCGCCAGAATTCTATTCCTGACAGGATCATGCTACGCATCCATGGCAATAAGCGCTGATGCTCTCGCCATGGATCAGTCGCTTCAGCATGAAATTGAAAACAGCCTGTGCCCTGATGATCAGAGTCTTTCAAGCCTGCTTGACAGGAAATCACGCTCACCTGCCCAGCGCGATCTTGGCTGGAGAGTATTCAGCGACACAGAACAGGGGGTGATTATTGAACGCGCCTTTCTCGTCAACAAGGGCATGGAACTACGCTATCGCTGGATACGCAACAAAAACGGTCAGTTCATATC
>JBEBBU010000038.1:0-25202 GCA_041158225.1 Pseudomonadota bacterium | reverse complement strand
CCATCAGGTGCAGCCCATGTTTTCTGTAGGTACGCTGGATGTCAAAAACACGGGCCAGATATCACCGATGGATCATGTACGCGCCTGGTAAGATCAAAGACTGAGCTGGCGCAGGTAGGCAGCGAAATCATCCCTTACTTCAGGATGCTTGAGCGCCAGTTCAACGGTAGCCTGCAGGTAGCCCAGTTTCGATCCGCAGTCATAGCGCTTGCCTTCAAAAGCATAAGCCAGTACCGCTTCTTCCTTGAGCAGCATGGCAATGGCATCGGTCAGCTGGATCTCACCACCTGATCCACGCTGCACCTTGTCGAGCTTGTCAAAAATCGAAGATGTCAGGATATAGCGCCCTACCACCGCCAGATTGGAAGGCGCATCTTCAGGCCTCGGCTTTTCCACAATAGCTTCAACCCGCGAAAGTCTTGAAGTCATGGGCTGGGTACTGACAATGCCGTAACTCTGGGTTTCAGAGGGATCAACATACTCGACGCCCAGAATGGACTGGTGCCATTCATCAAACACCTGCACCATCTGCTGCATGCAGCCCTTGCTGCCATCATCCACCAGATCGTCAGCCAGCAGTACCGCGAAAGGTTCGTCGCCGATCACGGCACGGGCACACCCCACGGCATGCCCCAGTCCGAGTGCTTCCGCCTGACGGATATGGACACAGGTGACATGGGAGGGCACGATGTTCTGTACGATGCGCAGGGTTTCGGCCTTGCCGCGATTGGCCAGTTCGGTTTCGAGTTCGTAAGCCTTGTCGAAATGATCCGAGATGGCGCGCTTGCTACGACCGGTGATGAACACCATGACCTCTACTCCAGCCTCCAGCGCCTCTTCAACCGCATACTGGATCAGCGGCTTATCGACGATGGGCAGCATTTCCTTGGGATTGGCCTTGGTCGCTGGCAGAAAACGGGTACCCAGACCTGCCACGGGGAATACGGCTTTTCTAATGACTCTTTTCATGTTCAAGACCTTGTGGTTCAACGTAAGGTATCCTGCCACTGAGGCGGAGATAATCAATCACCTGTGCAGCGCATGCAGCAAGACTGGCACTGCCGGTATCCAGCATGAGTTCAGGTGCTTCTGGCGGTTCGTAAGGTGAGGATATGCCGGTAAAGTTGCTGATGACACCATCGCGTGCCTTGCGATAAAGCCCTTTGACATCACGGCTTTCGCAGACATCCAGCGAGGCGCTACAGTAAATCTCGATGAAGTCACCTGATGCGACCAGCTGGCGTACCAGCGCCCTGTCGTGACGGAAAGGAGAAATGAAAGCGGTCAGTGCAATGACACCTGCATCCATGAACAGCTTGCTCATTTCACCAATACGCCGGATATTTTCATGCCGGTCTTCCGCGCTGAATCCAAGATCACGGCACAGACCATGGCGTACATTGTCGCCATCGAATACATAGGTACGGCATCCGGCATCATGCAGCAGTCCTTCTACGCGATGCGCCACGGTAGACTTGCCTGCCCCGGAAAGACCGGTAAACCAGAGAATGAAGCTCTTGTGGCCATTGAGCTGTTCGCGCTGTTCACGCCCGATTTCTCCGTGGTGCCACACAATATGCTGCTCGTCCAAAACACTCACTCCATTTCGACAGAACGCATCAGGGCTTCAAGTGCATCCTGCGGCAGTTCCATCCAGGTACGGGCCTTGAGTCTGGGAGGAAGGGCGATGTCGCCGTAGCGCACCCGGATCAGGCGGCTCACCACAATATCCTGGGATTCCCAGAGTCTTCGCACCAATCTGTTACGCCCTTCCCTGACCGTCACATGATACCAGTGATTGGCGCCTTCTCCACCAGCAGGCACAATCTGTTCAAAGCGTGCGACGCCGTCCTCAAGGGTGACGCCCTGCTGCATGATCTCGATACTGCTGTCCCTGATGTGCCCCAGAACGCGCACGGCATATTCACGCTCAACCTGGCGCGAAGGATGCATCAGACGGTTGGCAAGTTCGCCGTTATTGGTCACCAGCAGCAACCCCTGGGTATTGATGTCCAGTCGTCCCACGGCAATCCAGCGTCCAGCCTCCAGGCGTGGCAACTGGGTGAAGATGATGGGGCGTCCTTCTGGATCCTTGCGGCTGACCACCTCACCCACCGGTTTATGGTAAACCAGCACCCGGGTATCGGTGTCAATGCGGCGCTCGACATTGACGAGCCGTCCATTCAGGGTCAAAAAATCGCCCTGATGGTAACGGTCTCCCAACTGGGCCGGACGCCTGTTAAGGGATAACCTGCCCTCCCGGATCCATTCCTCGATTTCGCGGCGCGAACCAAGACCGGCCCGCGCCAGAACCTTCTGCAGACGCTCCCCTTCCTCCTTGATAGCCTGGGCAGGAACAACCCGGGGTGCAGCAGGACGTCTAGGCGTCCGTACTGGATTCCCCGGTCTCTTTTTTCTCGGCGGTAACGCCATGCAAAGACTCCAATGAAAGGTTAAAACCGGTTAGGGGTGGAAGCTGCTCCAGAGACTGCAGGCTGAAATAATCGAGAAACTCGGGCGTAGTGGCATATAGCACCGGCCTCCCGGGTACCTCTTTGTGGCCAACAGCCTGAATCCAGTCCCGATCCAGCAGGGTCCGGACAATATTGCCACTTGCCGAAACACCACGTATGGCTTCGATATCACCACGGGTCACCGGCTGCCTGTAGGCGATAATGGCCAGCGTTTCGAGCAAAGCCCTGGAATAGCGCTGTGTACGTTCTTCAAACAGTCGGGCAACCCAGTCGCCCATGAACGCGGCAATCTGCAGACGGTAGCCACTGGCAACCTGTACCAGTTCAATCGGACTCTCCCTGTCTTTATAGTCCTGACGGATGGCATCCAGGGTCTCCAGCATGACAGTGCGCTCAGGTATCCTGTCTTCAGGTATCAGCCCCATCAGTTCATCAAGCGTCAGGGGCCGGTCAGTGGCAAACAGGAAAGCCTCAAGCAGCGTCTGCAGAGGAACATCATGCAGGTTTGCCATCACTCGGTCTGCCTGCGGGGTGATACCAGAATCTGCCCCTCTGCTTCATCAATGTCGATGTTTATCATGGCATCACGACACAGTTCAAGGATGGCCAGCAGGGCCACGACGGCACCACGGCGACCCTCCCCGGCAGAGAAGAGCGTGCGATAGTTCAGACTGCGCCCTGCACCGAGCTTCTGCAGAATTTCAACCATGCGCTCACGCACGGACAGTGGCTCCTGGAAGATGCGATGGTGCTTCAGCCTTTCCAGACGCTGCATGACACCTTTCATGGCATCCAGTACTGCATCCAGGGCAATCTCGGGGGGAATTTTTCTTGAAGGGATAGACGAGGTATCAATGTGCAGCAGATGATGCTCACGATCCATTCGTGGCAGAAGCTCGATGGCGTGTGCAGCCTGACGGAACTGTTCGTACTCCTGCAGTCGACGCACCAACTCAGCTCTTGGATCCTCTTCGTTGGCTTCACCTGGCTTGACCACACGCGGCAGCAGCATGCGTGACTTGATTTCAGCCAGAATGGCAGCCATAAGCAGATATTCGGCAGCAAGTTCCAGACTCATGGTCTGCATCATATCGATGTAACTCATGTACTGGCGTGTAATTTCTGCAACCGGAATATCAAGGATATCAATGTTTTCGCGTCTGATAAGGTAAAGCAGGAGATCCAGCGGTCCTTCAAACCTGTCAAGAAAAACCTCCAGGGCATCCGGAGGTATATAAAGATCAGGGGGCATCTGCTCAAAACTGGCACCATTAACCTTGATGGATGAGCCCGCAGTTGGGTTTTCCGTCACGATGCTTAAAGCCCTATGATGGCGTAGATCATGCTCTGGATAAGATGATTGGGCACAGTCAGCACCTGTCCCAGTAATCCTGTCGTCAGCAGCAGAAGCAGGATAAGCATGCCATAGGGTTCCAGCGCTGCAAACTTCACTGACCACCTGGCCGGGAGGAAACTGTCAACGATACGGCCACCATCCAGCGGCAGGATAGGCAGCAGATTGAGCACCATCAGCAGACAGTTGATACCGATACCCGTCTTGCCCATCAGCGCCATGGGTACCGCAAAACCAGCGTCGTCACCCAGCAGGATGGCCGTCTTGAGCACCAGCGCCCAGAACAGAGCCATCAGCAGGTTGGCAGCAGGACCCGCCACAGCCACCAGGGCAATATCGCGTTTTGGATTTTTCAGGCGGCCCCATTCAACGGGTACGGGTTTGGCCCAGCCAAAGATGATCCCACCCATGGCAAGCATGATGACCGGCAGTATGATGGTACCGACCAGATCAATGTGATGGATGGGATTCAGCGAAAGCCGCCCCTCTTTCTTGGCGGTGGTATCTCCCAGAAGGTAGGCGACCCAGCCATGCGCCACCTCGTGCAGGGTAATCGCAAATAACAGGGGAAGAATCGAGATACTGATAATGCCGATCTGTGTCAGTTCCATAATGAAAGTGTCCGTGAAATGGGAGGTTTACTGCAGAAAGTCCACAGAGCCCTTGCCCTGACGGACCACCTCAGGCACATCACCGGTAAGATCCACCACGGTGGTTTCATCGGAAGGAACGGAACCTGATGCCAGTATCAGATCAGCCCGACCCTGCAAAGTTTCACGGATCTGCTCTGGATCGGTCAGAGCCTCGGTTTCTCCCGGCATGATCAGTGAAGTACTGTAAACAGGCTCGCCAAGTTCCGTCACCAGAGCGCGCGTGACTTCATGTGAGGGTATCCTGATACCAAGGGTTTTGCGCTTCTCATGCACCAGACGTTTGGGGACTTCCCGCGTTGCCTGAAGAATGAAGGTATAGGGCCCAGGGGTCAGCGAGCGGATAAGCCGGAAACTAGCGTTATCGATACGGCAAAAATGGGCAATCTGGGCAATATCCAGACAAAGCAGGGTAAAGTGATGGTCGAGATCCAGCTGCCGGATCTTTCTGATGCGATCCAGCGACGCCTTGTCGTCCATGCGGCAACCAATGGCATAGGAAGAGTCAGTGGGATACACCACCACCCCCCCCTGCTTCAGAAGTTCAGCAGCGCGGCGTATCAGGCGAACCTGCGGATTGTCAGGATGAATCTCGAAATACTGTGTCATGGCAGCATATTAACGCATCGCGTCGGGTTTCTGTACTACCCTGTCCCGTAAATAAACCGGGTGCACATCTTCCGCCGGCATCCAGACGTTGCGTGCGGAAGCGAGACGGCCGAGCGTCGCCGCCCAGGGGTACATCACTTCAACCACATGAGGTGTTTGCTGCAGTGCTGTGGATAGCCCTTCCGCATAACGCTCCCAGCCAGAACCACAGCCTCCCCAGTGTCCTTCTGGCTGACTGGCCATATGGATATCCTGCGGGGGTATCACAGCTTCGGCCAGCAGACACTGCAGCAATGCCCCCTGCTGTCCCACCGCTGGGCGGGCATAAGCGGCCACATAAACCTCATCCATACGGGCATCAATACACGGCATGACCCATTGGCATGCTCCGTACTTCTCAAGCATCTGCAATCCCATGGCCTCCAGTGTTGAAATACCAGCCAGCGGACAGTCCAGCCCCATGGCAAGCCCTTTGGCGACACTGGTCGCAATACGCACACCTGTAAATGAACCAGGCCCGCGGCCAAAGGCAATACCATCAAGCTGGGTTCGCTGCCATGCAGCTTCGGCCAGCAGGCTGTCGATCATCCCGAGCAATAGCAGATTATGCCTGCGCGGTGCCAGTTCACCACATTCGCGGATGACTGTTCCATCTTCCAGCAAAGCTGCTGAACAAGCTTCAGTGGCAGTATCCAGTGCAAGCAGGCGCTTCGTCATGATCAGTTCTCGAAAAACTGGCGGACATCACTGATGTCACGGGTCAGAGGCATGGGCGGCAGACTTTTGAGAAACTGCTGGCCATAGGGTTTCTGCGTAAGACGCGGATCACAGAGTACCAGCACCCCCCGGTCATGGATATCCCGAATCAGGCGGCCAGCCCCCTGTTTGAGGGCAATCACAGCCTGTGGCAACTGGAAACTCACAAAAGGGTTAAGGCCTTTTTCCCTGAGTACGCGCATTCTGGCCTGAGTCAGCGGATCACCGGGAGATGCAAACGGCAGCTTGTCAATCACCACACAGGACAGAGCCTCTCCACGCACATCAACGCCCTCCCAGAAACTGTAAGTACCCAGCAGCACGCCGCACCCTGAGGCGCGAAACGCTTCCAGCAGGGCAGCCTGAGGCTGCGTTCCCTGCACAAACAGCGGATAGTCCGTGCGCTCCCTGAGATAATCGGCCGCGGCACGCAAGGCCTGATGACTGGTAAACAGCAGGAAAGTACGGCCTCTGGCCATCTGGACAACATCCAGAGCCAGTGCGTGTACCGCCGGAGCATACGCAGGTGAGGCAGGATCTGGCATGGCGGGCGGCAGAAACAGCAAAGCCTGCTGCGCATGATCAAAAGGACTGTCCCAGCGGTGAGTATCAACATCGTGCAGGGCAAGTTCACGGCAGAAATGATCAAAATTGCCTGCAACACTGAGCGTCGCCGAGGTAAAAATCCAGTTGCTGCGCAATGCCTTGCGTGCCTGGGCAAAGGCTGAAGCAATATCCAGACGGGTTTCATGCAGGGTGAAGCCTTTGCGGTGCACTTCAAGCCACATGACCGAATCCTGCTCATCCAGTACGCTGAAACGCTGCAGCAGGCGCAACATGTCCTGCATATGCTCACGCACGGGCTGAGCAAGGGTTTCGTAGAGTGTGGTCTGAACCATGGCCAGACAGTACTGGCTATAATGGTCGACAATCGCTGCAAAAGCCTGGTTAACCTCCGCATCCTGCCCCAGCACAAGCCGGCATTCGATGCGTCCGGGATGCTTCTGCATATGCTGCATGAAAATCTGGATGGCCTGTCCCAATGCGATACGTATGGGCGCCAGACTACTGGCGCCCACCTCGTCCAGAAGTTCCAGCAAGGCGCCGGAGGCAAGATGCTCGCCAAGAAACTGCAGGCCTGCATCAGCAAACTGGTGCGCCTCATCAATGATGACGGCATCGGCTGCCGGCAGCAATTCCCCCAGACCATCCGCCTTGAGTGCCCAGTGTGCCCATAGGAGATGATGGTTGATAACCAGCAGGTCAGCTTCCTGAGCGCGTTTGCGCGCCTTCTGTACAAAACAGTCTGTCAGTCTGGGACAGTCGTTGCCCAGACAGTTTTCTGTCGTGGATGTTACCGAACGCCAGATGACATCCGTTTCCGGTACAGCACCCAGTTCAGCAATGTCACCACGCTGGGTATAACCCGCCCAGCGCCTGATATGCTGATAGCGGGCTTCAGCCGCCGCATCAGACTGCCATGAGAGCATCTGGTGACCGCCCTGATCCAGGCGGTAAAGACATAGATAATTGCTTCGCCCCTTGAGCAGATCCACGCGATGCATCTGTCCCAGCATACTGCGGATCATGGGCACATCCTTATGGAACAGCTGATCCTGCAGGTGTCTTGTACCCGTAGCAACCTGAATCTTCATGCCACTGGCAAGGGCTGGCACGAGATAGGCAAAGGACTTGCCAGTTCCGGTTTCAGCCTCAGCGACCAGCATGCGCCCATTTTTAAGGGCTCGCTCCACCGCCAGTGCCATTTCCCACTGGGAAGCCCGCATCTGATAGCCCGGAAACTTTTGTGCGAGCAGGCCGCCGGGCTTGAATACTGCGGCCAGTGCAGATGCAGACTCAGCCAATCCGGGCAGCCCGCATGGCCTGCAACATGCGGCTGACCGCCTGTTCAAACCCGACAAACAGGGCATCCGCTACAATGGAATGACCAATGTTGAGTTCAACAATCTCCGGCAGCGCAGCGATTGGCCCCACATTATCCAGCGTAAGCCCGTGCCCGGCATTCACCTGCAACCCAAGAGCATGCGCCTGGTGCGCAGCTTGCCTTATCTTGTCAAGCTCGGCCAGCCTGCTGGCTTCATCAGGAGCTTCAGCATAACTGCCAGTATGCAGTTCGATCACCGGCGCACCTGCCGCATGCGCTGCCGCAACCTGCCTGGCATCAGGGTCGATAAATAATGAAACCTCGACACCCGCTGACCTGAGGGAAGCGACCGTATGGGTCATGGCAGGAAGATGCCCCGCCACATCCAGCCCTCCCTCAGTGGTCAGCTCCTGCCGGCGTTCAGGCACCAGACAGCAGGCTGCAGGCCTGATCTGGCAGGCTATGGCAATCATTTCAGGCGTAGCGGCCATTTCAAGATTGAGCCGACCAGCAATGAAGCCGGCAAGATCCAGCACATCCTGATCCTGGATATGGCGTCGATCCTCACGCAGATGGATGGTAATGCCCTCAGCACCCGCTCTTTCTGCCAGACGCGCCGCTTCCAGCAGTGATGGATAGGGGGTCTTGCGAGCCTGGCGGATCGTTGCCACATGATCCAGATTCACCCCCAGTCTCAGGGCTTCCTGCTTGAACAAGTCTGTCTCCTTTTCAAATAAACAGTTCACGGCTTTTCAGCGGCCGTCCATCAAGGCAATGATCAATCACCCTGCGCATCAGCCGTTTGGCCTCGCGTCTGGCGGTTATGCCGGGACACACCTTATCCGAAGCCAGGGCCAGCAGGGTTGATCCATGGATCGCACCCGGCAATGGCGTCTGCATGGCGACCATGCCGTATTCAGGATGAAAGCCATACTGGCCATCAGCTACAATGGCTTTTCCAGTTTCACCCTCTGTACATAGATCAAACCCATAGCCCAGTGCCTGTAGCAGGCTGTACTCAAACCGCCGCAAATCCCATTCGGTATTTTCATGAAAGGATGCCAGCAGAACACCCACCAGCTCCCGGTACAGGCTGTAAATATCTGCGACAGGATCGCGCTCAGGCAGAAACCGTAGCATGAGTTCATTGATGTAAATACCACACAGCAGCGATTTACCCTCAGGAACAGCACTGGCCGCAAGCATGTCAACACTACGCAGATAGGGAATCTGCCCCTGATCCCCCCAGACAAACACGGCAGGCACGAAGGGTAGCGGACGATGATGGCGGGGTTTTGAGGATCTGGCACCTTTCATTATCAGCCTGACCCGCCCCAGCTCCAGCGTCAGTACATCCAGCATGACACTGGTTTCGCGCCATGGCCGCTGATGCAGGACAAAACCTTCAGTCTGGTAATGGTTCAAGGGCCGTCGTGATAGCCAAGCCCCTGTAGCGTTCTTTCATTGTCTGACCAGCCATCCTTGACCTTGACCCAGAGATTGATGAACACCTTTCTTTCAAGCAACTGCTCAAGATCGTGTCTGGCCTCCTCGCCTACACGCTTGAGCACCTGTCCACCCTTGCCAACCACAATAGGTTTCTGGCTCTCACGCTCCACCCAGATCGTGGCATGAATACGGGTCATATGACGTTCATTCCGGAACAGTTCGATCTGCACGGTCAGGGCATGAGGCAGTTCCTGGGACAGACGGTGCAACAGTTTTTCGCGAATGATTTCTGCCGCAAAGAATCGCTCGGGACGATCCGTGATCTGGTCTTCAGGATAAATGGCATCCTGCTCGGGCAGATGCTGTCTTATCACCTGTTCCAGCGTCTCCAGATTGATACCACGCAAGGCTGATACCGGAACAATATCGACAAAGGGGTAAGTCTTGTGCGCCTGCTCCATGAAGGGTAGCAGTTCACTCTTGTCTTCGAGACGGTCAACCTTGTTAATGGCCAGAATGACGGGAAGACCTGCCTCATGCAGTCTTTTGACAACCAGCGCATCTTCCTGAATCCACTCAGCACGGTCAACCAGCCACACAACGACATCCACTCCCAGCAGGCTGGAAACGGCAGTGCGGTTCAGATAGCGGTTCATGGCACGCTTTTCGCTGTCATGGATACCCGGTGTATCCACATAGACATACTGTGCCTCAGGGGTCGTATGAATACCGAGTATTCGATGCCTTGTCGTCTGAGGCCTTCTGGAAATGATACTGATCTTCTGCCCGACCAGGTGATTCAGCAGGGTAGACTTGCCGACATTCGGCCTGCCGACCAGTGCGATGTAACCTGTTTTCATGTTTTTTTCCTGAATAATTCCTGAACCCGCTCCAGCATGGCTTCAGCGGCCTGCTGCTCGGCTCGCTTGCGCGATGTACCACGTCCACGACAGTGCTCAATCGGCATATTGACACGGCATTCCACATAAAACGACTGGTCATGCGCATGCCCTTCGGTAGACAGCAGCACATACTCTGGAAGTTCGTGTCCACGGCCCTGCAACAGTTCCTGCAACTGGGTCTTGGGGTCCTTGCGCCAGTCATCAATGGAGAGTGATGCCAGTCTGCCAGCAAACTGCTGCAGGATCCATTGGCGGCAGCGATCATGCCCCTGATCGAGATAAATAGCCCCCATGATGGCTTCATAGGCATCGGAAAGGATGGAATCGCGACGGAAACCACCGCTCTTGAGTTCACCCGGCCCCAGCACAAGATAATCCCCAACCTTCAGACTGCGCGCCATTTCGGCCAGTACCGTCTGATTGACCAGACCTGCACGCAGGCGACTCAGGACACCTTCATCCACACGGGGAAAATGTTCAAACAGCCACTCGGCAATCACATAACCGAGAATGGCATCGCCCAGAAACTCCAGCCGTTCATTATGGGGCGCCCCGGCACTGCGGTGCGTCATAGCCTCCTGCAGCAGCTCTGGCCGCTGAAAACGCAGCCCAAGCAGTTTTACAAATGCGTCCATGCCCGTCATCAATGCAGCAGCGTTCCCGGCCTGGAAAGGTTGATCCCGCCATTGTCGGCATCCCAGTTCATCCAGATCATGACAGCTTTACCTACCAGATGGGTCTCAGGCACAAAGCCCCAGTAACGGCTGTCGTTGCTGTTGTCACGGTTATCGCCCATCATGAAATAATGCCCCTGAGGGACAATAAACTCCCCTTCCACCGAAGGCTGGCCATCACGAATGAGAATATGATGCTGGATACCCTCCAGATCTTCATCCAGCCAGAGTGCGCCGGTCATACTGGCTCCCTTGCCCTCTCCCTGATAGTCGCCAAGCAGCACCTGCCGAATGGGACGGCCATTCACACTGATCTGTTTATTGACATAGCCTATCCTGTCACCCGGCAACCCAATCACACGCTTGATGTAATCCACGGTGGGATCTTTGGGAAAACGGAAGACGACAATATCTCCGCGTGCCGGTTCACCAAGCGTCACCACCTTGCGGTTAATGACAGGGATACGGATGCCATACACATATTTGTTGACGATGATGAAATCACCTATCAGCAGTGTCGGCATCATGGAACCCGAGGGAATGCGGAACGGTTCAAACAGGAATGAACGCAGCAGCATGACCACCAGTACCACCGGAAAAAACGATCTTGCATATTCGAAGGGCAAAGGGTATGGCTGATCGGCAGGATATTTCTGGTCTGTAAGCCGCAGATAGAGCAGAAAGCCACCCCAGAGTATGCCGGTGACCAGCGTAGCGGTCACCAGAAAAAAGGAAAAATCGTAGTCCAGATCTTCCATGCGCCTAATCCTTGCCTACCCGGAGCACGGCAAGGAAAGCCTCCTGCGGGATATCAATCTTGCCCACCTGTTTCATGCGTTTCTTGCCAGCCTTCTGTTTCTCGAGCAGTTTCTTCTTACGCGTGATATCGCCGCCATAACATTTGGCAAGGACATTCTTGCGCATGGCCTTGACTGATGATCTGGCAATGATTTTAGCGCCAATGGCTGCCTGGATAGCCACATCGAACATCTGACGGGGAATCAGGTCCTTCATCTTTTCGACAATATCCCGGCCACGGTTCTGGCTGATGTCACGATGCACAATCAGGGAAAGCGCATCGACCTTGTCGCCATTGATCAGGATATCCAGTTTGATTAGCGGTGCCATCTGGAAACGCAGAAACTCATAATCAAACGACGCAAAGCCACGACTGCAGGACTTGAGCCGGTCAAAGAAATCCAGTACCACTTCGCTCAGTGGCAGTTCAAAACTCAGAGCCACCTGACTGGCCATATACTGCATTTTTTTCTGCACGCCACGCTTTTCGATACAGAGGCTGATGACAGCACCGACATAATCCTGAGGCACGAGAATGTGTGCCTCAATGATAGGCTCACGGATTTCAGCAATTTCGTTGGGTGGCGGCAGATCGGCAGGATTGTCGATATAGAGGACTTCTTCAGAGGTCGACAGCACTTCATAAACCACGGTCGGCGCTGTGGTGATCAGATCAAGATCATATTCACGCTCAAGACGTTCCTGCACGATTTCCATGTGCAGCATGCCGAGGAAGCCGCAGCGAAAACCAAAACCCAGTGCCTGGGATACTTCCGGCTCGAAATTGAGAGCAGCATCATTGAGTCTGAGTTTATTCAGTGCCTCACGCAGATTTTCATAATCTTCCGACTCTACGGGATAAAGCCCTGCAAAAACACGCGGCTGTACCGTCTGGAACCCAGACAGCGCCGTCACCTGTCCGGCTGCATCGGATGAAGTAATGGTATCACCAACAGGAGCACCGAAAATGTCCTTGATACCAGCCACCACGTAGCCCACCTCACCTGTTCTCAGTATGTCCTGATCGTGGCGTTTGGGCGTAAAGACACCAAGTTTCTCCACCAGATGGCTCTTGCCAGTAGATAACAGGGTAATTTTCTGTTTTCTGGCAATACTGCCGTTTACCACACGTACCAGCGATACCACACCCAGATAGTTGTCGAACCAGGAATCAATAATAAGCGCCTGCAGCGGGGCATCCGGATTGCCTTCAGGTGGAGGAATCTTGCGCACCAGTTCTTCCAGAAGATCAGGCACACCAATGCCCGTCTTGGCACTTATACGCACGGCATCGGCTGCGGGAATACCGATAATCTCTTCGATTTCGGTAGTGACCCGATCCGGCTCTGCCGAGGGCAGATCGATCTTGTTGAGCACAGGAAGCACTTCCAGCCCCTGCTCGATAGCGGTATAGCAATTGGCAACGCTCTGGGCTTCGACACCCTGAGCAGCATCGACTACCAGCAGCGCACCTTCACAGGCCGCAAGAGAGCGGGATACCTCATAGGAAAAATCGACATGTCCCGGCGTATCGATAAAGTTGAGCTGGTAGACCACACCATCACCCGCCTTGTAGTGCAGGGTCACACTCTGGGCCTTGATGGTAATGCCGCGTTCGCGCTCGATATCCATGGAATCGAGTACCTGGTTGGCCATCTCCCGGTCAGAGAGTCCCCCGCAGATCTGGATAAACCGGTCTGCGAGGGTAGATTTACCGTGATCGATATGGGCAATAATCGAAAAGTTGCGTATGTTTTTCTGTTCAATCACGGGTATCAGTCACTCAGCTTTACGGCCAGGAACAGGGAACTGTCACGACGCTGCACCAGCACCGCCACCGTTTTACCCTTGGGTACATCCTTGATGATCTTGCCAAGCTGGTCAACATCCTTGACAGCCTGTCCCTGCACCTGAAGGATGACATCGCCCTTGCGTATGCCAGCGTCCTGGGCAGGCCCTGCCTTGGTAGCCGTCACCAGGACACCATGCTGGGGCAGTTCAAGCTGCTGACGCTGCTCCTGGGTAGGGTTGACCGCCGTCACGCCCAGTCGTGCAATGGCATGCGCACCAGGTGCCTCGCCTGTGACCGCTGCCGGTTCGTCATCATCAGGGAGAGAGCCGATCTTGATCTTGATCATCTTGACATTACCCTGACGTAGCACCTTGAGGGTGGATGTGTCGCCAATTTTAGTAGCGCCCACCAGCGGAGGCAGGGTGGCGGAACTGGCAACATCCTGACCGTTGTATTCAAGAATGATATCGCCTACCTGCAGCCCGGCTTCCTGGGATGGACTCTTGGGAAGTATTCTTGAAACCAGTGCACCCTGAGGCTGCTTCATACCGAAACTCTCGGCAAGCTCGCGGGTCACATCCTGGATCTGGATACCCAGCCAGCCACGGGTCACCTTGCCACTGGTTTTCAGCTGTTCCACTACCTGTAGCGCCACTTCCATAGGGATGGCAAATGACAGCCCCATGAAACCACCAGTCCGGCTATAGATCTGTGAGTTGACGCCGACTACTTCACCATCCAGATTGAACAGCGGGCCACCGGAGTTACCAGGATTGATGGCCACATCCGTCTGGATAAAGGGCACATAATTGTCGCTGGGCAGACTACGGCCCTTGGCGCTGACAATACCTGCAGTGACTGAATGGTCAAAGCCGAAGGGAGAACCAATAGCCAGCACCCATTCGCCTACCTTGAGTTTTTCAGAACTGCCGATTCTGGCAAAGGGTAGCTGGGCAGCATCGACCTTGAGCACCGCAATGTCGCTACGCTTGTCCGATCCCACCAGTTTGGCCACCAGTTCGCGCTTATCCTGCAGACGCACCACAATCTCGTCAGCCCCCTTGACGACATGATGGTTGGTCAGGATGAAACCATCAGCAGAAATGATGAATCCTGATCCCAGGGATTTTGACTCACCCGAGGGTGGCTCAGCGTTGTTATTACCGTTACCTCCGCCCTCGCCAAAAAAATGCCGGAACAGTTCGTCATAAGGCGTTCCCTCAGGCAGTTCCAGTCCCTCAGGAAGCTGAGCTTCGCTGTTACTGGTTTTGGAGGTTGTACTGATATTCACCACCACGGCATTGTTCTGCTCAACCAGTGTAGTGAAATCAGGTAACTGGGCAGAGACAGGAAGGCTTGCCAGCATGATTGAGAATACGGCAAGCACCCTCAGGGTGCGACTGAGCATAGGCATAAAACCTCTGGAAAAATCATGTTGGAAAAAGGATATTGCAAAAAGACCGTCTATGGTCGCTGGACAATGTGCGGCAATGCATTGAGTGCAGCACGCCAGCGTATCCTGACCAGTACCAGTATCATCATCATACCGGAGACACCAGCCGTGCATCTTACAAGATCTGGATTAAAATTAGAAAGCCACGCTGCAGGTAGCAGACTGTCGACCAGAAATGCACCCAGCAGAAAACCGGAGAGAGGGAGCAGAAATACCCGTACACAGAGAGCGAGCAGTTGTGCGGGTGCCATGGCAAGCGTCAGCTCATCGTCAGGCGCTGCATCCACCAAATGATCTAATGGCATAGAACGAGGCATCCTGACCATCTGACTGGCACAAGGTGTCGGTCAACTGCTACAGCCACCTGCATCTGAGGGCTCGTAGGTAAACTGACCATCTCCGACAGTAGTCACCCGCACTTTTGCCTCCATCATGGAGGCGACCTGTGATGCAGGCCATTGGCGATCAGTTCAACCGTTTTGGCAGGCACCTCACCGAGAATGGTCAACTGGTAACCATCAACGACCCGGGTGAACACATTGAGCGCCCCCATTTTGCGCACATGCGACACCATCAGCCTCTCGTCCACCCTGTCGATGTAAACAGAAACTGATGAGAGTCCGTCGCTCAAGAGGATATGTTCGATGGGACGGTTCAGCGGAGGACGCTGGACACGGGAATAGCTCTTGATGCTGAAACCCGCCGGTACATCTTTCAGTGACCAGTTGAGCGCATGCAATGACAGTTGCTCTGATTCTCCCTGCAGGGTGCGGAAGCCCTCGGCATGCGTCAGTGGTTTCAGATCAGCCGGCTGGAATACCGGCTGGATTTCAACGTGAGTGAACATCATCTGCTCAATCAACTGATGGTGCTCATCGACCAGTTCGTATTTGAGGGGAAGACCGCTGGCAACATCCACCCATATCCTGCGCTCAAACCTGAGATCATCGCGCGGCGCTATGACCAGTTGCCAGGCCTCGCGCTGCAGGACTTTCTCCGTCCCCTGAAATTTGAGATGGTAGCGATGATCGATACCGCCTACATCAGAGGGAAAATCAAGCAGGAAGTAACGACCGCCGCCCTCGTTTTCTTCGACCACGGTTCTGGTTTCCGGAGAAAACACCAGCATTTTTGATCCGTCCCGAACTACTTCCCGCATGGCACCATTCAGCGACACGATACGTTCGAACACACCGCTCTTGCCCGCAGAATGAACAAGCTCCAGTGTATCCAGCCTGCCTTCCTTGAGGTAGGCCACCGTACCACGATAGCTCATGGATGCCAGAGAATGATGCATTCTGGCAACGATCTGGGAGGGATCAGGGGCAGGAGCAGGTTCATCAGCCCAGATACCGCTGCCCCATACAAGAGCCAGCAGTATCATCCATTGTCCGGGCCTGGATTTCTTCATAGGTTTCAATGATGGGTCGCTACGCGCATGTAGGGCAACATGGACGCAGAATGATGCTCGGCACTCTGCGTATGCATCAGGATGTACGGTTCAAGACCTGCTTCCAGTGAAGCCTGTGTAGTTGCGCCTGTATCCGCTGCCAGAGAGGCCAGTTGCGTGGCGTTGACTGCCGAATCAGACTGCATGGCATGACCGACATAGACGGCTACTGCCACCAGAGACGCCGCAAGCGCCAGAGAAATCACATTCTCAAAGGAACGGGGGGCTTTGCCCAGCGTTTGTTCAGCGCTGACAGGCACAACTTCACTGGCAACAGCCAGACTGACCCGGTCAGCGAGGCTGCTACCATCACGCTGCACGGCAATACGAGCACCTGAAGAACGCATCAACTCACCCACAAGACGCTGGCGGTCAAGAAAACGTCTGGCTTCAGGGTCTGATTCAGCAGACAGCGCTACGCTCAGTGCGTCATCGGTGGCCAGTTCACCGTCCACAAGCATGTTCAGCCTGGCTCTGGTTGTATCATCAAGCATGTTCAGTCCTCGTCAGTTTAGTCAAGAAGTGGCTGGAGGCGTTTGTCTATGGCTTCCCTGGCACGGAAGATCCTGCTGCGTACAGTACCTACCGGACAGTTCATCACCACGGCAATCTCATCGTAACTGAGGCCATCCATTTCCCGGAGTGTAATCGCCGTCCTGAGTTCTTCAGGAAGATCATCCAGTGCCTCCTGAATCGCAACCGCGATCTCGTCACTCAGCAAAACACCTTCCGGGGTTTCGTTGTCTCTTAGATGACCAGCGTTCTCGAATTGTTCCGCAGATTCGACATCTATTTCGTCATCAGTAGGTCTGCGGGAACGGAGCGCTATGTAATTCTTGGCGGTATTAATCCCGATGCGGTACAGCCAGGTATAAAAAGCGCTATCTCCACGAAAACTGTGCATGGCGCGATAGGCCTTGATAAAAGACTCCTGAGCTACGTCCATGGCCTCGTGAGGATCCTTGACATACCGGGTCACGAGCTGGGTCAGCTTGTACTGATAGCGCCTGACCAGCACATCGAACGCCGTTTTATCGCCGCCCTGCACACGCCTGACCAGCACTTCATCCAACTCATCATTCACGCTCACATTCCCTCCGTGCGGCACAGGGCATTATGCTTCTTTATGCGATTCGCTTCAACGCATACCCGCAAACGCCATTTTATGGCTAAAATGTCTTCATCATGAAAATCGCCCCCTCCTGTGATGTACTGATTGTCGGTAGTGGTGCCGCCGGCCTGAGTCTGGCGCTGCGGCTGCCTGCCAGCATGCGTATAGCCATACTGTCCAAGACCTCATTGACCGAAGGCAGTACCCTTTATGCACAAGGCGGTATTTCTGCCGTGCTGGACGATGATGACTCGCTTGAATCTCACATTATCGATACGCTGAATGCGGGCGCGGGCCTCTGTCATCCTGATGTGGTCAAGCACGTGGTTTCCCAGGGAAAACCGTGCATCGAGTGGCTACTGGATCAGGGGGTCAGTTTCACCGAGGTGCATGAAAATGGCCAGACCCATCTGCACCTGACACGTGAGGGTGGACATACCCACCGGCGTGTTGTGCACGCAGCCGATGCCACTGGCCGTGCACTGGAAACATCACTGGAACGCAAGGTCAGAGAAAGATCCAACATCGCGCTATACGAATTTCATAATGTAGTTGATCTGGTCACCACCCGTAAACTCGGCATGCCTGGCGACCGCGTAGTGGGTGCCTATGTGCTGGATGTACGGCGCAAACAGGTCGTGACCTTTCATGCCGGTCAAGTGGTACTGGCCAGCGGTGGCGCCAGCAAGGTCTATCTATACACCAGCAACCCGGATGTCAGCACCGGGGATGGTATTGCCATTGCTTGGCGTGCGGGCGCACGCATCGCCAATATGGAGTTCATGCAGTTTCATCCAACCTGTCTTTACCATCCGCATGCCCGCTCTTTCCTCATCAGTGAAGCGGTACGTGGAGAAGGGGGGAGACTGCTGCTGCCAAATGGCGAGCCTTTCATGCAGCGCTACGATGCGCGCGGTGAGCTGGCGCCACGCGACATCGTCGCCCGGGCCATTGATCACGAAATGAAACGTCTGGGCATTGACTGCGTCTATCTTGATATCAGCCACCGCTCACGGGATTTTATCAGCGAACACTTCCCCACCATTTACAGCCGCTGCCTGGATCTTGGCATCGACATAAGCCGTGAGCCGATACCTGTGGTACCCGCAGCGCACTATACCTGTGGCGGCATCTGGACGGATATTCATGCCAGAACCACCCTGCCCGGTCTTTATGCCATAGGCGAAGTTGCCTGCACGGGTCTGCACGGTGCCAACCGCATGGCCAGCAATTCCCTGCTGGAGTGCCTGGTCTTCGCAGCTGGCGCCGCTGAAGCCATCCAGGCTGTAAAGTCAGGCGAGATGCTTACGGGACATGCCATTCCTGACTGGGACGAATCCCAGGTCACCGATTCTGATGAAGAGGTTGTTGTCGCGCATAACTGGGATGAAATCCGGCGCTTCATGTGGGATTATGTGGGTATTGTGCGCACCAACAAGCGGCTGGAGCGCGCTTTCCGGCGCGTTGTACTGCTGGAGCAGGAAATCAGCGAATATTACGGCCATTTCCGTGTCACCAGTGATCTTCTGGAACTGCGCAATCTGGTCATTGTCGCCAAACTTATCGTGCTTTCTGCCAGAAAACGCCAGGAAAGCCGCGGACTGCACTATACCCTGGACTATCCGTCAACACTGCCTGACCATCTGGCCAGTGATACCCTTCTGCCTTAATACCTGAACATCCACAAGAGGTTTTCATGTCCGATATCGACATTGCCCGCAATGCCAGCATGTCTCCCATCATTGATCTGGTCTCCGATCGGCTGGGCATACCCGCCAGCCAGCTTGAACCCTATGGCCATTACAAGGCCAAACTGAGCCTGGATTATATTGCATCACTTGACCAGCGCCGGGACGGCAGACTGGTACTGGTCACGGCCATCAGCCCGACACCTGCCGGGGAAGGCAAGACTACCACCACGGTGGGACTGGGAGACGGACTCAATCGCATTGGCCATAACACCCTGATCTGTCTGCGCGAACCTTCCCTTGGTCCCTGTTTTGGTGTCAAGGGAGGTGCAGCGGGCGGCGGCTACGCTCAGGTGGTTCCCATGGAGGACATCAACCTGCATTTCACCGGCGATTTTCATGCCATTGGTGTCGCGCATAATCTGCTGTCTGCACTGATCGACAATCATATCAATCATGGCAATGCCCTGGATATTGATCCACGCCGTATCCAGTGGAAACGCGTAGTCGACATGAATGACCGCGCCCTCAGAAAAATTACGGTAGGCCTTGGAGGCACCGCCAATGGCTATGTCAGGGAAGATGGCTACGATATCGTGGTTGCCTCCGAAGTCATGGCCATCCTCTGCCTGGCCCAGAGCCTGGATGATCTGAAAACCAGACTGGCCCGCATCGTCGTTGCCTACAAAAGTGATGGCAGGACACCAGTCTATGCATCGGATCTCAAGGCACAGGGTGCCATGGCCGCCCTGCTCAAGGATGCCATCAAGCCCAACTTTGTCCAGACGCTGGAAAACAATCCTGCCCTGATCCATGGCGGCCCCTTCGCCAATATTGCCCACGGCTGCAATACCGTCACGGCTACGCGTTCTGCGCTGAAAATGGCTGATATTGTCGTCACTGAAGCGGGTTTTGGTGCTGATCTTGGTGCAGAAAAGTTCATTGACATCAAGTCACGCATGGCCGGCCTGAATCCCGATGTCGTGGTACTGGTGGCCACGGTACGCGCACTCAAGTATCACGGTGGCGTTCCCAAGGCTCAGCTCAACCAGCCTGATCCTGAGGCAGTGGCACGTGGCCTGGCCAATATGGAAAAGCATATCCGCAATATCCGCGAACATTACGGCCTGCCCTGCATCGTGTCCATCAACCATTTCGTTGCCGATACCCAGGACGAACTGGATGTGGTCATGCATCGCTGCAGTGAACTGGGGATTGAAGCCCATGTCTCCACACACTGGGCACAGGGTGGTGCTGGCGCAGAAAGCCTGGCGCGCGCCGTCGTGAAGCAGCTGGAACAGCCCCATGATGGCCACCGCTATGTTTACAGCGATGAGGACAGCCTGTGGACCAAGATTGAAAAAATTGCTACCCGTATTTATGGTGCTGCCAGTATCAGCGCTGAACCCAAGGTACGGGCCCAGCTGGCGGGCTGGGAAGAAGCCTACGGACGTTACCCGATCTGTATGGCAAAAACCCAGATGTCATTCTCCACCGATCCGGAAGCGAAAGGTGCCCCTGAAGGGCATAACATTCATATCCGTGAAGTGCGTCTGGCCAATGGTGCAGGCTTTATTGTGGCGATTGCCGGTGACATCATGACCATGCCCGGACTGCCCAAGGTACCGGCTGCGGAATCAATCGACATTGATGCCGAGGGACGCATCAGCGGGCTATTTTAGATCTTAAACAGATCTGACACCGGAGGCTATTAAAATGCCTTCGGTGTACTTTCTGGATCCTGAATCCGTGTAGACCCAGATTCCGCGAAAACGGCAATAAACCTGTTTAAAAACCGTGAGGTCACTGCGACGTTTGAGCGCTTAAAAACTCCAGCATCTCTTCGTTATGCACCCGAGCGTAAATCTCTTCGACCGACAAGGTAAGATGAATCGATTCAAAAGTTATTTCATCCCCCAAAAAATAATGCCTTGGCAACCAGGATTCATTTCTTCGAATGACTTGAATATCGACATAATCCTGCTCAATCAACACATATTCCTGTACGCTAGGCATATTGATATAGGAAAGCAATTTAACCGTTTCATCTATTTTGCGCGTGGCCTTGGACAACACCTCGACAATGATGATGGGTGACTGCGCGTAATAAGGCTGGGAGTCATCGAAGTGGCAATCGACGATGACATCGGGGTAGAAAAAGTTTCCGCCCGCTTTGACTTTCATGTCTGAGCCGAACGGTTCACAAGGCAAACCCTCCAGATGGTTGCCAAACTTTCTGTAAATATTGCCTGTAATCCGCTCATGGTTTGCGCTTGCGCCTGCCATTGCATAGACATAGCCATCAATCAACTCGTGTTTGACCTCGCTGATGATCTCGCCCTGCAAGTAATCCTCTTCGGTCACTATGTTTATATTTTGGGGCCTCAGCACGGATGGTTACCTCCTCAACAGACTGCCCCCGGAGGCTATAAAATGCCTCCGGTGTAGTTTCTGAATCATGTTTCAACCGCGCAATGCAACAAGTATATTGGCAGCCACATCGGTTATATACTGGCCTTCTAAACGATCCTGAATATTGACCAGAGAATCCTTGCGAATATACTCAGCCATGCGAGCAATACCATCCAACCCAGATTTATTTTTAGGAATAGTATTTTTATCCCAAGGCGCAGATACAGGCCGTTGAAAAACACCAGATTCCAGAGAATCTACAACAAATGGTGCCAGCAGATAACGGCAGACACAGGTAAAAAGTGATGTAGGGTTTGTCCTGATCTTGCTCAACCATCCGCCAGTGAAGGTACCAATTTTATTCTCAATAAAGCAGGCATATAGTTTGTTACTTAAATCGCCAGTCGTTTTACAGGATTCAACCTCAATTCTTAATGCGTTGGCGCGATCAATTCCACTTCCCCCATGAAAGCCACCTGATCCAAATTCTGATTTATTTTTAGGGCCAGTATGAATACATACATACTCGTTAATACCAGCCAACACGAGTTCCTTTAAGAAAGCAAATGCTTCCGCTGACTGATAGTCAAGCTGAACATGTATGTCTTTTAACTGGTGATTACCACGAAAGCAGGCATATCCTTGCTGATCCTTAAAATTCTTTATCAACCTGGATGTCGTCTCATTCAGCATGGAAAGAAGAATATATTTACCGCCAACCATATTGACTGCATCATCTGGACTAACTTTTTTCTTGTAATCAGCTGAAACTTGACTATTATAATCACAAGGCTTCTGCACAAGAAAAGCAAGATTGATTGGAATTTCTTTGCGCGTACCAAAAGAAGTAGTAGGTGTACTCAAGTAATAAACATCTCTGACCCAGCACACACGCGTATTCAGTTCCTGCCTACTAGGTGTAAAATTATACCATGCGTGCGATTTATCACGGCAGGAAGCCGCAATCTCTATATGAAGATCATTTCCAGAACCTTTACCAATCACATTACCAGGCAGCCTGAATGTAGTCACAATATAATCATCATTAAGTACAGGGTGGTTTAACCGAATCTCAGAAATCTTATTACCGAGGCAACTCAGCAGCCATTTATTCAACTCGGTATCTTTCTTGAATCTATGTCCAATAGCTCGCATATTCGGATTGGCACTAGAATGATACTCTTTCTGTATTTTAACGCTGCCCACCTTCTTTGACAAACTATCAACATCATCAGTCACGCCTGCCGGCAAATTGGCCAGAGAAAAAATCCTCTCTTTATTCCAATCAGCAGCAATGCCTGCAGGCCTATGTTCTTCACTAGTGATATATTGATACACAGGATAAGATGCTGATTTAGGCGCAGGATTACCATTATTCCAAGGGAAAATCCTATTAAACTTACAATCACATTCGCTCTGATTCCAGAAGTTGCTTAGTAGTTCACTGAATTTAGTCGTAGTAAAGCACTCAAAAATATAACCCATACTGGTATATAGGCGATTCACATCACCTTCAACCTCGTATCCCTTCATCCACGCACCTCCCGGGCGAAACCCGGTAAATGCACGCCAATTAGCTTCACTCCCAGAAAAATACCAGATCCTGGCTTTCAGAGTAATATTGTCGGAATAATAACCCAATATAACTTTATAAGGCACTGCGGGAGCAACAGCTGTATCCATCACGCGTTCGCTTAGATAAAAGCTTTTATTCTGCTCTAGCTTTATAACATGCCAATCGTTGCTCACGACACTTGGTTCTTCTTGATTGTGCCACTTAAACCATTCATTAAATACTTCTTCATTTGTTTTTGGCATGGAAGCTCCAATTATTGATCATCATATGTACAATCCCCAAACGGGAATATAGTATTATCAATGACAGGACTGAAGACTATCCAGCGGCAGCTGTGCATGCTCAATCCGCAACTCTACCAGTGCCTCGTCCAGTTTCTGCTGGCCGCCCTGCCACTGGAACTGAACCCAGTAACGTTCATGTCTGGCCATACGCACCTGGATCTGTGACTGGACATTCTGTGCCAGAAGTTTCAGGCGGTAGGCCTCTGCTTCCTCACGGGTATTGAACAGCCCAAGGGAAATGGCGCCCTGCATCTCGCCCTTGTCGATGAGCCAGACATCCTTGACGCCTTTCTGCTGCAGCATGGCACGGTTATGTCGTGCCGCATCCAGATCACGTGCCTTTGGATAAAGCAGCCAGTAACCTTCGACACTTTCTTCAGGTATGGCCAGAATACTGGCAGCAGGCATCTGCCCCGCCACCTGTTCCTGGGCAACCCGCGCTGCTTCAGCATCACCGAAACTGCCAATGCGGTAACAGTTCAGCGCTGCGGCGGGACGGTTACCTGCGGAAGAAGCACTGACATGGGGAATATCAGCGGCAACACTGGCTGGTGGCGCTGGCTGCGCGGCAAAAGTAGTCATCCCCGGCGACTGGGCCTGTGCCTCAGACATCAGCTGCAGGCGTTCAAGCGCAGGATTTTCCTCCTCCTGACCTTCAGCATAGGGGCTGCTTAAAGGCCCCACATAACGCAGATAAACCACGATATTCAGCACAACGAGCAATGTAAACCATATTTTCTTCAAATCTCAGATTCCTCTTGCCAGCAGCCAGCAGCGCATGCCCTCAAAGACCAGACTTTCATGATACGCCAGATGTTCCCCAAGATAAGGCAGCAATGCAGGCGCATCCCCCCCGGTCAGCAGCAGGCAGGCATCAGGATATTGCGATCTGGCCATATGCACCGCTGACGCCAGCAGCAGCAACGCTCCCGATGCGCCAGCTTGCTGGGTATCCCTGCCATACCAGCTGACAGCTGCCTGCCCTGATGAAACCGCCACACCCAGCAGCGAGGACAGCGCCTGCAATTGCAAACCGAGACCTGGCGCAATGGTGCCGCCCAGATGCATACCATCAGCGTCCATGAAATCGATGGTCAGCGCCGAACCCAGGCTGGCCAGACAGACAGGCCGATGCCGATAAAGGCTGCGAGCCGCCAGCAGCCCAAGCCAGCGGTCAACACCCAGCGTTTCCGGCTTCAGATAACCACTTACCACTCCGCAACAGGAAGCTTCAGAGCGGATGAATTGTATATCGACATCAGGCCATATAAGCTTAAGGATATTGAGCAGTGTTTCAGCCACAGCGGCGCCTGCCACATTGGCAACCGCGACATGATCAGGCACCGGCAGGGAGCACAGCTGACAGGCCAGCGCTTCGCCATCTGCAAGTTCGAGGGTAGGCAGACTGTCCGTCAGACGGATCGGGGCATGATCGCCTGCGTAAGTCATTGCCCATTTACAGCGGGTATTGCCAATATCAAACAGGCAGTAAAGACTCTGTCGCATCATGCACCGGCACGCAGGGATACATCGCCAGAAGCATGATACCTCTCCCGACCGGATGCATCACGCACTCCAAGCAACCCCTCCGCATTGATGCCCGTCACCACCCCTCTGATCTCGTCATGGTCACGCAGCAGGCGCACCTCCCTGCCATGGAAGACATGACGCTGGCTCCATGCCTCCCTGAAGGGTGCAAATCCCTCGCTGCGAAAACGACTGGCAGCGAGCAGCAGGTGATGAATCAGGGCTGCAGCTACCTCATTGCGCGCAGGTAGTGCGGAAGGCAAAAGGGTGGCAAGATCGGTAAAGGCCTGATCAATACCTGTCGCATATTCTCGTGGCATGCGGTAATTAAGGCCGACGCCAATCACGGCAGACACGC
>JBEBBU010000037.1:0-43453 GCA_041158225.1 Pseudomonadota bacterium | reverse complement strand
CGAAAATGTACATGTCCTGCGCGAGTTCCGTGCCCAGTGCCGTATTCTCGTTGCGCTGGGCGCCTGTGCCATCAATGGCGGTCTGCCTGCCCAGCGCAATCCTATTCCCGTGCCAGAGTTGCTGCGTGAGGTTTATCAAGCGCAGATGGGGGTAGTGAACGGCCTGATACCGAATGATCCTGAACTGCCCCTGCTGCTCGACAAGGTGCACCCCATTCATGAAGTCGTGCAGGTGGATTATTTCATTCCAGGATGCCCGCCTTCCGGTGACGCCATCTGGACAGTACTGACGGATCTTCTGGCAGGCAGAGAGCCCCGTCTGGGGCATGGTTTGATGCATTTTGACTGAGGGCCGATGTATGGCATCTTCGCTGGAAACAGCCGATAACGCAGACCAGTTGCGCCGGGTAGTGATTGATCCTGTCTCCAGGGTTGAGGGCCATGGCAAGGTTACCCTGCTACTGGATGACCATAACGTGGTACACCAGGTCAGGCTGCACATCGTGGAGTTTCGTGGTTTTGAGCGTTTCATTCAGGGACGTCCCTATTGGGAGGTTCCTGTCATGGTGCAGCGCCTGTGTGGCATCTGCCCGGTCAGCCACCATCTGGCTGCAAGCAAGGCACTGGATGCCATCGTGGGTGCGACGCAGGTTTCGCCGACAGCGGACCGGATGCGCAGGCTGATGCATTATGGACAGATCCTGCAATCCCACGCCCTGCATTTTTTTCATCTGAGTTCGCCTGACCTTCTGTTCGGTTTTGACAGTGATATGGCCAGACGCAATATCATCGGTGTAGCCCAGACTTATCCCGAGACCGCCCGGCAGGGTATCCTGCTGCGCAAATTTGGTCAGGAAGTCATTCGCATTACAGCAGGCAAGCGCATCCATGGTACCGGAGCCATCCCGGGAGGCGTCAACAAGTCGCTTTCAGGTGCGGAACGTGATGAGCTGCTGGCCGATGCTGACCAGATGGTACGCTGGGCGCAGGACGCCGTGCATCTGGCGCGTTGCCTGCACGAGCAGAATGCTGCGCTCTATAACGGGTTTGGTGCCTTCAGATCGCACATGATGTCTCTGGTGGGAGAGGGGGGCGGCATGGATCTTTACCATGGCACCCTGCGTGCCCGTGACGCAGATGGGCAGATCCTTTTTGATGGCATTGGCTATGAGCGTTATCCCGAACTGATTGCCGAGTCAGTCAAAAACTGGAGCTACATGAAGTTTCCTTTCCTGCGCGCCCTTGGCGAGGAACAGGGCTGGTACAGGGTAGGCCCACTAAGCCGGGTCCAGAACTGTGATTTCATTCCCAGCCCGCGTGCCGAGCAGGAGCGGCGCGAATTTCTTGGCTACGGTGGCACCGGGTTGCTGCATGCCCCAATCGCCTACCACTGGACCCGCATGATCGAAATGCTGCATGCTGCTGAAATGATCCGCGAACTGCTGGATGATGCGGCCATCATGGGGCCTGATCTGCTCGTGTCTGGCTCTCGCGGACATGAGGGGGTTGGTGTGATTGAGGCACCAAGAGGCACGCTGATTCATCATTACCGGGTCAATGAGGATGATCTGGTGACCGAGTGCAATCTGATTGTATCGACCACCCATAATAACCAGGCCATGAATGAAGCGGTAAGACAGGTCGCGAGGCAATACCTCAGTGGACATGAGATTACCGAGGGATTGCTCAACCATATTGAAGTGGCGATTCGCGCCTTTGATCCCTGTCTTTCATGCGCGACGCATGCGCTGGGCAAAATGCCACTGCAGGTCGAAGTACTGGATGCCGGGGGACGACGCCTGTCACGGGTCAGCCGGAGCAGCAGCGGACAACTGGAAGCGCTGGCTGTCTGAGGTGGAAGATTGTTGTGCCAGTCTGCTCATCATCGGGATAGGCAACCGTTCCCGAGGCGATGATGCTCTGGGGCCTCTGCTGCTGGACAGGCTCAGAGCGTGTGCGGAAACTGGCCCTGTCCAGATCGAATATCTGGAAGTCTATCAGTTACAGGTCGAGCATACACTGGATATGCAGCGTCATACCTGGGTATGGTTTCTGGATGCGGCGCTGGGGCTGGAGGAGGCTTTCCGGTTTGAGCCGGTTCTGCCCGCACAGGACAGTCAGCTGCTGTTCAGTCATGCCATGCCGCCCTCAGCGCTGCTGGCGGTATACCGGCAGGTCTATGGCGATATGCCGCAACCTGACTGTTTCCAGATGGCGGTGCGAGGGGAGGCTTTTGAGCTGGGGGCGTTACCGTCGGCTGGTGCGCAGCGGCATCTTGATCTGGCCGCAGTGTTCCTCGGGCAGCGTATCAGGGCGCTACAGTTTGCGGATCACCTACAGGGGCCCGCTGCCCGTCCCTGACCAGCTGTCCGACATTGCTGCCGGTCAGCGTCTGCAGGAATGCGACCAGCGCGTCAATGTCCGTGCCATCAAGCTGCAGGGGACTGATGAGGATATCCTGTCCTTCATGCGGTACCCCACCCTGATGGTAGAACATGATGACATCGCGCAGCGATGCCAGGGAACCATCGTGCATATACGGAGCGGTGAGGGCAATATTGCGCAATGTTGGCGTGCGGAACTTCCAGCGGTCACCAGGATTCAGGGTCACTTCGTAAGCGCCAAGATCACTGGGCGGGGCTTCGCCTACCGCCATGATCTGGCTGCCTGCCATCTGTATCTCGAGGCCAGGTGCCAGATGGATGGGAACGGAGGCCGGGAGTGTCTGCATGCTGCTGCGGTAGCCAATGCCTGTATCATGCAGCCTGTGATCAGTGAACAGGGCATCCTGTGATCCTATGTTATGGCATTGTGAACATCCAGCCTTGCCTGTGAACAGGCGGAATCCATTTTGTGCCTGTGGGCTGATGGCATCGGCTTCTTGCCTGTAGTACCAGCGATCAAATGGGGAGTCGCCAGACACCAGGGTGCGTTCATAGGCACTGAGTGCCTGGCCGATACTCTGCATATCCGGGCCATGGCCAAAGGCCTGTTCAAACAGGCCGCTGTAATCTTTGAGCCCCCGCAACCGCTCAATGACAAATCCGGGAGAAGGATTGCCCATTTCATTCCGGGCCAGTAACGGCCCCCAGGCCTGGTTTTCCAGCGAAAACTCCCTGCTGTCGACAAACAGCCTTCTGGCATAGGCAATATTATAGAGGGTGGGCGCGTTGCGGCGTACCGTGCGGCCTTCAATACCCACAGACGTTTTCTGTTCCTGGCTGGTGAAGCCCTGATCGGGTATATGACACATGCCACAGGAGAGGGTGTTATTCTGTGAGAGGCGCCGGTCATAAAACAGTTTGCGCCCCAGTGCGATCTGGCGCTCACTGGGTATCTGTCGGCGGGGAATCGCCAGAGGTGGAAGCCCGGTCATGGTATGCCTGTAGGCGAGTGACAGATTGACAGGCTGGTCTGTCGTGTTGGCAGGTAATGACTGTGGCGACTGCTGCATGGATAGCGTCTGCAGGTCAGCCAGTACCAGTTCTGCTTTTAGTGTGGAACTGTTGTATATCTGCCTGACCTGATGCTGTCCGTCGATCAGGAAGATGCGCAGGGCATGGGCGATCTGTCCGGATATCCTGCCATTTTCATTACTTTGCATATCAACCGACTGATGATAGGCGTGGGTAATATCCTGGCTGATGGCAGGACTTTCCGTGGTCAGGAAGCGCCAGTCTACCTCGCCTTTGCGCACGGAAGTGGAGTAGGCTTCGAGTACCTGAGGTGTGTCGTGGACGGGATCAAAACTGAGTGTCAGCAGACGTACCTGAGACTGCAGTGCTGGGATTGCCTGCAACTCCTCTGCTATGCGTTGCAGTACATGGACTGCCAGTGGGCAGCCGTTGACATCATTGCAGCTGGTATAGATGAAAGCCAGTACCGTCAGGTGCCCCGCAAGCAGAGGGTGTAATTGCAGGTGTTGCCCGTGGCTGTCCAGTACCTTGCCGTCGGCTGCCGGAAACAGCGCTGGCAGACTGTAGCTGCCCGCTACAGGGACAGCATGCTGTACGCTGGTATAGCCAGGGGCCAGTTCAGCGGCCTTGCCGGCGCCGCTGAACAGCAGTAACAGCAGCCCATCAATGATGATGGTGCGAATGGTGGTGGTGATGACCGCCTTCATGATGATGGCCGTGAGACATGGGCGGTATGAATGGCATGATTGGAGCCATATGGTGGTGGCCATGACCGCCATGCCATCCGGGCACCACGACCTGAGGGTAGGCCGGCATATAGCCTGACGACCATCCAAATGAACCGTTGTAACGGGGTGAGTGGTAGTGATGTCCGTAAACACCCGGATAGGTGCCGTAACAGGCGGTCAGTACCAGTGAAAGCGCAATCCCCGCAATCAGCTTGAACACGTTTATCTCCATACATAAGTTTGGCTCCCATTGAGCCTATTCCTGATGATGCATGAGATATGCCATAGTTTTCTTTCCGGAAACGCCCAGTCAACGGGCGGTAAACAATATCTGGCTTTTGAGGCAGGTGCATTTCAAACATTTTAAGCGTATGTCTGGGGTGTTTTTCAACCATGCGTCAGCATATTCTTGGCAGAGGATCATCTTCAAGCTCTGCCAGCCGGCGTTCGCCACCCAGCAGGGTGCTGAGGATGACATCGCTGCCCGCCTGGTCAGTCACTTCGCCGATGACGGCAGCTTCCGTATAGCCTGTGTCATGCAGTGCCTTGACGGCTTCCGCAGCTGCTTCTTCGGAGAGCACGGCAATAACCCGTCCCTCTGAAGCAAGGTGCAGAGGTTCATAGCCCAGCATATCGCAGACAGATCTTACTGTGGGTGCAACAGGCAGCCTGTTTTCCCAAAGGCGTACAGCGTAACCGCAGCCACGGGCAACGTCATGCGCGACGCTGGCCAGGCCGCCGCGTGTGGGATCGCGCATGAAGCGCAGGGATGCCTGCCGCAGCAGACATTGGGTCACAGGCAGGACACTGGCAGCATCCGATCGCAGTGTCCCTGAAAGGCCAAACTGTTCCCGGGCCAGCATGATGGCGGCGCCGTGATCACCCAGCGTGCCGCTGGCGAGCAGCCGGTCACCCGGGACGATGTGCTGGCAGGACAGGTTGTTCTGTGAACGCGGGCGTTGACCCACGCCGGTGGTGGCGAGGTAAAGTCCACCACCCTGTCCCCGTCTGACGACCTTGGTATCCCCCGCCAGGATACTGACGCCACAGTGGTGTGCGGTTTCTCCGATCGAGAGGGCAATCTGCTCTAACAGACCAATGTCCAATCCTTCTTCCATGATGACATTCAGCGTCATGAAGCGCGGCTGGGCGCCGGCCACCGCCAGATCGTTGACTGTGCCATGGACAGCGAGGCTGCCAATGTCACCGCCTGGAAATACGAGTGGATCCACCGTGAAGCTGTCGGTCGTAATCAGCCATTCCATATCTTCAGACGGGATGGTCATGCTGGCTGCATCCAGCCGTGTATCCAGCTGGGCACCGAAGGCTGGGTAAAAGATAGCGTCAATAATCTGTCGGGTCAGCCGGCCGCCATTGCCGTGAGCCAGTGTTATCCGCTTGTTCATCATCCTGTCCCGAATCAGACGTATAGTGTGGGCGATAGGGTACGGCGTTATACTGTCACACTGCAAACAGAGATGATACGGAGAGTCTATGTGTCTGGCGGTTCCGATGCAGATCCAGTCTGTCCAGCACGAGGAGGCCCATTGCGCGGTCAGAGGCGTTTCGCGCAGCGTCAGTCTTGTACTGCTGCAGGATATGGCGCCACAGCCTGGTGACTGGGTTCTCGTGCATGTCGGCCACGCCATCCAGCTGATCACGCCGGAAGATGCCCTTGAAACCTGGGACCTTCTGGATGAGTGGACAGCGCAGCAGAACCAGGAGCTCTGAAGTGTCATGCACGAGGTTTCTCTCTGCGAAGATCTGATTGAGCAGCTGGAGACCCTGGCAGTGCAGCATGGTGCTGTGGGGGTCGCTGCTTTTGAACTGGAGGTTGGCCGTCTGTCTGGTGCTGAGCCCGATCTGCTCCGCCTTGCTTTTGCGGTTGCCAGCAAAGGTACTGTGGCGGAGTCTGCTGCACTGACCGTGCAGCTGGTTGAACCCCTGATTATCTGCCACGCATGCGAAAGAGAGGCTGTAACACCGCCACACAGGCTGGGCTGCCCTGCATGTGGCAGTCTGGACACCAGGCTTGTGGCGGGAGATGCGCTGGTTCTGCGCAGAGTCGAACTGATCACAAATGGAGAAACTGGCCATGTGTAATACCTGTGGTTGCAACCTGACGGATGGCAACCGGCATCTTCTGCTGGCGCCTGCGTACCCGAAAAAACAGCGGGAAGTTTCTGCCGAGGCTGTGCTCCACGGCCTGCTGGACCAGAATGACCGTCAGGCCCGCTCCAACCGCGAAATACTGGATGCGCACGGCATTCTGGTGATTAACCTGATGTCTTCTCCAGGTGCTGGTAAAACCACCCTGCTGGAAACCACGATCAAGGCACTGCAGGCGCGCTGGCGCATCGGGGTCATTGAAGGCGACCTTGAAACAGAAAACGATGCCATGCGTATCCGTGCCCATGGTGTGCCAGTGGTACAGATCACGACGGGTACCGCCTGTCATCTGGATGCGCACCTTCTGGCTCCCGCACTGGCACAGATGCCGCTGGAGCAGCTGGACATCCTGTTTGTGGAAAATGTCGGTAATCTGGTCTGTCCTGCCAGCTTTGATCTGGGGCATCATCTGAATGTCACCCTGCTGTCCTTCGCCGAGGGCGATGATAAACCGGCCAAATATCCCGTCATGTTTCGTGCAGCCGATTTACTGCTCATCACCAAACAGGATCTGCAGCCCTATATGGATGATTTTTCTCCTGACAGGGCCGAAGCCTGTCTCCGGCAGCTTGCTTCCGATGCGCCACTTATCATCCTGTCGGGCAGATCAGGTATGGGGATGGACGCGTGGCTGGCATGGCTGGATGAGCAGCTTGCAAGGCACCGCGCGAGTCTGGCGCGGGGAGAAAGCACCCGTCCCAGAGTTGAGCGTGCCGGGCGTATCCTGCACCACCCGGCCGAAGTGGTCTTCAGGGCTGTCAGGACACATGATGCCCACTGAGCGTTCAGCACCTGCGCTGCTGGCGGCTATTGCGCAGTGCGCTACCCAGCTTTCCCCGGTGCGCATCATGAATGTCTGTGGCGGACATGAGCGTACCATCGCCATGTCCGGTTTGAGAAGCCTGCTGCCTGCGGGCATCAGGCTGATTGCAGGGCCTGGTTGTCCGGTCTGTGTCTGTCCGCAGGAAGACATTGCGCTGGCGATGCATTGGGCCATATCCCTGCCGGTCACGCTGCTGTGTTTTGGCGATATGCTCAGGGTACCAGTCAGTTCGGCTGAGCGCATGCCGCGCTCTCTGGCGGACGCCCGGGCGCACGGCGCTGATGTCCGGGTTATTGCCTCACCTCAGGAGGCTGTGGCGCTGGCCCGCAGTCAGCCTGAGCGCACGATGATATTTCATGCGGTGGGATTTGAAACCACCATGGCACCCGTGGCAGCGACGATCGCATCTGGATTGCCTGATAATCTGCTATTGCTGCTCAGTGGCCGTCTGACATGGCCCGCAGTCAGCATGATGCTGCAGCGCGCGCCCTCTATGCTGGATGGGCTGATTGCGCCCGGTCATGTGGCTACCATCATGGGGCCGGGGGAATGGAGCTTCATCCCTGACCAGTATGGGCTGCCGGTGGCTGTTGCAGGCTTTACCCCAGTCAGCCTGTTGATGGCCATCCATACTATTCTTGCGCAGCGGATTTCGGGTGAGTCGTCCAACCATAACGGTTACCCGGCCGCCGTGCGTCCAGAGGGTAACCCTGCAGCCAGGCGCTGGCTTGAGCACTGTTTTGAAGTTGTGGATGCGCCGTGGCGTGGTATAGGCGTGGTGAAAGACTCCGGATACCGTCTGCGGCCTGCATGGGTTGAACATGACGCCATGGCCCGGTTGGGTGGGCTGCCCACAGCCACAGGACATCATGACCATACGGCTGACATGCCGCCAGGATGCGACTGTGCCAGTGTCATTCTGGGCGAGAAGGAGCCATCAGAGTGCAGGCTGTATGGCAGGGGCTGCCGGCCTGCGGCACCTGTCGGACCATGCATGGTGGCTGATGAAGGGGCCTGCCGTATTGCCTGGGACGCCGGCATCCGTGCCACCCGTTGAGACAGAGCGCTCCGCCAGGCGCATCCATATCAGCGGATGTGTGCAGGGTGTGGGTTTTCGCCCTTATGTGTACACGCTGGCGCAGACATGGCAGCTGACCGGGTGGGTCCGTAATCAGGGCGGGGCGGTTATGATGCACGTGGAGGGAGCTATCGTACATCTGGGGGCATTTCTCGACACTCTGCCACGCAATCTGCCGCTTCATGCCAGACTGGATCAGCTGGAATGCCAGATCCTGCCGCCGGAGGGTTATCAGGATTTTTCCATTCAGGGCAGCCTGCCCGACCAGGGTGGTGAGGCTGTATGCCTGCCTGTGGATGTGCCGCCATGCGCTGACTGCTGGCATGAACTGCTCGATCCATCCTCCAGGCGCTACCGTTATCCCTTTACCCACTGTGCCCAGTGTGGTCCACGCTATACCCTGATTGAGCGTATGCCTTATGACCGTCAGCATTCCGCCATGGCAGGTTTTTCCATGTGTGCGGCATGTGCTGCGGAATATCATGCGCCATCCGACCGCCGCTTTCACGCTCAGGCACAGTGCTGCCCTGACTGTGGTCCGTCACTGTGCCTGCATATGGCTTCCGGACAGCAGATTGGCAGCAATGACGCAGCTCTGGCCGCCGGGATCCGGATTCTGCGTGAGGGAGGCATACTTGCGGTCAAGGGGGTGGGCGGCTATCACCTGATGTGTGACGCGCAGTCAGAAGCCGCTGTGGCCAGGCTACGGCTCCGTAAACGCAGGCCGCATCGGCCGTTTGCGCTATTGCTGCCCGTTGTGCAGGAAGATGAGCTATATGCCATGCTGCAGCCTCTTGTGGTACTGGAGCATGATGCTCTGGCGCTGCTGCGGTCTCCGCAACGTCCGATTGTACTGTTACCGTTGCGTCCGGAATCCGGTTTTTTGCCTTCGCTTGCCCCTGGGCTGAGGCATATGGGGGTCATGCTGCCCTACAGCCCCCTGCATGCACTGATCAGCGGAGATTTTGCAGCGCCTATGGTGGTGACGTCAGCCAATCGGAGTGGTGACCCTGTTCTGACTGATAACCTGGATGCTGAAGATCATCTGGAGGGGGTGGCAGACGCGATCCTGCACCATGACCGGCCGATAACACGCCCAGCCGAGGATTCCGTCTGCCAGAGGGTACACGGACGCTGGCGTCCCATCCGTATGGGGCGCGGTATCGCGCCCATGAGTTTTTCATTGCCGTATACCCTGGATGAGCCAGTGCTGGCGATAGGTGCTGACCTCAAGAATACACTGACGCTGGCATGGGGCAATCGACTGGTGATGTCTCCGCATCAGGGCGATCTGGGATCTCTGCGTAGTGAAACTGCATTTGGACAGCGGATCAGCGATTTCTGTGATCTGCATGGTGTCAGACCGGGGCGACTGGTCTGTGATGCCCATCCTGCCTATCTGAGCAGGCGCTGGGCATTGCAGTCAGGTCTGCCGGTCACGACAGTCCTGCATCATCATGCACACGCAGCGGCGGTGTACGGGGAGTTTCAATGTGAGCAGTCCATCCTTGTGCTGACCTGGGATGGTACGGGTTACGGTGAGGATGGTGCCCTGTGGGGAGGTGAGGCCCTGCTGGGCAGGCCAGGAAACTGGCTGCGCTTTGCCAGTTTAAGGCCATTGCGACTGATTGGAGGCGAACGGGCCGTCAGGGAAAGCTGGCGCTGCGCGCTATCGATGTGTCTGGATACCGCCAGTCCGGCGCCATTCAAGATGGCTGACATGGACCTGGCGGTCTGGGCGTGGCAGAACGCTGTCAACAGTCCGCTGACTTCTTCTGTTGGCCGCCTGTTTGATGGCGCTGCGGCGCTGTTGGGGATAGATGGGTGCCAGAGCTATGAAGGTCAGGCGGCCATGCAACTGGAAGCTCTCTGTCAGGGCGCGCTGGATCATGGCGCAAGTCCATCATTGCCTCTGCAGTGGAACGGGGAGCTATGGGAAGCTGACTGGCGTCCACTGGTCTTCTGGCTGCTGGATGAGAGGTGTTCTCGCGCACAACGGGCGCTGGATTTTCATGCCAGTCTTGCCATGCTGGTGGAAAGTATGGCGCTGGCGGCCCGAGAGCAGCATGGGGTGATAACGGTTGGTTTCGCAGGCGGCGTTTTTCAGAACCGCTGTCTGGTGGAGATGGCCGCGGACAGGCTGGCGCGTGCAGGTTTTACGCTGCTTATGCCTGAAAAGCTGCCCGTCAATGATGCCTCGATCAGCTATGGCCAGCTGATCGAGAGCCTTTATTCAGGGAGGGAGTCTGGATGACATCCCTCCTTTTCATCCATCAGGCATGATGCTCTTTGTGGGCCAGGCCCATCATGATCACAAAGAACATGGGCACGAACAGTACCGCAACACAGGTGGAGCCGAGCATGCCCCCGATGATGCCGGCTCCCACAGAGTTCTGGGCATGCGCACCAGCCCCGGCTGCAGTCACCAGTGGCACGGCGCCAAGGATGAAGGCAATCGAGGTCATGACAATCGGCCGGAAGCGCAGGGATGCTGCATGAATGGCCGCATCCCGTACCGACATGCCATCGCGCTCGACTGACTCAATGGCGAATTCGACAATGAGGATGGCATTCTTTGCCGAAAGCCCGATGAGGGTCAGCAGACTGACCTGAAAATAGATGTCATTGGGTTTCTGGAATACCAGCAGCACGGCTGCCGCCCCGAACAGGGCGAAGGGCAGGGCCATGACAATGGCAACAGGCAGTACCCACATCTCGAACAGGGCGGCCAGAATCAGGAATACCATGATAAGCCCCAGAGACAGGGCGATGGTCGACTGGTTGCCGGCAATTTTCTGCTGGTAGGCCAGTCCGAACCATTTCACATCATAGCGGTTGCCCAGTACCTGTGGCACGACTTCCTCAATGATATCCATGATTTCGCCCGAGGTATGGCCGTGGTCACTGTCGGGATCCACCACGATCTGGCTGGCCAGAAAATCGTTCAGGCGCGTGACCACCTCAGCACCGGTCGTTTCTGTCAGTTTCATGATGTTGCCGGCCGGTACCATTTCACCCTTGCTATTCTTGATGTAGACCGTGTTGAGCAGTTCAGGGTTTTTGCGGTAATCGTACTGGCCAGTGATTTCCACCCAGAACAGGTCCGACCACTTGGTAAAGAAATTGATGTAATAGAGCCCGAAAACGCCTTGCAGGGAGTTATAGGCGCTCTTGAAATCCACATTGTAGTAATAGGCTTTTTCCGGATCGACATCGACACGCAGTTCAGGCGTATTGATCTCGTAAAACTGGGCTGCCCGTTTGATAATGGAGGGATAGTGGGCTTCCAGATAGTTGACCAGTTTCACCGAGTCATCGTGGATGTCATTCACGGACATGGGCTGTGTGGCCTGCAGGTAAAACGTCACCCCGCCTGACGGGCTCAGGCCGCGGATAGGCGGCTGGTTGAAGGCATAACCATTGATATTCTTGTTCTCAAGGTTGATGCGTGAAGTTTCTTCAATGGCGGTATCAATAGTCTGTTTCACCATATCACGGTCATCTTCGGCGTTGAGTACACCCATGATGGTCGAGGTATTGGTCTTGGCGGTGCCGTTGTCGATGATGTCGGTGGAGCCCATCACCACCGCCCTTTTCAGGTAGGGGATCCGCTCCATCATTTTTTCGGCAATCTTGTTGGTCTCATCGACACTGTACTTCAGCGCGCCACCCGGGTTGACATGCACGACATCATAGAAGTAACCCATGTCTTCCAGTGGAATCAGCGAAACCGGGATTTTCATGAACATGATGATGGTCAGTCCGAAGACCGTAGCCCATACGGACAATGAAACTTTTGCATGGTCAATGATCCAGATCACTGCTGCCATGTACCAGCCCTGCAGCCTGGCAAAGCCTGCATCAAAGTAACGGAAAAACATGCCTTTGGTGGCGTGTTCGTCATGCGATACGTTTTTCAGGAAGATGACACACAGGGTAGGGGTAAGGGTAAGCGCCACGAACCCGGAAATGACCACGGAGATGGCAATGGTCACTGCAAACTGCTGCATCATGATGCCGCTGAAGCCACTGAGAAAAGCGACCGGCACAAACACTGCGTTCAGCACCAGCACAATGGCGATGACTGGTGCGGAAACCTCACGCATGGCCTTGATCGTGGCATCCAGAGAATTCAGCTTGTAGGTCGCCATAATGCGTTCGACATTTTCCAGTACCACGATGGCATCGTCGACCACGATGCCGATGGCCAGTACCAGTCCGAACAGGGACAGGGTATTGATGTTGAAGCCGCTGACATAAATGCCGGCAAAGGCGCCAATGACGGCAACAGGAATGGCAAGAATGGGGATGATGGTGCCGCGCAGGTTCTGTATGAACAGGTAGACCACTGCGAATACCAGGACAAACGCAATCAGCAGCGTGGTCACTACGCCCTGGATGGCCTGATAGACGAAAATGGACGAGTCGTAATGGTAGAGATACTTCATGCCCTTGGGCAGGAATTTGTCGATTCTGGCCATGGCTTCTGCCACCGCCGCCTTGGTTTTCAGCTGGTTGGCGCCGGGTACAAGGTACAGCTGGAGCGAGACAGCTTCAAACTTCTCGATTTCCCCTGTCTTTTCATTGCGCTGGTGCACATAGAAATAGTTGTTGTAATTGTTGGCGTCCAGCGTGACCTGGGCGACATCTTTCAGCTTGACGATCTGGGCGTTACCAGCAAGGTTGAAACTTGATGGCATGGCCTGATCAGGGTTGCCCAGCGGGACCTCATCCTTTCCATCAAGATTGGCTCTCAGTACGATATTTTCGAACTGACTGACCTCAGTGAAATAACCTGTGGTGGTAATCAGGAAGTTGGATTTTTCAGGGCCGTAGGTGGGAGGCATGGCATTCTGGCCCACCGCATACTGGTTGCTCTGGTCTCTGACTTTATCGATGATTTCAGGGATGCCGATCTTGTAAAAAGCCAGCTTTTTGGGATCGACATTGATACGGACCGCATAGGAACGCTGGCCGAGTATATTGACGAAGCCAACCCCGGGAATCTGCTCGATCACCGGGTAGATATAGCGTTGCAGATAGTTGGCGATATAGAGTGGATCGGGAGATCCGGTATCCGAGTAGAAAGGGATGACCTGGAAAAGGTCGGGAATCATTTTACGGATGCGGACGCCAAGGGAGCGTGCCTGTTCGGGAATATAGGCATTGGATGCGGTGAGGGAGCGGTTCAGTGTGTCCGCCTCCACAATACCCAGACTGGTGCCTACCTCAAAGTAGACATTGAGCGAGACACTATTGCTGCCATTCTGGCTGGCCGACTGCATGTAAATCATGCCCTCGGTACCTGCGATCTGATCCTCGATGGGCGCAGCCACCGAATTGGCGATAGCTTCAGAACTGGCACCGGGAAAGCTGGCGTTCACATTCAGCACTGGTGGAATGATCAGCGGATACTGGTCAATCGGGGCATAGAGTGCAGCCATGACACCACCGATGACGATGATGATCGAGCATACGATGGAAAGCACTGGCCGGGAAATAAACTTTTCCGAAAACATGTTGCGGGTTCCTGATGCTACTGCTGTGCCGTTTCGTCGACCAGAACGCTCTGGCCCTCGGCAATACGGACGCCTCCATTGGTGATGACCCTGAGGCCATCCGTGAGACCTGAATCCACCAGTTGGGTGCCATCCATCAGGTACTTGCCGGCCTTGATGCGCAGTTTTTTCACCTTGTCGCCTTCCAGAACGAAGACAAAGGAGGATTCCTGATCACGGAAAATGGCTTCCTGAGGGAGTGCATAGGTCTGTTTTACCAGAAGGTCACGCAGAAACACATGCACAAACTGGCCGGGCAGCAGTTTGTTGCGTTGCAGTTTGCGGTTGTCCACGCTGGCACGTAACTGCCATACACCATCCGAGAATGATACCCGTATATCCCTGAACTCAATATGTCCTACATCATCCAGCCGTGTCCCGTCGGCCAGGGTCAGGTCAACGCGGAAACGGTAGTTTTCCGGTACGCTGTAGATCTGGTCAAGGGCCCCGTTTTCGATATTCAGACGGTCAAGCTCCGGCATGGCCATGGCCACATACATGCTGTCCTGAGAGTTGATCACATTGAGCCGGGTCTGAAAGGCGGTTACCATCATGCCTTCAGAGATCATGCGTTCTGAAATGACACCGGACGCCGGTGCCCTTACCGTGCAGTACTCAAGGTTAAGGCGGGCATTCCTGACAGTGGCCTCAGCTGTCATCAGGTCACCAGTGGCGGCGCGATAGTTGATCAGCGCCGTATTGATATCCTGTTCGGACACCACATCATCCTTTTTCAGGCGCTGGTAGCGCTCATAGATGATGCGGTAGTTTTCTGCAGCTGCCTTCTGTTTTTCCAGCTGACCTTCCGCATCGATCAGGGCGAACTCATAGGGGCGGCGGTCAATCTCGTAGAGCGGCTGGTTTTTACTGACAGCAGTGCCTTCCCGGTACAGCTGCCTGAAAATGGCGCCGCTGATACGTGGAATGACGGGGTAGTCCACGACACCCTGTACGACGCCGGGGTACTCGAAAACATACTCGATATCCCGGGCGTGAGTTTCGAGGATATTGACATGCTGCAGCGCTTCCGGGGCAGGCTTGTCCTCACTGCAGGCACTCAGTAGCGCCATCAGCAGCAGGAAAGGGAGAGTGGTAAGGGATAGTCTCATATTTTCTGCGTCCTGCTAGAACAGATCTCCAAAGCGGTGTCCATCGCCGAGATCATGCGGTGCATCCTGATCCCGGTAGCGGTAACCACCTCCCATATCCTGGTAGAGCCTCACGATACTGAGCAGCTGACTGAGTTTGGCCTGGGCCTGGAGTATGGCTGCCTGATAGAGGGCATAACGCTGTGCCAGTACATCCGGGAAGCTCACCAGGCCCTCGCGGTAGCGTATGGACTGGTTGTCATAGCGTTTCTGCGTGATGTCATAAAAAGTATCCAGCTTATCCAGGCTTTCCGAATATTTCTGGTGTGAAGCCAGTGCGCTGTCAACCGCAGCAAAGGCATTCCTCACGGTTTCCAGATAGTTGTAGTAATCAGTGTAGTATTGCCCCTTGGCGGCCTTGATGGCGCCAAAAGCACCGAGGTTGATAATGGGCATCCCTACGCCGCCCTGATATTCCCAGTAGCTTTTTCCCTGGCTCAGGATGTTGCCAAGCGATGAGGAGCTCAGGCCAAACGGCGTCGTCAGCTTGATCGTGGGGAAAAAGAAAGAGGTATTGACGCCAATGTTGGCGTTGGCCTGCCTCAGCGTCTCTTCTGCCTGAAGGATGTCAGGCCGGTTTTTCAGTACTTCAGACGGGATATTGCCACTGATAATGCTGTGGCTTTCCAGCGAGGTGAATGGAATGCTGTCCGGTAGCGTGCCAGGATTTTCATTGAGCAGGGCGTGGATGACATTGCCAAGTCGTACGATGTTGTACTCAATGACGGGGATTTCTGCCCGAGCCCGATTCAGTTCAATGGTGTACTGCTGCAGGGTGAAGAGTGATATGAGTCCCTCACGGTGGGCATCTGAATACTTCGCGACAATGGCATCCAGTGTTTCGACCAGCCCTTTTTGCAGGGAGAGGCGGTACTGCTCTTCGCGCAGGGTCAGATAGCTGCCGGCTACCTGACCTATGATCGCCAGTCGTATGGCATGACGCGCTGCCGTTGTAGCGGCTACATTGGCTTCGGCCTGTTCCTGGTTGCGCAGCTGCTGCAGGATATTGATCGAATAGTTGGGGATGAAACCAGTGGTAAATGCGCCTGGGAAGCCCAGAGATGCACCGGTGGTAGCATTATCCTGATGCTCCATGGCAGTAAACCCGGCGCCGGCGTTCACTGTGGGGATCCAGTTCATCTGGATCTGCTGCAGGATGGCTCTGGATTTGTAGACGCTGCCAACGGCTGCCTGGATGTTGTTGTTCCTGTCGAGAGCCTGATCTATCCAGACAGGCAGCTGGGGGTCGCCAAACTTCTTCCACCAGTCCATTTCTGGAAGTGAGACAGCATCAAGGCTGGCCTGACTGTCCTGGCTGTTCCAGTGTGCTGGCACATCAGGGTCAGGTTTGCTGAAATCCGGCCCCTTGACAGCGCAACCAGCTATCAGGCCAGCTACTAGCACCAGCTGCCAGTATCTCATGGCCTGAAAACGCCTGCCTCCGGCATCTACTTGAAAATTCGGTCGAGTTTTTCCTGCAGCGTGGCGGCCGTAAAGGGCTTGACCACATAGCCGTTCACTTTCAGCTGCGCTGCCTCCACGATCTGCTCACGACGGGCTTCGGCCGTTACCATAAGCACCGGCAGTTCAGAAAGATTGGGGTCTTCCCTGACGGCCTTGACCAGTTCAATGCCTGACATTTCCGGCATGTTCCAGTCGGTCACGAGGAAGTCGAATCCACCGCCCTGCAACTTCACCAGTGCCTGCTTGCCGTTTTCCGCTTCGGTGATATTGTTGAAACCGAGCTGGTTCAGAAGGTTCTTGATAATCCGGCGCATGGTCTGGAAATCATCAACCACAAGTATGCGCATATTTTCATTCACAGCTGCAACCTCAACAATTTGGATATTGTGGGGGATTCTACTGCATCCCCAGCAGGCAAGTCACTACTGAAGACATGGTGTATAACCACTTAAATAAAGAGGAATACTGCTTTTCGGCGGAATGTTATCGCGGGGTTGCAAGGGATATGGTAGGCTCTAGCCGTGGTTCTGCATCTAGAGATGGTACCTGATCTGATTCAGGTTAGAGAATTTGTCGGGGTAGTGGAAAACTGAAAAATGGCGAAGACGGTTCTGGTTGTCGATGATTCATTTGTAATGAGAACCCTGATCAAGAGCATACTGGCTACTGAACCGGCGCTGGAGGTTGTGGGTGAAGCGACCAATGGCCGAGAAGCACTTGATGCCATCAGGCGGCAGAATCCTGACATTGTGCTGCTTGATATCGAAATGGCTGGCATGGACGGTCTTGAGTGCCTCAAACGCCTGCGCCTTATTTCCTCCGCCAGGGTCATCATCATTTCCTCGGTTGCCCAGGCCGGTTCACCACAGGCACTGCTGGCACGCAAGCTGGGAGTGGATGATGTAATCGCCAAGCCCAGGGGTGCCATGAGTCTGGATCTTGATACCAGAAAAGGGCATGCCATTCTTCAGGCCGTCCGCAAGTCCGCGGAAATAGCATAAACGAGCCACGAGCATCGCTCCATGAATATACGAATAAAGTTCAGGATTCTGTCTGGCGTGGTAGTGGGGGCTTTTATCCTTATCGCGCTGGGGCAGGAGCTCCGGATACAGCGTCTGGTTGCCTCACTGGCGCCGGGTGCCATTTCAGCGTCCACGCATGCTGGCATGATGGGTGAAGCTCATAGAATCCTGCTGGATTCCTACGCAAAGAGTCTTGGGGTTGTGCGCTGGTGCAGCCGGCGTGCAGTGGGCGGTACGGCATCACATTGTGATCTTAAAGGCTATGAGCAGCAGATCGAGCAGGACTGGCGGCGCTTCCAGGTCCAGATGGACGGTCTGGCGGGTCATGATGCACGGAATGCCTTGAATACGGTGAATATCGACGCGGCCAGTCAGGCGGGGGCGGATTTTTATGCTTTATCCCGTCGTGAGTTTCTTGTCGCGCTTCGTGCCGGCGATATGGCCGAAGCCGAGCGTGTTCTTGATGAAAAAATGGACGACGCTTTTGCAGGATTCAGCCGTGTGTTACATGATCTGCATTTTCCCGGCCAGGCGGATGCCAGTGTTCCAGCCATGCATGTCATGGCTGATTTCTGGTTCTGGCTTGCGCTTGGCACTGAGGGAGTGCTATTGCTGCTGATTATTACTGCCCTGCGGCTGCTGGCGCAGTCAGTGATCCGCCCCATCCGTTATGCCCAGTCGGTGATCGTTCAGGTGGCAAGGCAGCAGAACTTCAGCGCCCGCATGCAGATAAGAGGGCATGACGAGCTGGCGGCACTTGCTGCCCATTTCAATCATTTGATGTCAACATTGCAGCAGGCTCTTTCTGAGGTTAATGAGGTCGTCTCCGCTTTTTCCAGGGGTGATTTTGATCAGCGGGTAAGGGCGGTGGTTGCAGGCGATCTGGAAATCATGAAAACCGAGGTGAACAAAAGTGCTGAAAGCGGCAAACTGACCATGGCGGCACTCGGTAATGTCATCACGGCCATGCGTGATGGCAACTTTAGCCGTCAGACCGATGACAGGCTGGAAGGCCAGTTCAGGCACTCTCTGGACAAGGCCATGCATTCCATGCAGGACATCATGAGCGATGTCGGTGCCGTCATGAAGCGCGTGGCTGCAGGTGATCTTGCCAGTCGTGTCCATGCCGGAGGTAAGGGAGATCTCATCATTCTGAAGAATAACATCAATGCCTCACTTGATGTTCTGAGCCAGTCCCTGCATACCATTAGTCTCAATACTCACAAGGTAGCGACAGCTTCCAGGGAAACCAGCCTTTCGATTGGCCAGATATCTGACGGTGCCCGGCACCAGATGCATGCTGTTGGTCAGGTAGCTACCAATATCCAGCAGACAGCGCGTTCAATTACTGATGTCAGCCATAATACCGAAGCAGCCAGTCGAAAATCCTATGAGGCGGCAAGAAGTATCCGTGAAGGCAGGGACAAGATGGTGCAGATGGTCGAAGCTGTAAACAATGTGGCTGTCAGCAACCAGAAGATCAATGAATTTACTGATGTCATCCAGAAAATTGCTGAAAAAACCAATCTTTTGAGTCTCAATGCCGTTATTGAAGCAGCAAGAGCCGGCGAGCATGGTAGTGGTTTTGCGGTAGTTGCCAAGGAAGTGGGAAAGCTTGCGGCCACGAGTGCCCAGAGTACCAAGGAGATTGCGGCTCTGGTGCACCGGGCCGTGGAAGAAACGCAGCGTGCAGTGCAGATGGTCGCTGAAGTCAGCGAAGATATGCGCAGGATAGAAACGGATTCCGTTGACATAGAAGCCATGATGCAGCGTATTTCCGCAGCCATGGGTCAACAGAACAGTGCCATCCAGGAAATTAATGCCAATGTGACCAGTCTCAACCGGATTGCCGAAAATAATGCGTCAGCTTCCGAGGAGATTACGGCTACCGTGCAGGAGCTGGCAAGAATAGCTGAAAATACCGGCCGCGAAGTGAACAAGTTTCGCTTATGAGTGCCCTTACCTGCCGGTACCTGCAAGGAGGAATCTGATTGCAGCCCCCGGAGAATGATATGGCAAAGCTGCTTAGTGACATGGGGGATGGTATCGCTGCCCTTTCGTCAGTGAGCAGACGCGGTGACGTGCCAGGGAGCGATACGGCTGGTCTGACTGGCCGGTTGGCGCTGGTGAATCGTGTGACCCGTCTGGTTGAGAGCCGATTTGGTATTTACTGCTCAGGTCAGGTGATCAAAAAGCTGAACCGCATTTTTGAGGGTGTATCCGAAGCAGAGCTGTCAGCCTGGGTTGGTCATCTGCAGACCCTGCCCGATGACCATGGCGAGTGGCTTTCCCTGGTAGAAAGCCTGACTGTGCATGAGACCTATTTCGGTCGCGACAGGCCTATGCTGGACATGCTGCAGCAGACCATACTGCCCGCTATAGTAGAGCAGAAAAGGGCGGAGGGAGATTACCGTCTCCGCATATGGTCGGCCGGCTGTTCAACGGGTGAAGAATCATTCAATCTGGCCATGATCCTGCTACAGGTGCTGTATGCCATGGATGAAGCAGTGCTTACGCCCAGAGGTGACATTACCCCGTTCCTGCGCTGGCAGATCGAGATTATGGGCACTGACATTTCCCGGCAGGCTTTGGCAACGGCAAGAACGGCACAGTATAATGACGCCGGCATGGGATCATTCCGTGATTTTTCTTCCCGGGATATCCAGCGGTTTTTTGATCAGGTGAGTGATGTGCCTGACAGGATGCTGGGAGTCAGTTACTACCAGACCAGGCCTTTCGTCCGGCGCTGGGTTTCTTTCAGGCAGCATAATCTGCTTTCTGGTATTCCTGCCATGATGTCGTGTGACCTGGTCATCTGCCGTAATGTGCTCATCTATTTTCAGGATGAGCGCAAACGCGAAGTTCAGCAGCTGTTCAATGGTGCGCTGGTGGAAGGTGGCGTTCTTCTGCTGGGGGGCTCAGATGTCCTGTACTGGCCAGAAAACTATCAGCGCAGGTTCGGTGACGGTGGTGTCTGGTATATCAGGAAATAACCGGTAACTTCGGGGTCAGCATGATGGACATGGTTATTTTCACACTTGGGGCTCAGCACTATGCCCTGTCCGCAGCCTGTGTTTCCCAGGTGCTTCTCCCGGTGCCGGTCACCCCGGTGCCTTATGCGCCTGATTTTGTCGATGGCCTGGTCAATGTCAATGGGCGGGTCGTATTGCAGGTGGATGCCGGGCTCCGGCTGGGAGGTCGAGAGCGTCTGCCGGCAGCCACCGGCGTCATTATCCTGCTGCAGCAGTCCGGTTCGGAAACGGCCATTCATGTTGATCGGGTGCTGACTCAGGCATCCGTGGATATTCCGCCTGTTTCTGGCACAGGCGATGTGGCCAACCCTATCCTTTCCGAATTTATCTGGCGTGAGATGGGTGTGTTTCTGCTGGATGGGCGTTTTTTCGGTCTGGATGATCTGACAGCGCTTGATGTGCCCGGCGAAGGTGGCGGTGTACTGGGCGTGCTCAATGCAGAGGGCAGGGGGGCGGCCTTCAGTGCTGGCCTGCAAAAATCACAGGCAGAGTTCATGTGTCTGATGATAGGCATGATGGATGAGCATTATGCGCTGCGCATCGCTGACATTGATGAAGTTGTTGACGAGTTCAGCCTGTCGGCACTGCCGCATGCGCCGCAGGAGGTGGCAGGCATGTGTCTGCTACGAGGCCGTGCTACGCTGGTCATGTCGTTGCAACGCATTCTGGGACTGGGCGGCAGAAACGGTGCCAGCAGTCCGCAGAGCCGGTGGATGGTGGTCGTGAGGCACGAAGACATGCGCTTCGGTCTTCTGGTGGACGAGGTTGCCGGTTTTGCTGTTTTTTGCCAAAATGATGTGCAACAGGTTGAGCAGGGGCGCGAAATAGCAGCCTACCTGCATGATGAAGAACTGGGTCTTGTGGGGCTTCTTGACATGAGGGGGCTTGTGGCGCCAGTTCATCAGGATCATTACCGGCAGTATCTTGCCAGGCCTGATGCAGGTGGTAACGGAAATCATACCCTGCCTGCCAGATCAGTGGTTCGACGTTTTCTCTCTTTCCAGTTGCAGGCAGAGTGGTATGTGGTGGCGCTTTCCAGTGTTGACCGGATCGAAGAGTACCTTAGTATGACCAGAGTGCCTGAGGCCAGTCGTGGGCAGTATCTGAGAGGTGTCGTGCATGTGCATGGCGATATAGTGCCGGTACTGGATATCTGCGGTGTTGAGTCAGCAGCTTCTGTTCATGAGATGAACAGGAAAAGCCTTCTCCTGTTACGCAACCGTGATGACGCATTGTGGGCCCTGATGGTGAGCTCAGTGCATTCAGTCATTGAAATAGCCGAAGAAGATATTCTTGCAGTGGTCGCAGCCTCTCATGACGTCATGGAGTCTGTGGCGCGCCATGAAGGGCGCCTGTACTCTGTCCTGTCGATCGAAGGCGTTTCGCAAATGTTACATGCCGATGGATGCTCGCTGGATGGCAGATAAACCGATCAGGGTCATGATCATCGCCAATGGCGCGTTCATGCGTATGGCGGTGCGCAAACTTCTGGAAAAGCAGGATGATATCGAAATTGTTGGCGATGCCAGAAATGGCCAGGCTGGACTGGAGGCGGTCACGCTGCACCATCCCGATGTTATCGTGCTGGACATTGATGAACCCCTGAATGGTGTGATGGATCAGTCTGACCTGATTATCAAGGGTAGCTATTGTCCCGTGCTGATTCTCAGTGGACTTATGGATGGCGGCGCCGAAGCAACCCTGATGGCGCTGGAGATGGGAGCAGTTGATTTTGTTTCCAAAAAGTCAGCGTTTGTCCAGCTGGATATCGTGCAGATTGGCGAGCGTCTGCTGGAAAAAGTCCGCTACTGGGCGCGTCACGGTAACAGGATGGTGGTCAGGTCATCAGTGGCCAGAAATACAGAAACCAGCAGGCCTTCTGAGGCGGTTTCACGTTCCAGACTCCAGAAAAAGGTTGATCTGATTGTGGTGGGAGTGAGTACGGGAGGTCCTGCCATGATGCCAAAGTTTCTGATGCGCATGGGGCGGCTCGCCTGTCCTGTTGTCATCGCCCAGCATATGCCGGCTGTGTTCACCCGGCGCTTTGCCGAGCACATGCGCAATGAAACCGGGCTCAATGTACTGGAGGGCAGCAACGGCATGGTACTTGAGGCCGGTATGGTGGTGATTGCTCCTGGCGATACTGATAGTGTTGTCAGGGAAAGTGCATCCGGAAAACTGATGCTTTACCAGCACTTCAATCATGCCGAAAATATTCATCCGAGTGCCGACGAACTCTTTCTTTCTGCGTCTAAACTTTCAGTGGGTGTTGTAGGGGTTATCATGACAGGTATGGGCAATGATGGGACGCGAGGTGCGCAGATGCTGTACCAGCAGAAAATGCCAGTGCTCGTCCAGAGTCCGGAAAGTTGCGTGGTGGATGGCATGCCACGTTCTGCCATTGCCGCAGGTGTGGTGGCTGATGTGCTGTCGGTCGAAGATATAGGCAAGCGCCTTGCGCGCTGGTGTGCCTGATGGGCTTCAGGCTTCGTTAAAATAACAATAAACCGGGAGGATTTCCATGGCAAAAAAAGTGCTCATCGTTGATGACTGTTCCGTGATGCGGACGCTGATCTGGACTATCGTCAGTTCGGATCCCAATCTTGATGTAGTTGGTGATGCTGCCAACGGTAAACAGGCGCTGGATGCCGTGAAAACCCTGAAGCCTGACATCATCCTGCTGGATATCCAGATGCCCGTCATGGATGGACTGGAATGTCTCAAGCGGCTTAAACTGATTACCTCTGCCAAGGTTATCATCATATCCTCTGTGGGTCAGACTGGTTCGCCGCAGGCACTCATGGCACGAAAGCTCGGTGCCTTTGACGTGATCTCCAAGCCTGGTGGTGCCGTCAGCATGGATCTGGTAACCAAGCGCGGGCATGCCGTGACAAGGGCCTGTCGTAAGGCCGCAGGGCTTGCCTGACAAGTTACAGGGAGATTCATCCCCAGGATTCAATGAGGTACTCAAAATGAAGATCAATCTCCCTGTTACCCAGAAAGAACAGTTCTATCCGGCACATGAGGTTCTGGTATCTGAGACGGATACCAAGGGCGTCATCAGGACGGCCAATACGGCGTTCTGCAAGGTCACGGGTTTTTCTGCAGAAGAACTGATCGGTAAAAGTCACAATGTGGTACGTCATCCCGATATGCCCGAGGAGTTGTTTGCCGATATGTGGCGTACCCTCAAGGCTGGTAAACAGTGGATGGGTATCGTCAAGAACCGCTGCGCCAACGGTGATTTCTACTGGGTCAGTGCGCAGGTGACACCCGTTTACGAAAATGGTCAGCTTGTCGGCTACCGTTCAGTAAGAAAACAGCCATCGCGTGAGGCTATTGCCGCAGCGGATGGGCTTTATCAGCGCATCAGGGCGGGCGAGGCTGTCAAGCTGGATACCCTGGCCAGACGCCGCCGGCAGTCTGGCATATTGGGACGTTATTCCCTGGCCGTGCGCTGGTGGGTGCCCAGTCTGCTGCCACTGGTTGCCATTATCCATCTTGCCATCAACGCAAAACCTGGCATTGCTGAGCTGTCCCTGATCCTGCTGCTGCTTGCTGCCAATACCGCGCTGACTTACTGGATGGGGCGTCATACTTCAGCGACGCTCAAGGCTATTGAAAAGGGCTTGCGCGCCTTTGATGACGGGGATCTGAGTGCCAGAATCAGTTATTACGGTGAAGATGAGCTGGGGAGGATTGCCCAGCTGTTCAATTGCGGTGTCGATATGGTGGAAACCTCGCTGGGCGATGTTTCCCAGGTATCGCTGGCACTGGCTGCGGGTGATTTCAGTCGCCGCGTAGTCGCCACCATGCCGGGTGATCTCAGTGTGACGAAGATGGCTGTGAATGGAAGTGCTGAAATAGTCGGTTCTACCATGGAAAGCCTGAGTTCAGTCATGCATTCCATCCAGGCAGGCGAGTTTGGCAAGCGTACTGATCTGCATCTTGAGGGTCATATCATCAAGGATGTGGATGCGGCCATGGAGTCACTGCAGGTCATGATGGATGATATTGGCGAGGTGATGGCATCCGTCGCCAAGGGTGACATTACGGGGCGCCTGACCTTTGAAAGTGGCGGTGCCATGGTGATGCTGCGTGAAGATATCAACCATAGTCTTAATGAGCTTGCCATGTCACTCAAGGCTATCCATGGCAATATGCAGCAGGTGGCCGTGGCAGCCAAGCAGTCAAGCAACGCTATTGGGCATATCAGCGATGGTGCCCAGCACCAGATGCATGCCATTAACCAGATTGCCACGTCTGCGCGTGAAACTGCAGCTTCCGTGACCGAGGTGATGAATAATACGGAATCTGCAAGTGGACACTCCCAGTCAGCAGTAGCCATTGTCAGGGAGGGCAAGGCCAAGATGGAAAAAATGGTGGAGGTAGTCAACAGCATTGCAGCCAACAGCGAGAAGATTAACCGTATTACGGAAGTGATTGAGAATATCGCCAATAAAACCAATCTGCTCAGTCTGAATGCCGCCATTGAGGCTGCCAGGGCAGGGGAGCATGGCAGAGGGTTTGCCGTGGTGGCTGAAGAAGTTGGCAAGCTTGCCGCCAATAGTGCAGAAAGCAGCAGGGAGATCGTACATCTTGTACAGCAGGCGGTTTCTGATGCCAATCGTGCAGTGCAGACTGTGAGGGAAGTCAGTGAGGACATGGACGCCATTGAAACGGGCTCTGTCGAGGCTGAAACCATGATGCACCGTATTTCCGTAGCGCTTGGCCAGCAGAGTGCTGCTGTTCAGGAAATCAGTGCCAATGTGGCCAGTCTGAACAAGATTGCCGAAAGCAATGCTGCCGCTGCTGAGGAAATCACGGCAACCATTGTCGAGCTGTCCAGAATCGCCAGTGATACACGGCAGGAAGTTGACAAGTTCAAGACCTGACATCCTCCCTCCTGCAGGTAAAAGACTGTGAGCGACGATTTTGTAGAGAGCATCTGGGCTCAGTTTGCCATTGAGACTGAGGAGCATCTGGAAACCATAGAGCGTATCCTGGTCGAGATGGAGGTTTCTGCAGGGGCGGTCGATGATGTGACGACCCTGTTCCGCTCCTTTCACTCGCTGAAAGGACTGTTTGGAGCGGTTGACATGTTCAGCCTGGAGAGGCTGGCACATAGTGCTGAAAACCTGCTTGGGCTGGTGCGGGACGGGGGTATGGCCGTCAGCGCGGATTTTCTGGCAGTACTGTTGCAGTGTGTGGACGAGATGAAGCGTCTGGGCGTGCTGGCAACAGAGCAGCGCATGGATGCGCCTGTCACCGCCGGACTGCTGGAACACATGGCTGCCCTGTTTGTTCAGGCGGGTGGTCCCGAGCTCTATCTTGAACTTGAGCAGGCTGCGGCGACAGATCATGTCAGCGATGATCTGGCTTTGCATGAAGACCCGGAAATGCTGTGTTTTTTTCTGGAGCTTCTGCAGGAAAACATGCCTGTTTTCTGCGACCTTCTGGGGGGGGGGCCCTTTCGCGATGAGACCGTTGAAGAGGCGGCTTCCACACTCAGTACGCTTGCCCGTGCGGCTGAATCAGTCGGCTTTACCCGGCTGGCCGAAGTCATGGAGGCACTCCTGGCGCTATGGGAGGCGGGGCCGCAGTATCTGACCGCAGGAAGCGCTGCAAGCAGCCAGCTGGCTGAACTGGTGATGGAGTATTACCAGCTTCTTGGATATATTGAGGAAGAGGCGGGGCAGGAGGGTGGCCGTCGTGAACTTGCCACAGCACTGGCGGCCGTCATGGCTTCCAGCATGCAGCTGGCCTGTGCCGGCATCCATGAGACTTTGGATCAGCTGGACATAGACTATGCGTCTGGCGCTGCTGACGCGGATAGCATGATGCCGGGACTGCATGCAGTGCAGGCGCATCTGGCGCGTCTGAATGCTGGCCTGCGTTTTCTCTGCCCTGAAAAGGACGAGGCGCTTCTGCCTTTTGTTGAGGATGTCTTCGGTCGCATCGTGCAGGGTGATATTCCGATGCAGCCGGAAATTCTTGATATTGCCAGGGAGTCTGTGAACCGTGCATGCCAGTTATCATCTGATGCATCGGTCACTGTGGCGGATGAGCATGAACTGCTGGAACGTCTGCAGCGTTGCATCTGGGTTGCAGAGCATGGAGAAGTATCAGATGACAGTTCCATGGAGGCTGAGCAGGCTTTTGTGGCAAGTCTTCCGCTTAGTGAGGATATCAGGGAAGCGCTATCATCCGCGAATATCCGCGAACTCATGCAGGCTACGGAGGAGGGGCTGTTCCTGCATGAAGTACTGGTGAACCTGGAGCGTTCCGAGGATGTTGCCAGTGATTTTCTCGATTGGGTAGCCAGATGTGGGCGAATCATTACCAATACATCCCGTTTTATCGGCGGTGAGTGCTGGTATCAGATGCTGGTGGTTTCCAGTCTGGATGCCGCAGGCGTTGACAGTGCCCTGAAGCAGATAGATGCCAGCCATAAGCTCCTGCTCATGGGTGTCGACCACGATGCCAGCATAACCTCCCCGGATCACGATGTGGCGTTGGCGAATCCCGCAGCTTCTCCGCTACCGGCGAATGCTTCGGTTCGGGGGCAGTCGGCAGCCATCCGTGTACAGGGAGAGGTTCTGGACAATCTGGTTAAACAGATTGGCGAAATGGTGCTGATTCGTGCACAGCTCAATTATATTGTGACAGCTGAGGAAACCAGGGCTGCCCGTCTGATGCTCAAGGGCATGATCAGCCAGATTGATGGGGCGCAGGCAGGAGCGGATATTCAGGAACGGTTACTGCGGGTTTCTGATGCGTTTGAAGCTCAGGCCAGAAAACTGGCCGAAGTGGACGCCCAGATCCAGAGCGCATTATCCAGGTTGCATGACAGTGCCATGGCGATGCGCGTGGTTCCCATGGAGACAGTACTCAAGCGTTTTCCACGTGTGGTCAGAGATCTTGCCCAGGCACTGGGTAAATCGATCCGGCTTGATCTTCTTGGTCAGGAGGTCAGGATTGACAAGGCTATGGTGGAAATACTCTCGGATCCCCTGTTGCATATGGTCAGAAACAGCGTTGATCATGGCATTGAGTCAGCGGAGGAGCGTAAGGCGCTTGGCAAGTCTGCTACCGCCAATATCCAGATCAGCGCCTATCAGCAGGGTGCGCGCGTTGTTGTACAGCTCAGCGATGACGGTAGGGGGATTGACCCCGAGAAAATCATCAGAAAAGCCATGGAGAAAGGCTGGGTGGATGAAGCTGCCGCGCAGCTGCTTTCTCTGGATGATATCTATAATTTTCTGTTCATGCCCGGATTTTCGACAGCAGACCGAGTGACGGAAACCTCCGGTCGCGGGGTAGGTATGGATGTCATCCGCAATAATGTCAGCAAGATGGGCGGTTCCATTCACATCCGTTCGGAAAAGGGATTGGGTACCACATTCACGCTTGAGATGCCATTATCCGCTGCCGTACAGGATGTGATGCTGGTAGAGGTGGCGGGGCAGGCACTCGCTATTCCCGGGCGCTACATCGCTGAAGTGATTGAAGTCGATGGGGCTGCGATTCAGACCATCAAGGGTAGGGACGCTTTGTTGCTGCGTGGCAACTTTCTTCCTGTCGTTTCGCTGGCTGACCTTCTGGGCTTTGCGGGGCCTGCCTCCCCAGCGTTGGCGCCAGCCACACTGCGGTTTCGTACCGCCATGGTGATTACCGACGGGCAGCAGATGGTGGCTGTTGAGGTTGACAGGCTTGTCGGGCGTCGCGAGCTGTTTGTAAAGGATGTCCATAAGCGCCTGGTAGAGCTGCCTGGTGTAGGTGGTGCATCGGTGATGGGAGATGGGACGATCGTGCTTATTCTGGATGGTGATGATCTGTTGCGGATAGCTGAGCAGATGTCACAGCGCAGAGTGCCCCGGCAGGCTGCAGAGCGTGCGGCGCTGCATGTGGAGGGTGCAGGTGGTGTTGTCGCCAAATGAGCCTGTTACTGGTGAAAGCAGAGATTGATGCCTATAAGGTTCTGCTTGATGCGCTTGCTGTGCACGAAATTCTGAAGCCTGAGCCAGACATGTTTTCTTCGGATGGAAGGCAGCTGGCCTGGCGTGATGAGGTTCTGGCAGTGATTGATATGGGGCAGTTGTTGCAGGCGCGGCAACGCGTTCATGTCAGTTTGTGTATGGCAATGGTTTATTCATCCATGCCGGGGCAGAAAATTGCGCTGCTTTTTGACAGGGTCACAGGCATCAGCGGCAGCTCTGATCGTGTCGCTGCCATGCAGGCGCTACCCCCGTGCGGTTTGCTGCCAGATCCGCTGTATCAGGTTTTCGACGGTGTTTTCACCGACATGACAGTATCCGGGCAGCAGTTTTATCATATGCGTCGACCGTTTGACCTGCTGGGATTCCATCAGCGCTGCATGGGCGAGGGTTTTTCCCCCGCTAGACCTTGAATTTTTCTACTTCACGGCGTGTCGAGTCTGCAATTTTTGAGAGTTCCAGTACCGAGGTCATGATTTCCTCACTGGCAGCCACATTGGATACTGCAATGGTGTTGAGGCGGTTGATGCTGGAATTGATTTCATGGACAACCGTGTTCTGCTGTTCAACAGCGCTCGAGATCCGGTAAAGCATGGCATCAGTCTCGCTGGCGCCTTTCTCGATACGCTGCATTTCCTCGGCAACAATTTCCACGGTTCTGAGTGCCTGACCTGCTTCCTGTACGGCACGCTCGATCAGTTGTGCTATTTCCTGGCTGGAGTCTGCGGTATTGGCCGCCAGTTTGCCTACTTCATCCGCCACGACGGCAAATCCCCGTCCGGCATCACCCGCTCTTGCGGCTTCTATGGCCGCATTCAGGGACAGTAAATTGGTCTTGTTGGCGATTTTTTCGATAACACCGGTAATCTTGCTGATTTCTTTTGAATTGAGGGCAATGCTGTTGACGGTGGCTACCAGAGTGGCCATCTGGGTTTTGCCCTCCCGCATGATACTGACCGCTTCACGGGATTTGACGCTGGCCATTTCAGTATTATGGGCAATGTTCTGCACCGAGTCGGCTGTCTGCTGCATGGCGCCGGCAATCATGCTGATGGACTGCATCTGGTGCTGGGCATCATCGCTGATCTGGCTGAGTGAGTGCGAGGTTTCCTGGGCAGCCCGGGCAACCTGTCGTGTATTGTCGGATATGTCATTGAATGAGGCCGAGAGTGCATCCATGGAGGCGTTGATATTCTGCTTGAACTGGTGAAGCTCACCTGGAATATCCAGTTCAATACGCCGGGTCAGATCGCCTTTGGCCATGGCGCCAATGGAAACACTGATCTCGGTGAATGAGGCGCTGAGCATTTTCAGACTGGCATTGATGCTCTGCTTGAGTCGTGCCAGATCGCCGCTCAGATCGGCGTCAAGCGTCAGCGAGAAGTTGCCTTTTTCTACTTCGGCCATAAGGGCCATGATGTCATTGATGGGGGCAACGACGGCATTCAGTGTGTCATTGACGTCGCTGATGATTCTGCGATAGTCGCCCTTGTGCTGGTCAATATCGGCTCTGGCGGAAAGGTTGCCTTCAGCCGCAGCATGTGCCAGCCTGTTGGCGTCTTCAATCATCAGGTTGATGGCGGTGATGGCCTGGTCCAGGCCGGCGCGCAGTGCTGCCCATACCTGATCGGACAGTGCGGATGCATTAATGGCTGCCTGCGTGGCGGTGGCTGCTGCCTGCGCAGCTTTGCGGCTGTCCCCATCTGCAAGTGCCTTGAGGCTTTCCGTAACCGCGATTTCCTGGCGCCGGTCTATCCATTCCACAACATAGCCATTGCGTCGCTGCCTGTGATCCAGAAGGGGTTGTACCAGTACCGACATGGCGACGCCGCCCACTGTCATGTCGCCGCGATAGATACCTGTCAGGTTTTCCAGCAGCTGAGCCTGATGCTGGGGATTCCTGTGGAAAATGTCCATGGAAGATCCCACAATATTCTTGGCGGCAAAATGTGGTAGCGCCAGTTTGACCTGTGGCTCCACACTACTGAGAAAATCCAGCACGGACTGGTTGGCGTATATGATGATCCGGTTCCTGTCCGCAATCATGATTTTGGCGGTAATGGCCGACATCGATGCGATCATGCGCTGGTTAAGCCGATATTGATCTGAAAACAGGAAGCTGAACATGCGGAAATTTCCCCACAAAGCTGGCTTTAAAAACAGGTATATGCTGCGGCGATTATAGGGTCTATTCATGCAGGGTGTCCACGGAGAGGCCAGCATGCCCTCACGGAGCGGGGCATGATTGATTTACATTTCAAGTATCGCATGAAGGTGTTAGCATAAGCCGGATGGTTGTATTGATCAGCATGCGGTGGGCGTCAATGTTGCAATCTTTGATGAATCGGGAAGATGTGTGGTTTGCCTTTTTAATCGGATTCAGTATCCCTTGTGTATTCATTATCGTTGCTGTTGCTGTCAGGATATTGCGTCGCAGGCAGGATCTCGTACTTCTGCGCGAAGTCTGGGCTGCAAGCGCCGATGCCAGAGATGACCTCAGGGCGCAGCGCAGTCATGCCCTGGCGGTGAATCTTGGTATGAATGACAGGACTGCCGGGGAGCTTGAGCATCGCTGGAAAGACCTTGACCAGTGTTTTCTTGATGACTTTCTGGGATTGCTGCAGCAGGGAGAGGTGACTGCGTTTCATGCGTTTGCCATGCAGTACGCACAGAATATGGCGATCCATGATCTTGCCCTGCTCAATGTATACATGCGTGAGGCCCGTGAAGCTGTAGAAAGTCAGACTGATCACTGACGGTAGATGTGGCTGTGTTTTTGACGAAGAGGATTGCTGATGTCCCATGAAGTGATGCTGGTGGATGATTCCAGCATGATGCGTACCATTCTTGCCACAATGCTCAGGAAATATCCTGAGTTCAGCATTGTGGACAGTGCAGTCAATGGACGTGATGCTCTGGACAAGATAAAGAATCATCCGGCGCTTGCACTGATTCTGCTGGACATCGAGATGCCTGAGATGGACGGGTTTGAATTTCTCCGTTTTGCCAAACTGCAGAGTAACGCAAAAATCATCATCCTTTCCTCCGTTGCGCTGAGTGGATCGAGCTACGCGGCAAAAGCGCGCGCACTGGGTGCTGACGCCATCGTCAGCAAGCCATCAGGTGCGGTGTCTTTCGACCTCGCGGAAAAATGTGGTGATCTTCTGATCCAGACCATGCGAACACTGGTCAGCCAATGAATGGGTGTTTTCCCATGAGTATCCGTCATGGATGATGATGCACTGGATTTCTGGAACCTTTACGCCGAGGAAGGTGGCACTGCACTTGAAGATATGGAGCGTATTCTCAGTGCGCTTCGGGTTGCCAGTGAGGATAGTCCTGAACGACAGTCTCTGATCGCAGCGTTTTTCCGCGCCATCCATACCTTCAAGGGTGGTGCGCGTAGTATGGGCTTCAGTGTTATTGAATCACGTGCGCATCTGGGCGAGGATCTGGTCGGGCAGATCCGGGATGAAGGTGTTCCCCTGACCGGTGAACTGCACGCCATACTCTTTGAGCTTGTGGATACCCTCTGGGGTATGCTGCATGAATCCATTGGCAATAAGGGCGATGTGGATCCTGCGCCTACCGCTGGTCTTATGGCGCGCATGGAAAAAATCCGCGAGTGTAACCGGATGGCCCTTGCGCCGATGTCTGGCTCTGGCGATCAGCATGAAGAAGTGACTCTGTCCACCGCTCATGCCGAGGGGGATGAGGCTGATACGGCTTCAGAGCATCCTGATGACGGAGATGACGCGGAAACATGTGCCCCTATGGTATCCGTTGCTGTCGATGATGAAATCATACTGGTGCAGGATGTTGAGGCAGAGCCTGATGCATCGCTTGCGTTACATGATCACGATCTTGTGCCTGATCCCGAATATACTGATCCTCACGCGGTGGCTGTACCCGAAATGGTGGATGAGGCTTTCATTTTCGAGCCGGTCGATCCCGGTCAACTGGCCAGCGATCCGCTCTACCGCCAGATTTTTGCGGATATGGCTAGGCAGTCGCTGTCCCTTATCCATGAGATTGCGGGTACGCCAGGCGATAGCACGGCACTGGCAGCCAGAATAGCTGCTGAGGCTGAAAAGCTGCTGCACGCAGCAAGGCAGCTTGGGTTTGATGAGTGGATTGAGTGTCTTGGCAACATCGACGACACCCTTTCCGCAGGCCTGGATGGGCTCTCCCCACTGTTTGCGGCGTTAGTTGCGCTGTATGCGCAAGACTTTCCCCAGGCAGATCCTCTTACGCTAGTGCTGGATATCATGGCGCCCGGCGCAACAGCCGTAGCTGATCCAGCGCTGGATCCGTATGCGCAGGACAGTACCTGTGCCAGTGAGCATGCAGATCTGGCGGCCCGGATGATGACGGCCATGGGCGAACTGGTGACCAGTCAGGCGACTAACCGTTATCTGCTGCAGCAGCTCAAAGACGAGGATATGGTGCGCAGCGTCGAGAGCATGCTCGTTGAATATGGTCTGCCTCTGGCAGGTATCCAGTACGCACTGCGTCAGTATCTGGGGGCGTGGCAGGAAAAAGTCGAGCATTTGCTGCAGATTGATCTTCATGCCCAGTCGCTTGTCGAGCAGTTGCAGGATGTGGTCATGGATGAACAGGTCAAGTCGGTGACGGTGCTTGCATCGGCGCTGTCAGGCCGTGTCGATGCCCTGCGTGCTGAAACTGCCTGCAGCATACAGCTGGATTTTATGCGCGGCCTGGATGAGCAGGTTGACAGTCGTACACTTGAGCAGCTTCAGCAGTGTATGGGCCAGCTTCTGGAGGTTTGTGTCAGACAGCGGGTCTGCCATGCCCAGAGTGGTGGTCCTTCATTCAGCGTGGAGCTTGTCAGGTCAGAAGATAGCGTCAGTGTGCATATGGCAGGCTCCAGCTGTGAATTGCCATCATCGACCGGAGATCTGTTTTGTCATCTGGCACAGGATGTCCAGAAGCGTGGCGGCCGCCTGGTATGGAGCATAGATCAGGATAGTGCCACGGTTGTCTTTGATCTTCAGTTGCCACTGACGATGGCCGTGATGGATGGTATGGTGTTGCGGGTTGGTCGTATTGATTATGTGGTTCCGATTGCGGCTATACAGCGTATCGTGTTGCCCGAATCGTCAGCTGTTGTGCAGGTATCAGCCTATGGAGCCTCCCATCGGGTGCTGCGGCTGGACAATGATCAGGTGGTTGCCATCCGGCATCTCCGCGCCGGATCAGTTGACCGGGATCCAGTGGTTGAGGCAGCGGACTCCGCTGGCCGCCAGATTTTTGTGATTGCGGGCAAGGCCGGCCTGCAATCGGTTGCTATCCCGGTGGATGAACTGCTGGGGCAGCAACAGGTGCTGATCCGCCCATTACAGGGGTTTCTTGCATTGATGGAAGGTATTGTCGGGTGTACCCTGCTTGGAAGTGGCAATGTTGGTATGGTTCTCAATATGGATCATCTGCTTGCCAGAGGAAAGCAGGGCGGCCGGGCGCATGGTAGGGTGAGTGAGTAACAGAATCCGCAGGGGATAATGCACAATGGGATATGATATTGCTGATGCTCTGGGCTTGATGGATGATCTTTTTGATCCGCAGCCTGGTAATGATGCCCGTGATGAGACGACAGCCTGCAGTTTTCTTGAACAGCTGGTTCAACCGTTGCGTGAGCTGTCGATAGTCGAAAACAGATGGCGTCAGTCAGGGGATGACACTCCTGATTTTGCCGAGCTTTACGCGATTGGTGATGTCATCGCGCAGGCTGCTTCCGAGCATGGTTTTGTGCGCGTGGTGGCTCTGACAACATCATTCCCTAAACTGGCAACGCTCCCGGCGGAACAGAGGTGTGTCCATCTGCACAATCTTGAATACGCACTTTACGAGGAGCTGGCGGCCATTGAGGAAAACATGAATGCGGGCGGTGCTTCGTCACCGGTCGAAGCCATGATTATCCTGAGAACATTCTGTGCCGAAAATGTAAGGGAAACACTGGAGACCGTCAGACTTATGTTTGGCGAAATCCGTGGGGGACAGCCGGCGCAGCCTTACCTCAAATCCCTGACCATGCTGTTTCGCAGACTGCATCATGCCTGTCGTTACTATGGCATGGAGCGTGCTGCGGAACTGAGTATGGTCGTGCTTGATCTATTTACCCGTGAGGCAGGTGATCCGGCTGCATCGGTGCGTGGCATTGCCCTGGATATCGGAGAGCTCTATCTGCGTGAGATGGAGAACCTGATGGATCTGGGTGCCCGCGGTGAAATTCCCGACATGATGATCGTGGAAAAACTGCTGCATCGTGCAGCGTCTGCCGCTTTTATTGATTCAAGCACTGAATCTGCCAATTACCTGCACGGACGTCTGGGTATTCCCATGGAGTTTCGTAAGACGCTCTCTCCTGAAAATGTACGTGATGTTCTGGATGGGCTGCTGCGTGACGAACACTTCTTTATTGTCCGTGCCGATTTTTCTGACGACAGCGAGACAGAGCGCTTCTCGGTATGGATGGCAGAGCACCCCTCTCTCAGCGTCATTACCAATGTCACTGTGTTTGCAGAGACAGGTGTGCTTTTCGATTTTCTGCTGGGTAGCAGACTCACAGTCAGTGCTTTCCAGCACAGCCTTGAAGCACTGGATCAGGGTAAGTGCCTTTTCCAGCTAAGACAGGTGCTCACCGACAGGGAGCTGGCAGAAAACATGGAGGTGACTGATGACTCTCCCGGTTCGGTAGATCTGGAAGATGAACTGGCCGGTATACTGGAGGCTGTGCAGCAGATCAATAATGCGCCCTGGCTCAGCCAGTCAGGTCTGCGTGATGCCGCCGCCGCCCTGTTGGCCGTGGAGCAGAAGGTGGCCCGGGCTCTGCAGGCTTGCAAGGACCAGCAGACATATGTGGCCTCAGGACGCAGGTACTAGCCAGGCATGACTAATCCGGCGGTGGATTCGGCGCTGACCGACAAAAACAGCACCCTGTTGCGGATTGATGCCGCCAAGATTGGTGTGCTGATGGATCTTGTGGGTGAACTTAGTCTCAGTGTTTCCGAGACAGTGCGTAGCCCGGATATTGCCGGTATGTCACTGCCTGAATTTGAAAAGTCGGCTCACAGGCTGCAACTGGTGGTGCGCGAGATACAGGATGCCGCTTCCAGCCTCCGCCTGGTCGAGATCGGTGAGGTTTTTCGTCGCATGCGCCGGACTGTGCGCGAGCTGGAACGTGAAACTGGCAAGGCTATCGAGCTTGAGCTTATCGGTGAGGAAACCGAGATTGACAAGCTGATTGTGGATCGTCTCTATGAACCACTGTTGCATGTACTGCGGAATTCAGTCGATCATGGGCTTGAGACCCGCGAGGAGCGGACGCGTATCGGCAAGCCTGAAACTGGCCGTGTGGTACTCAAGGCTGCCCAGTCAGGCAGCGAAATACAGATTACGGTATCTGATGACGGTCGCGGTCTCAATCGCGAAAAGATTTTACGCAAGGCACGGGAAAAGGGGCTGGTGGGGGCACAGGAAAATCCTGATGACGAGTCGTTATGGCCAGTAATTTTCCACCCGGGATTTTCGACAGCAGAGGCTGTCAGCAATCTTTCTGGCCGTGGTGTTGGCATGGATGTGCTGAACAGTACCATGCAGGCTTTGAGAGGGCGGATCACCCTTGAGACCAGGGAAGGGCACGGAACGGATGTTATGCTGTCCATACCCATGACGCTGGTGTTTCTGGACAGTATGATTGTACGGGTGGGGCAGCGTATCTATGCGGCGCCTATTGATGTCGTTAATGAGGTTCTGCGCCCGGACAGCCGGCAGGAGTATCAGATCAGCGCTCAATCGGGTGCTGAAATCCTGAAAATAAGGAACAATATTGTGCCGGTCTGCCGTCTGCAGCAGTTCTATAATGAGCCCTGTGAACACCCGCCAATCAGCCAGCAGATCGTGATTGTGTTCAATACACGTCAGGGGCTGCTTGGTCTGGCTGTGGATGAACTGCTTGATCAGCAGCAGGTGGTCATGAAGCCCCTGCAGGGGCGGCTGGAGTCCATCCGGGCTGCTCTTGGATACGCGCTACTGGGTACGGGCGAAGTCGCCATCGTGCTTGATTGTGAGACTTTAGCACTAGGATACAGACATGCTGCAACGTGATATGACCGTGTCGCCCCGGGAGGAGCAGGCTTTCGAGCAGATACGCTCCTGGCTGCATACATCCTGTGGCTTCTTTTATGAAGACAAGAAGCATGATCTGCTGATGAGTCGCCTGCTGCGTGTCTGTGAACTGCAGAAAGTTGATAACCTGCTCAGCCTCTGGTCACTGCTGCCGCTGGATACATCGCATGAACTGCGTCTTGCCGTTATTCACGCATGCTCCACCAATCATACCTATTTTTTTCGTGAACCAGTGGTGCTGGATTTCTTCTGCGACACCATTCTGCCAACCCTTCCTTCCAAAGAGGTAAGGATCTGGAGCGCAGCCGCATCTTCCGGCGATGAGGCTTATACCATCGCCATGCTGGCTGCCGAGAAAAGAGGGCGGGTCTGGGCCAACAATAATCTTGCCATTCTTGGTACGGATATCAGTGAACCCATCATCAAGCAGGCAGAAGCAGGCATCTATGGTGCCTCGCATCTGGAGCAGACCACACCCGATATGCTGGCGCGCTATTTTGAATCAGCGGGTATCAACCAGTATCGGGTCAGTCCGGATATCCGCAATATGTGTCTTTTCCGGCGCATGAACCTGACCAGTACGCCCTATGCTTTTCGCAAGACCTTCCATGTCATTTTCTGTCGCAATGTGCTTTACTATTTCGACAAGCCAACGCAGGCCAAGGTGCTGAATGCACTCTATCAGGTGGCGGCTCCTGGAACCTGGCTGCTGACCAGCGTGACCGTGTCCATCCGCGATCTCAATACGCCATGGGTAAGCATTGCCAGTGGCATTTACCAGAAACAGCAGTCATGAGTCGAATGAAAAAACCCATCAGGGTACTTATAGTCGATGATTCAGCCCTTGTCAGGAAATTGCTGTCGACCGGCATGGCGCATGATCCCGATCTGGAAGTGGTGGGTATGGCTTCCGATCCCTACCGGGCGCGCGACCTGATGGTGGAGTTGCGACCGGATGTGATTACGCTGGATGTCGAAATGCCGCGTATGGATGGCGTGACTTTCCTTAAGCGGTTCATGCCGGTCATGCCGATTCCTACGGTCATGATCAGTTCCCTGACCCAGGAAGGCAAGCGCGTGACGCTGGATGCTCTGGAGTCTGGTGCTGTTGATGTTGTTGCCAAGCCATCGATCGGTCTGGTGGATGAGCTGCCGCAGATGCTGGAAGCCATCAATCAGAAGGTCAAGGCTGCCGCCAGGGTCGATGTTTCGCGCTATATGCAGCAGCGCAGCAGTACCCCAAGAGTCGTTGAGGATGTCGCCAGCATCGAGGAAACCACGGACAGTCTTATTGCCATCGGTTCATCCACCGGCGGTGTGGAAGCGTTGACCCGTATATTACCCGCTTTTCCTGCAGATGCCCCAGGCATTGTCATTGTGCAGCATATGCCGGCCGGGTTTACCCACAGTTTCGCCGAGAGGCTGAATGGTCTCTGCAAGATGCGAGTCAAGGAGGCGGAAGCCAACGACCGTATTCTTCCTGGCAGGATATTGCTGGCACCTGGTGGTGACCAGCATATGCGTGTTGTACGCTCGGGTGGTGAATATCGTGTCAGGCTGGAGCCCGGGCCCCCTGTGAACTATAGCAGGCCTGCCGTGGACGTTCTGTTTGAGTCGGTGGCCGCCGAAGCGGGACGCAATACTGCAGCAGCCATCCTGACGGGTATGGGCAAGGATGGAGCCGCAGGCCTGCTGGCCATCTACAAGGCAGGAGGCAGAACCTATGCCCAGGATGAAAAGACATCGGTTGTATTTGGTATGCCTCATGCGGCCCAGCAGGTCGGGGCAGCCCAGCAGGTGCTACCGCTGGAGCAGATCCCGGCGGCCCTTGTCAATGCACTCAGGAAACGCTAAGCCCGGTTCATACCCTATTCTCAGGAGCCTCCCAGTATGAGCAATACCGAAGTGGCCGCTACGCGCGGACGCAACTATGAAAATGAAAATACCGAGCTTGTTTTCAATGACGAAAACAACATTCAGGACATGTATCTGACTTTCGGCATCGCCGGCGAAGAGTACGGTGTGGGCATCAGTTATGTCACGGAAATAGTCGGTATGCAGCGTGTGATGGAGGTGCCTGATGTGCCTGCTTATATCAAGGGTGTAATCAATCTGCGCGGCAAGGTTATTCCAGTGATGGATGTCCGTCTCCGCTTCAGGATGCCGGAGATTGCCTATACTGAGCGTACGGTCATTATTGTGCTTGATATTGATGATGTGCCGGTTGGCCTGATCGTGGATCACGTGACTGAAGTCATGGAGATTGCTGCGGCCCAGATTGATGCGCCTCCCCGTTTTGGTAGCGGAGACAAGGATGGCAGCGTGATTCAGGGCTTGGGTAAACAGGATGACAGAGTGGTGATACTGCTTGATATCGAGCGCCTGGTCAGTTCTCATACCGGTGAAATCACCATGCCAGTCCTGGATGTTGGGCATGATGCCGCGCTCTAGCTGCTAGCAGGGTAACCTGGATGCGCATTCTGGTCTTCAATCAGAAAGGTGGCGTCGGCAAGACGACGACATCCCTCAATCTGGGAGCTGCCATTGCTGGCGTCCTGAAGCGTGAAGTCGTGCTGATTGATCTCGATCCGCAGATGCATCTGACTGCCGCGCTTGGGGTCAGGGACGAAGACTGTGTCTGGCATGTCGGTCACTGGCTTTCCGGTCAGGGTGGGCAGCTTCGTGAGCTGCGCCCCGGACTATCCCTGCTTCCCGGGTATGCCGGTTTGCGGCCTGAAAATGACGGGCTCACGGATATCGTCTGGCCTTCCGGTATCTGCATCATTGATGCGCCACCAGTCTGGAATGGCACGGTTGCCAGCCTCATGCGGGCGGCTGACTGCGTGCTTACGCCTATCGAGGCCGAGTATCTGAGCCTGCAGGGCACCAGCCGCCTGCTACAGCAGATGTCTGGATGCGGTGTTTCCTGGGACAAGCTCAAACTGCTGTGCAGTCGCTATGACCAGCGCCTGAAACTGCATCAGGAAAATCTGGAGCGTCTGCAGAGCCGGTTTCCGGAGCAGCTGCTGCCGCAGGTGATCCATCGCTCCGTCCAGCTTGCCGAGGCCATGGGATATGCCCAGAGTATTTTTGAGTATGCCCCCAGAAATCGCGCATGTCAGGAGTTTGTGGCGCTTGCGCGTGCGATGATTCGCACGTGACCGGGCGCAGATCAGCGATTCATGTGAGAGACTGAACGAACATGGTTGAACAGAAAAATACGCCGCGGCGGAGCAGGTCCAGATCAAGGATGGCCAACGATCCTCTGGAGTGGACCACGGAGGCTGTAAAGCCCACTGATGAGTTACCCACTGAAAACATAGTCCCACAATCACCCATTGAAGAAGAGATGACAGCAATGCATGAAAACGACATTCAATACGTCCATGGCCTGGAGGATCTGCTTGCTGCTGTGGAATCGGGCGTGCTTACCAAACGCATGGATCCGAATGGTGAGGATCCCCATTGCGCTCCCATGGTGAATAAACTGATGGATCTCTGGGAGAAAAACCAGAACCTGCTTTATTCCATCCTGAATTCAATTTCCGTGAACATCCAGCTGGCTGACAAGGACTATAACATCATTTACATGAATGACGCCTTGCAGCAAATGTTTGAGGTGAACGAGCCTGAAATCAAGAAAAACCTGCCCAACTTCAACAAGGATCAGGTGTTGGGCGCCAATATGGATATCTTCCACAGGAATCCGGCGCACCAGCGCAAGATGATGGATGCACTGAGCAAGCCTGTCCGCTCCAATATCACGCTGGGCAACTCCAATTTCAACCTGATGGCCAGTCCAATTTTTGATGGCGAAGGCAAGCGCCTTTATACCGTGGTGGAGTGGTTCGATAATACCGCGCTCAAGGCTATCAATAATGCCTTTTTTTCCATTTCCAAAGGTGATCTGAATATTGAACTGCCTCCGGAAGCTTCATGTACCGGTAGCACCATTGATACCCGTCGCGGTATCGTTGCCGTGCGCGACAACCTGAACATGCTGGTGGAAGATACCAATCTGCTGGTCAACGCAGCCCTCGACGGGAAGCTGGCGACGCGTGCAGACAGCGCCCGTCACAGGGGCGAGTATGCCAAGATCGTGGATGGCATCAACAGGACCCTGGATGCCGTGATCAATCCGGTCAACAGTCTTTCCGGCGCTATTGCCGAACTGAGCAACAACAATCTCAGTGTGCGTCTGGAAGGCGAGTTCCATGGTGATTTTCTCGATGTCAAGAACTCCTATGAGAATGGTCTGGACCGGCTGAACGGAACGCTTTACCAGATTGTGGATGCGGTTGAGGAGATGACACAGTCAGCCATAGAGCTGAATGCGGCATCCCAGAATATGGCGGCATCCTCACAGGAACAGTCGTCCTCGGTCGAAGAAGTGACTTCCAGCCTTGAAGAGACCGACAGTCAGGTCAAGGCGAATACCGATAATGCCAATACTGCCAACCAGCTGGTGGTGGGGGCGACCGAGACGGCGCAACTTGGACAGAAGAAGATGGAAAACATGGCATCAGCCATGGAGGCCATCAATATTTCCGCCCAGAATATTTCCAAGATCATCAAGGTGATTGATGAAATTGCATTCCAGACCAACCTGCTGGCGCTGAATGCTGCAGTGGAGGCAGCGCGTGCCGGTCAGCATGGCCGCGGGTTTGCGGTGGTGGCCCAGGAAGTTCGTAATCTGGCGGGACGTAGCGCCAAGGCTGCGCGGGAAACCGCCGACCTTATTGAAGATTCCAGCCGTCGGGTTGCCGAGGGTGTCAAGATCGCGGCAGAAACCCGTGATGCACTGGATCTTATCGTATCCAATGTCATCAAGGTCAAGGATCTGGTAGCAGAGATTGCTACTGCCAGTACCGAGCAGTCCAGAGGCGTGTCCCAGATCAATGTGGCCATGAATCAGGTCGCCAAGGCAGCGCAGAATGGCAGCCAGCAGGCCGAGGAGCTTTCTGCATCATCTTCAGGCCTCAATGACGTGGCTGAACGTATCAAGACGGAAATTGCCCGCTTCAGTCTGCGTCCCCGTCAGAAAGCAGCCAGATCAGCACTGATGCCTGGTCTGGAAAACATTTCACCGGAGATGCTGCTTCAGATCCAGCAGTTGCTGCTGAAGCAGAAAGCTGCGGAGTCAGCCGTGCCTGTCCGCGCACAGGCAGAAAGTAGCGAGGTATCTTCGGCATCTGCCAGGACACTTTCCCCCAAGGACATCCTGCCGCTGGACAAGGATGAAAGAGGTTTTGGTTCTTTCTAATCCAGGAGCTCAGTTATGACACAAAAGGATGCTGCACCTTCAAGTGACGCCGGGGATATGATTGCTCACCTCGCTGTCATCACGCGGAATCTCCATGAGAGTTTGCGGGCTCTGGGTTTTGACCAGGTGCTTGAGACCATTGTAGGAGATATTCCCGATGTCCACACAAGACTGGATTATGTTGTCAAGACAACTCAGGATGCTGCTGACAAGGTTTTGAGTGCGGTTGAGGTCATTACCCCGCTGCAGAATGATATCCGAAAGACAGCACAGACGCTGACCCAGGAGTGGGAACAGGTGCTGGCAGATGAGCCGGCCCTGAGCGATGCGCTCAAACTGCAGATCAGCAGAACCTATGAACATCTTGCGACGATGACCGACAAGGTGGACAGCACCAATCAGCTGGCTCTGGATATCATGATGGCGCAGGAGTTTCAGGATCTTACCGGACAGGTAGTATCCAAGGCGATGACGCTGGTGCAGGAAATCGAGATGCAACTGATTGAGATGCTCAAGCAGTATCCGCACATACTGCCGCGCACCAGTCTTGATGTTGCCCTGCAGCGGACCCACCAGCCACAGAGAGAGGAGGAGGGGCCGGTGATTGAGCCGGATGTCAACAAAGGGCGTTACAGTTCTCAGGATGAAGTGGATGATCTTCTGAGCAGTCTCGGCTTCTAGGGTAGATGAAGCATGGATCTTGATCTGGAAAGTTTTTTTGAAATCTTTTTCGAAGAGTCCAGCGAGCTGCTCGCTGACATGGAGCGCCTGCTGCTGGACTTCGATCTTGAAGCTCAGAACCTTGATGACTGTAATGCCATATTCCGTGTTGCTCATTCGATCAAGGGGGGCGCTGCAACTTTCGGCCTGACGGAAATGACGGAGGTTACTCATGTCATGGAGAGCCTGCTGGACAGGATCAGGCGGGGTGAGGTCCCGATGTCTGAAGCGCATATCGATGCTTTTCTCAAGTCCAAGGATGTGCTTTCCGGGCTGCTTGAGGCACAGAGGGACAAGGTAGAGCTGGACAAGGCGGCGGCTGATGAACTGCTGGCAATATTGAACAGCCTGTCAGACGAAGTAGATGCCGATGTTGCCTCAGATGCAGTTGTGGTTGCGCCTGCAGAAGATATTGCTGATGAAGCTGTGCCTGAATCCGTGACGGTATCTGCCGCGCTGGATACCATGGCCCCTCCAGCCAAGGGGGTGCGCTACCAGATCGGGCTGCCAGAACTTCCTGAAAGGGATATTGCAGCATTGCTGAGCGAGCTGTCCTTACTGGGACCAGTCAGCCAGCATACACTGGCAACTGGCCAGCAGGCGCTGATACTGGATACTGAAGATAATCTGGACATGATTCAGGTGATCTGTTCCTTTATTGTGGATGTCAGCAAGCTGGAAATTACCACGCCACTTGAGTCAAAGGCGTCTGATCCAGCGCCAGCGCCAGCGCCAGCACCAGCGCCAGCGCCAGCGCCAGCGCCCGCCCCGGCGCCGTCCGCCGGTCCGGTGGCCGGCAGCCGCCAGGTCGAGCGCCTGGACCGGGGCGTCGTCGCCGTGGCCACCAGCAGTGGCATCTTCGTGAGTTGGCGCTTGCTGGGCACCGAGGC
>JBEBBU010000036.1:0-4313 GCA_041158225.1 Pseudomonadota bacterium | reverse complement strand
CCATAGCCGTGCGCGCGTCATGGCGCGCCATCTGGGACAGAAAGTCGAAGTGTTGTGGGAAAACCCGCGTCAGGGCCGCTCCACCGGATACACCCCGCATTATTTCCGGGTCTATAGTGATGCATTGCAGGCAAGCAGTTCGGTGTCAAGCATCAGACTGTCTGCCATCAGCGAGGCTGGTGATGCATTCATCGGCATCTGATCGGATCAAGCCGGCTTTCTCTGTTTGGGATGCGGTGTTTCTGCTTTTCCTGACCTGCCTCATGGGTCTGGTGCTGCATCTTGGGCATCTTGCCTATACAGAAGGTGTACGTCTGGATCATGCCATGGCGAATGGCCGTATCTGGGCAGACTGGTTGCAACACGCACATGCCAACCGTTTCAGCCGTGACTTTGATCCGGAAGCCTGCAGTGGTCATGTGGTTGAGCATGCGCTGGCTCACGGTGAGAGTCGTCCGGAGAGTGCAGGGAAGACACATCATCGAGGTCCTGAACACTGGGAGGCCTGTTTTCTCAGTCTGATTGATCCGGGTGGTGCCATATCCCGGCTGATGAACCCCTATACCCTGAAGCCTATCCATTATGTAGAGTCATGCCGGCCTCCGAATACGGACAGTGCGGGGGCCATCCAGCTGGAAAAGGTCACAGGCACGGCGGTGGCTGAGGCTTCCCCTCTCAGTTATCACGACCCAATAGACCGTCCGGTCACGATCCGGGTTTCGGTCTGTGATGCTGCGGGTTACCCGCAGCGTGTGGCGCAAGTGCTGTTCTGAAGACAGGATGTAGACATCGTGCCGCATGCAAAGCCTTCCATTACTTTCCGTAAACAGCTCTACAGCAGGATGATGGAGCCGCGTGGCACGGGGAATTACCAGAAAACCCTGGATCGCTGGATCAGCATCCTCATCATCATGAACGTGCTGGCGATCATTGCCGAGCATATCCCGCTGGTGTATCAGCCTTACCAGCATTTTTTCAATCTGTTCGATATCTTTTCCGTGGCTGTATTTACGCTGGAATATGCTTTCCGGCTCTATCTCTGTGAGGAAGATCCTGTCTACCGGGAGGCCCGTTCTCCGAAACTGAGTTTTATCTTCAGTGTGTATGGCCTGATTGATCTGCTGGCTATCCTGCCGTTCTTTCTCAAGGCATTCATCTCCATTGATCTGCGGGTGCTGCGGCTGCTCAGGCTGTTGCGTGTGCTGAAGCTGTTCCGTTTCATCCTGCCTGCGGCTCAGAGCTTCATGCAACTGAACCGTGGCCGGACTTTCCGTCAGAAGGTACACGCTCTGGTATACCCCAGCGATTATGGCGGTGACCTTCATGCGATGTTTGACGGTTTTATCGTGTTCTGGGTACTGGTGTCAGTGATAGCGGTGATTCTGGAGTCGGTCAACAGTATCCATCGCATGCTCAATCTTGAGTTCATTGTGCTGGATACCATTGCCGTGGCCGTATTCACGGCAGAATACGCGCTGCGCCTCTATAGTTGTGTCGAGGAACCTGCTTATGCCCACGGCCTTTGGGGGCGCCTGAATCAGGCGCGCCGTCTTTCCTTTGTGGTTGATCTGCTCTCCATTCTGCCGTTTTTCCTCGAAGCTGCGCTGAACCACCTGGTGGATCTGCGTTTCCTGCGGGTGTTCCGCATGATGCGTCTGCTGAAGCTGAACCGGCATAGCAGCGCTACGCAGACGCTGATGCAGGTGGTCTACCGTGAGTGGTCGGTGCTCTGGGCGGCAGGCTTTATCATGATGCTGCTGGTGATCATGATGGCCAGTCTGGGCTATCTGTTTGAACATGAGGCCCAGCCGGATAAATTCGAGAACATTCCGCAGGCCATTTACTGGGGGGTGATTACCCTGACATCAGTAGGTTATGGCGATATTGCGCCGGTCACGCCGGCAGGGCGTATCATCACGGTGCTGCTGGCCATCATGGGTATCGGTATCTTTGCCATTCCGGCGGCGCTGCTGACCTCGGCTTTTTCTGACCAGTTACGGCAGGAACGTGAGTCACTGCGCGAGCAGTTGTACAAGATGCTGGCCGATGGTGTGTTCTCTGAAGAAGAATCGGAAGTGGTGTATCGGGAAGCAACAAGGCTGCATCTGACCCAGAATGATGTCGACCGCCTGATCCAGCGTGCGCGTCTGGAACGTCAGGCGCGGGAAACGTATGCCAGCCTTCCATTACACCGTATCGCTGAAAATCCGGCGCATGCGGTTGAGCACTACAAGACGCTGCTCAGCCAGATTCGCCAACTGGGTTTTCTTACAGACCATGAACGTTTCGAGGCGGTGGCCAGAGTTGATGAAAGACTAAGCGCTGCTGAGCTTGCACTGTGGTACCGGATTCATACCCTGCGTGAGGAGTCGCCGCCTTCTGGCGAAAACGAAGCGCTCTGAGCCAGTTCCAGTGCCAGCAGTGCCTGCTTGATGTCCAGCCCCCAGCGATAACCTCCAGTCCTGCCAGATGCCTGTATCACGCGGTGGCAGGGAATCAGCAGGGCTATCGGATTGGCGCCGCAGGCCTGACCTACCGCCCGTGCCGCCCCGGGTTTGCCGAGCCCCCTGGCGATGTCGCCGTAGGTCAGCGTGCGGCCTCTGGGGATAGTGCGCAGCATGCTCCAGACCTGCAGCTGAAAGGGCGAGCCTGCCGGCGCCAGAGGGATGTGGGGCTGGAAGTCGCCATCCTGCAAGGCCTGTTGCAACTGGCTCAGCCAGTCCATCAGTTGTGGATCGTGAGGCTGGTGGCAGACTGCACGGGGCAGCGCTGTCAGGCTGCTTTCGAGTTGGGTCTTGTCATGCGCCAGATAGAGACCAGTGCAGCTGGATCCTTCTTTCAGTAGCAGGCAATATCCAACAGCAAGGAGGCCGGTGATATATGCAGCTGTGTTTTCAGTCATGTGCCGTTGCGATGGCTGCTACCTGTTCCAGCCCCTCCGGATAGACTTTCTGTCCCAGTTCTTTTTCCCACTGAATGAATCGTTGTGCCAGTGTCATGTTCAGTTCCTCCAGATCATGGATCTCGGGCAGCATGATGTGCTGTCTGCTGCGTGTATGCAATAACGCTCTATAGCCTTACGGTGGCGTTACTTCTTGCACAAACAATGCGGATCCTTTCACAGTTCTACCAGTTAAGACTCAAAGCGCACCAATGAGGAAGAACTTCCCTCCTGAAGCGCAAGTCCCACTTGCAAGCAGGGAGATGAATGCTGTGTTTCATCAAAGGGATGCCTTAATGGGTGACCGGGCATATCAAAAAGCGGCCAAGTCACCAAGATAATGATAAATGATCACCGACAAGGGGTATTAGAATGAAAAGGATTAGCTTATCTCTTCTGACCATGATGGCGACCATCATTTCAGCCACTGCACTTACTGTAGTCCCTGTACAGACCGTGAATGCTGCTGATCATGATACCCAGTGCATGGACAATGTTCAGGGCAAAATTGCCTGGGACAATGCGCACAACACCACCTGGCAAAAAGAAAATCTCCAGCAGCTATGTGCCGGAACAACCAAGCCCGAGGAACCCGGCAAATGTTTCGCGGCTGTCAACACCGAGCATGCCGCAGGTAAAATCAGCTGGGGTAAAGGATCTGACTGGGAGTGGCGCAACATCATTAATCTTTGCGCTGGCACCAATGATGCCGAAAAGACCATCTCCTGTTTCAAGAATGGCATCAGTTCAGGTGCAGACTGGCGTGACGCCATTCTTATCTGTCACAGGGCGGCCAAACAGTCCTGACTTGAAGTTCCGTATTAATTTCAGCGGAACACGACTGGTGGGGCATTGAATTCGGCAATGCCCCACAGAGTGTGTAACCGCAAATCACTCCTGAATGCCACATGGATGTGGCACATCTCATACTCACATGCTCCGGTTGCAAGAACGGGAACCCATCCCATGATATAAAGTCTGCATTGTCGGTTATTTTTCCGGGTCTGCCATGTTCCCATATGCGTTCAGTCGCCATCCTGTCCTGTCCTTAGGTATTTTTGCGCTGGGGTTAACATATGCGCTGGCAGCGTTTGCTGCGGATGCTGACTGTCAGCAGGATGCGCATACCCTGATCTATCTTAACCGTCATGGTGCTGAAGGTGGCATGAGCGGGATGGCGGTGAATGCGGACATGGCCATCGACAGTGTGATCTGGCGCAGTCAACGTGGTGATATGCAGGTATTGCCGGTGACCCGGCGTGGTGGTCCACCCTGGAGTCTGGAGTTTTCCCTTGAAACTGCAGAGGATGGAGGTGGGCAGGGACAGCTGGAAGTGGTCAGTCAGGGGCGGCGTCTTTCCTGCCAGCCGCTG
>JBEBBU010000035.1:0-28695 GCA_041158225.1 Pseudomonadota bacterium | reverse complement strand
TACCCAGAATACGCCCAGCGGGCTATGGGCGGCCAATCCGCGATGGGCGGAAAGCCTTGGAATGTGGCGTCCCCAAGGGGGTTCGAACCCCTGTTGCCGCCGTGAGAGGGCGGAGTCCTGGACCGCTAGACGATGGGGACATGCGGTGCATTGTAACTGATTGTTCATGTCTTGGGCAGTCCTGACAGGCAACTTGGTGTGGTGAAAGGATTGAGCCCTGCTTTGGCCTGCGGTATCATCCGTTACCATTATTTACCCATCCCAAGAAGGGATTCATCTGCAAATTCTACACTTTGTTAAAAAGGTACTGGGTGGCATCCGTCCATCCACGCCCGCCTCTTCACCGTCTGCTGCGCCAGTGCAGCCTGCAGGACGGCGTGTCTACGGACGCTCCCAGCATCCTATTACCCGCGACATGATCAGCGAAAATGCTATCCGTGTGACTTCACGGCTCAGGCGTGCCGGTTATGAAGCCTATCTGGTGGGTGGGTGTGTCAGGGATCTGCTACTGGGGCGGGAACCCAAGGATTTCGACGTCGTCACCAATGCCCATCCGGAGCAGATCCGTGCCGTTTTCCGCAACTGCCGCCTGATAGGCCGGCGTTTCCGTCTGGCGCATGTCCATTTCGGTCAGGAAGTGATCGAGGTGGCGACGTTCAGGGGATTGGCCAAAGAGGACACGGCGCCCTCAGGTGGGACCCAGGCAGGTCGCCTGTCAGCAGGCGGCATGGTGCTGCGTGACAATGTCTATGGCACCATCGAAGAAGATGCCTTCCGCCGTGATTTCACCGTCAATGCCCTTTACTACGATGTGGATAGTGCCAGCGTCATTGACTATACCGGTGGCATGGACGATCACAAGGCGGCGGTGATCCGCCTGATCGGTGATCCGGAAACCCGCTACCGTGAGGACCCAGTGCGCATGCTGCGCGCCATCCGCTTTGCCGTGAAACTGGGGTTCAGTCTGCATCAGGACTGCGCCGCACCGCTGGCGCGCATGGCGCCGCTGTTGCGGGATATTCCTTCGCCGCGCCTTTACGATGAAGTCATCAAGCTGTTCATGTCGGGGTGTGCGCTGCAGACCTTTGAGCGTCTGCGCCAGTATCACCTGTTTGCTGAACTGTTCCCCATGACCGAAAGGGCGCTGGCTACCGAGCAGGGGAATTTCCCTCTGGTGCTGCTGGCCCGTGCCATGGAAAACACCGATCTGCGTATTGCGGATGACAAACCGGTCACACCCTATTTCCTGTTTGCGGCCCTGTTGTGGGAGCCGCTGCGCATGCGCATCGCTGTGCTGGCAGCCGAAGGCATGAATGAGGCGATTGCCTATCAGGAAGCGGCCTCTGAACTGATTGCCAGACAGGTGCAGCATACCGCTTTCCCCAAAGCGGTTGGCATCCCCATGCGCGAGATCTGGTTCCTGCAGCCACGTCTGGAAAAGACGCAGGGCGTGCGTCCGTTCCGTCTGCTGACCCATCCGCGTTTCCGCGCCGCCTACGATTTTCTGCTGCTGCGCGCCGCCAGTGGCGAGGCGGATCAGGGGCTGGCCGACTGGTGGACCCGGTTCCAGGTCGCAGGTGAAGCCGAGCAGAAAGCCATGACCCGGCACGAGCGTAAACCTGCCGGCAAGTCGGCAGCTGCTGGTCCACGACCTGCAGCGCGCAAGCGCCGCCGTCGCAGTGGGGGACGTCATGGTGGTGACCGGCCGGTGCCTGCTGACTCATGAATGATGCCGTGACGGCCTACATCGGCCTGGGAGGCAATCTCGGTGATGTAGCCGCTGTGTTCAGGGCTGTTTGCGCTGAACTGGATCGCATGCCAGACCTGCAACTGGTCGCCAGATCAGGCCTTTATCGCAGTCGCCCGATGGGGCCTTCGGATCAGCCGGATTACCTCAACGCCGTCATTGCCGTCACCACCCGTCTTGCTCCGCTTGCCCTGCTGGATGCATTGCAGCGCATGGAACTGCTGCATGGCCGGGTGCGCAAGGAAGAGCGCTGGGGTGCCCGTACGCTGGATCTGGATCTGCTGCTCTATGCCGACCAGATCATCCATTCCGAGCGTCTGTCTGTGCCACATTATGGATTGCCACAAAGAGAGTTTGTGCTGTACCCGCTCGCTGAAATAGCCCCGCCCGGTTTTAGCGTGCCTGGAATCGGATTACTGGCCAGTCTTCTTCAGGACTGTCCCCTCAATGGACTGGAGCGTATAGATGATGTCTGAACGGCTGCGTAGCCTGGTTGCCCTGCACAAGAAAAAAGAGAACGGGCAGAAAATCGTGTCGTTAACGGCCTATGACGCCTGTAGTGCGCGCCTGCTTGATGAAGCGGGAGTTGACATGATTCTGGTAGGTGATTCTCTGGCCACCGTGATGCAGGGGCATGCCGACACCCTGCATGCCACACTGGATGCCATGGTTTACCACACCACCTGCGTCAGTCGTGTGGTGCGCCAGGCCGTTATTCTGGCGGACCTGCCCTTCCTTGCCTATAGCACGCCGGAAAAGGCGCTGGCTGCCGCTGCGCGCCTGATGCAGGAAGGCGGAGCCCATGCCGTCAAGCTCGAAGGTGGCGAACCTTCCAGGCTTGCTGTGGTGCAGGCGCTCGCCGATCAGCATGTGCCGGTTTGTGGCCATCTGGGATTACAGCCGCAATCGGTCTACCAGATGGGCGCCTACCGCGTGCAGGGCAGGGATGGCGAATCTGCTGCCCGTCTGCTGGCGCAGGCCTGGGAACTGGAAGCGGCGGGGGCCCAGATGCTGGTACTGGAGTGCGTGCCACGTGAACTGGCCCATGATGTCGCTCAGGCGCTGAGTATTCCTGTGGTTGGCATTGGCGCAGGTCCCGACTGTGATGGCCAGGTGCTGGTGCTGCAGGATATGCTGGGTATGACTGACGCCCGTTTCCGCTTCTGCAGGAACTTCCTTGCCGATAGTGGCGGCTGTGTCAGGACAGCGATTGCCCATTATGTCGAGGCGGTACGTGAGTGCCGTTTCCCGGCGGCAGAGCACTCTTTTAACCGGGATGACGATGTTGCTGACCGTCAGTGATATTGCTGCCCTTAAAGATACACTCAAGGTCTGGCGTGCGGCGGGTGACAGGGTTGCTTTTGTCCCCACCATGGGTAATCTGCATGCCGGCCACATGCAACTGGTCAGTCAGGGGCGCAAGGTAGCTGAGCGTGTTGTCGTCAGCGTATTCGTCAATCCGGCACAGTTTGGTCCCTCCGAAGATTTTGCGGCCTATCCGCGTACGGCAGAGGCCGATGCACAACTGCTGGAAGCGCATGGCGCCGATCTCCTGTTCGTGCCAGATGACATCACCATGTATGGGCATGGCTGCGCGGACAATACCTTTGTCGAAGTGCCTGGTCTTTCCGATGTGCTCTGTGGCCGTTCCCGTCCCGGACATTTTCGTGGCGTGGCGACCGTCGTGCTCAAGCTGTTCAATCTGGTGCGCCCGGATGTGGCTCTTTTTGGCAGCAAGGATTTCCAGCAGCTGGCCGTGATCCGTCGCATGGTGGCGGATCTGAATGTGCCCGTCGACATCCTGGGTGTGCCTACGGTGCGTGCGGAGGATGGGCTGGCCCTGAGTTCCCGCAATGGTTATCTCACTTCTGAAGAGAGAAGCCTTGCCCCCGTCCTGTATGCTACGCTGGTCTGGCTGGCCTCCGAACTGCGCTTGGATGCTGCACGCTGGCGCGAACTGGAACAGGAGGGCGCGCGCCGCCTTGAGCTGGCCGGGTTCCGTCCTGACTATCTGGTGGTGAGACAGGCCGACGATCTGGCCGAGCCGGAGGGGTCTGCGCAGCGTCTGGTGGTGCTTGCGGCCGCCTGGCTGGGCAAAACCCGGCTTATCGACAACCTTGAGATTGACTGAGGCTGACTTAAACTGGAAAATATCCAGTTGAAAGTCTGAACGGACAGATTCTCCATGCTGACGACCCTTCTCAAAGCCAAGCTGCACCGGGTGACGGTGTCCCATTCTGAACTGGGATACGAGGGCTCCTGCGCCATTGATGATGATCTGCTGGCTGCTTCGGGTATCCATGAGTACGAGCAGATCCACATTTACAACGTCAACAACGGCGAACGCTTTACCACCTATGCCATCCGCGCGGAAGCGGGCTCAGGTGTCATCTCGGTCAATGGCGCAGCGGCCAGGCTGGCGGCTGTGGGCGATATCCTGATCATCTGTGCCTATGTCCAGCTGGATCAGGAAGAGGTGGCGGCGTTTCATCCTGACCTGATTTATGTGGATGCCGCCAATCGCATCATCCGCAAAGGCCATTCCATTCCGGTTCAGCCAGCCTGATCTGCAGAATCAGCAGAGCATATGGCGGCTGCCACATCAGCAGCCTGCCTGTTTTCGGCCACATCATGCACGCGGAATATGCGTGCACCTGACTGTACCCCCAGTGCAGTGGTCGCAATCGTGGCAGGCAGCAGCCTGGCGGGATCATCAATGCCACAGATGGCGCCCATGAAGCGTTTGCGACTGGTGCCCAGCAATACCGGATAGCCCAGCGCGACGATCTGATCCAGCTCCTTCAGCAACTGCAGGTTATGTTCACGGCGCTTCCCGAAGCCAATGCCGGGGTCCAGCAGAATCTGTTCTCCGGTAATACCGGCCTGTAAGGCAGCTTCGGCACGCAGCCGCAGGAACGCACAGACCTCTGCCGTGACATGGTCGTAACATGGATTCTGCTGCATGGTCAGTGGTGATCCCTGATGATGCATCAGTATGATGGGGCAGTCCCGGCTGGCAGCCAGGGCCAGCATGGCCTGGTCATCTTCTGCGGCACTGACATCATTGATCGCGTCGGCACCGGCATCCAGTGCCGCAGCGGCGACGCTGACGCGGGTGGTATCAATGGTGATGGCGATGGCCGGTGGCAACTGCTGCCGCAGGGCATGAATGACCGGCAATACCCGTTCCATCTGCGCCTGTTCACTGACGGGCAGCGAGCCCGGGCGTGTGGATTCGCCGCCGACATCAATCAGGTCGGCACCGGCCGCCACCATGGCCAGGGCATGACTGACCGCCCTGTCACTATCCTGATAAAGACCGCCATCCGAAAAACTGTCGGGCGTGACATTCAGGATGCCCATGATGAGTGGTTTTGGCTGGCGCAGCAGGGTCTGGAGACGGCGCATGGGAGGCAGGTATCCTGTGGTGTGTCAAACGGTCAGGTTAGCGGGGCAGACAGATTGAGTCAAATAGGGCTTACCGTGACATTTCGGCCTGGAGTCACTAAACTTCGCTCAGGTCTTGGAACAAGACGAGAGGACATCATGTACCGATTCTGGATGATTGCCATCCTGTGCTGGCTTAACCTTGGGGTGGTGCTGGCTGCAGATCCTGCATCCCTGCTCATGCCCAAAGATGCTTTTCAGGTCAGGGCTGAACTGCAGCCAGGGCCTGCCGTGCATCTTGGCTGGAAACTGGCTGATGGCTACTACCTTTACCGTAGCAAGTTCCGCTGGAAAGTACTCACGCCGCCAGTGGAGGCCGGCCCGCCCGATTTGCCTGCGGGTGAGATCAAGCATGACCAGTTTTTCGGGGACATGGAAATCTACCGGCGCTCGCTTGAAGTAGACCTGCCGCTGAAAGCGCCTGACGGTTTCCAGTGGCCTACCCTGAATGGCATTGACCTTGAGGTGACGGTGCAGGGATGTGCTGATGTGGGGGTCTGTTTCCCGCCCTACAAACAGGTACTGCATCTTACGGGGCCGCTTGCAGTGGCGGATGGCAGGCGTACGCTCACGGATGTTCCTGCGCCGCCGCAGGGAAATCCGCCTGCCAGCATGAACGAAACCGACCGTATCGCCCAGGTGCTGCAGGCCGGGCATCTCTGGGCCAGTCTGGCCACATTCTTCGGATTTGGCATCCTGCTGGCATTTACGCCATGCGTGTTTCCCATGATCCCGATTCTCTCCGGCATCATCGTCGGGCAGGCTGAGGGCATGACTACGCGCAGGGCATTTCTGCTCTCCCTCTGCTATGTGCTGGCCCATGCCTGCATGTATACCACCTTCGGTATCATTGCTGGCCTGTTCGGCTCCAATCTGCAGGCTGATTTCCAGCAGCCACTGATACTCGTCAGTTTCAGTCTGCTGTTTGTGGTGCTGGCGCTGTCCATGTTCGACTGTTTCACCCTGCAGGTACCTCAATCTCTCCAGGAGCGTCTGACCGGCGTGAGTGCCAGACAGCGCAGCGGTTCGTTTGTCGGGGCGGCGGTCATGGGTGCCCTGTCTGCGCTGATCGTGGGTCCCTGTGTGGCTGCCCCTCTGGCGGGTGCCCTTATCTATATTGGCAAGACGGGTGATGCCGTGCTGGGAGGTATGGCCCTGTTCTCGCTCGGGCTTGGCATGGGATTGCCGCTGCTGGTGATTGGCACCTCTGCAGGCCGCTGGCTGCCGCGTGCTGGCGGCTGGATGAATGGTATCAAGCATGTGTTCGGTGTCGGGTTGCTGGTCGTTGCCCTCTGGCTGTTGCAGCGTGTACTGCCGGGCGCCTGGATGATGGGACTCTGGGGCTTCCTGCTCATTGCTCTTGGGCTTGGCCTCAGGGCGTTTGAACCGATACCTCAGGTGGCTGGTGTTTCCATACTGGCGAAGCGTACGCTGGGGGTGATGCTGCTGGTGTATGGTCTGCTTGAGGTGGTTGGGCTTTCACTCGGGGCGAATGATCCCCTGCAGCCTATGGCAGGGATCAGGCTGGGGGGCGTCGGTGCCGGGGCAGCGCGTGAGGGACTGGCGTTCCGCAGGATCAAGTCAGGCGCAGATCTGGATCAGGTGCTGCAGGAAGCGGCTGCCAGTGGCCGCTGGGTGATGCTGGATTTTTATGCCGACTGGTGTGTGGCCTGCAAGGAAATGGAACGCCAGACGTTTACTGACAGTGCAGTCAGGGCGGCTCTGCAGCCGGCCGTACTGGTGCAGGCTGATGTGACCGCCAACGATGAGGAAGATCAGGCGCTGATGAAGCGTTTCACGCTGGTAGGTCCCCCGGCTATCCTGTTTTTCCCGCCGGGCGCAGCTGAGATGGTTTCACAAAGGGTGGTCGGACTGCAGGATGCGCCTACGTTTCTGGCAGGACTCAGGCAGTTGCCTGGCCTGATAAAGTCCGGCTCATAAAAAAAACGCCTGCCGGGGAAGCCCGGGAGGCGTAAAAATGTCATGAATGTGCTGCAGGTGACTGTCGAGGTCGTCTGACAAAACATTCCATTATTCTAGATGACTGATATGGTTTTGAGGATGCGACAGATTGTCGCATATTGTCCACAGTTGGGTTTATCTGCACGCAATTGCCGTGATGTCTGAGCCTGCGCGTGCGCTGACAGCCGAGCAGCAGCGTATTCTGGACATTGATACGGAAGTCAGCAAGATCAATGCGGTAGCGGGTAGTGGCAAGACCACAACGCTGCTTGCCTACGCTGCTTCCCGTCCGGGTGAGCGTATGCTTTATCTTGCCTATAACCGGGCTATGGCAGAGGAGGTCAAGCTCAAGGCACAGCAGCAGGGACTGGCCAATCTGCGCATCAGTACCCTGCACGGCATGGCCTGGCAGCAGCAGGGACGCCAGTTGACGCTCGGGGATGAGCTGAACGAATGGCAGATTCTTGAGCATTACTGCCCACCTGAACTGCGCCATGGCGAAGAAGGTATGCTGTTGGCCTGGCTGCTACGCGATCTGATGGTGTTCTACCTGAATGCGGCGCACCGGCTGGTTGATGATGAACTGCTGCATCTCTACTGCCTGATGAATCAGCCGCAGCCTCATGTCATGGCGCTGCTGCAGACACGCTCTGCTGTTGTACTGGCATTGCTGTTACAGATGCTCGGGGACATGAAATCAGGTAAAACGCCCGCCTGGCATGACTTTTATCTGAAGCTGTTCCAGTTCAGCCGCCGGCCATTACCTTATGATGTCATCCTGCTGGACGAGGCGCAGGACAGTTCTGCTGTCATGCTGGCCATTCTGGAACGCCAGCCCGCCAGAAAGATTCTGGTAGGCGATGGCTTCCAGCAGATTTACGCCTTCCGTTTTGCCATCAACTCGCTTGACCGGGTACATGCGCCAGAGTTCAGTCTCAGCCAGTCATTCCGCTTTGGTGACGGACTTGCCCGCCATCTGTCGGCGCAGATCAGCGAGGCCTATCAGCTGCTGGGTCTGACACAGCGTCTGCAGATGCGTGGCAGTCAGAAGCAGACGGATTATGGCTGGAAACCTGTCTGGCGTGAGGGACCCAAAGCTGTGGTCAGCCGCAGCAACCTTAAACTGCTGGATGCCTGTCTGACCCATCTGGAGAAGGGACGCAGCGGTCTGCATTTTGAAGGGGGCTATGGCAGTTACTCACTGATGAATGGCCGTGTGTTCAGTCTGCTGCATCTGCAGGAGGGCAAGCATGAACAGGTCAGTGATCCGCTGATCAGACGTTTCCGTCATGCCGGGCAGGTGGATGATTTTGCGCGCGAAACCCAGAACCAGCAGCTGACCCAGCTGATGGATCTGGTAAGACGCTATGGAAAAAAACTGTTCCATCTCGACCGTCAGATCAAGGCGGCACTGGTGGACAAGGCGGATGCCCAGCTGGTGCTGTCGACCACGCACCGCGCCAAGGGGCAGGAGTACGACCATGTCAGCATGACGCAGGGCGATTTTACTACCCGTGATGAACTCCGGCGCCAGCTGCGCTCAGAAAAGAAAGCCACCCCCATTGCGCGTCTGCGCGAGGAGGTGAATATCTATTATGTGGCGGCTACGCGCGCGCGTTCGAGCATTTATCTGGCACCATTCTGATCGACTTTCTTTTCCAGTGCACGGAGTCGGGTCCAGATTTCATGCAGGCGCGGCATGACGGCCATGTTTTTCAGGTACTGCTGTAAGGGTTGGGCAGGGCCGCCGGCATACATGCCTGGCTGTTTGATGCTGTTGTTAAGACCGGCCCGGTGCAGCAGCACGACATCGTCCGCTACCTGGACATGATCCAGTGAACCTGTCTGGCCGGTGGCAATGACGCGCTTGCCAAAGCGGGTCGAGCCGGAAAGTCCGGTGTGTGCGCACAGGATGCAGTCTTCACCCAGTTCGACGTTATGTCCCAGATGAACCAGCGCATCAATGATGGTGCCCGAGCCAATGCGGGTGGCATCATAGGTGCCGCGGTCAATGGTGGTATTGGCGCCAATCACGACGCGATCGCCAATGATGACCCGTCCGGTGTGGGGAATGCGGTAATTGCGGCGCTGGGCGTCCTGGGCAAACCCAAAGCCTTCCGAACCGATGACACAGCCAGGTTTCAGCATGCAGTCCTCACCAATCTCGCAGTCCGGGCAGATCACGACGCCGGGGTGCAGTACGGTACGCGCACCGATGCGTACTCCCCGCTCGATCACGACATTGGCCATGACGACGACGCCTGCGCCCAGTATGACGTCTGCGCCGATGACGGCACCAGGTCCGACCATCACATCGTCGGCCAGTACTGCCTTGGGGTGAATGATGGCTGAGGGTGCGCGCCTGTCCCAGTCACTGTCACGGTAGTCGCGGTCGTTATAGGCCTGCTTGATCAGGGCGATGGCGAGTCTGACCTGATCGGTAATCAGCAGGGCAGGCGGTGTGGCGGTCTGCCTGGCAAGTTCATCCGCAATGGCTGCCGTGGTCAGTAGTGCTGCCGGCGCCTGCTTCAGAACACCGGGCAGATATTTGGCATGATCCACAAAGACCAGATCACCCGGGCCACAGTTTTCAACGGGGGCTATACCTGTAACCTGGACATCCTCGCCCCGATGTCCGCTAATCAGGCCATCGCTGGCAAAATGCTGGTAAAGCTCAGACAGACTGACCTGCATGCTAGTCTCCAATCGGATGATGAGGGGGGGCACTGAACAGGTGCGCCAGCGCAGCGCCTGGCTGCTCTGCACGCATGAAGGCTTCACCCACCAGGAAGGCATGTACGCCATGCGCATGCATCAGAGCCACATCGTCAGCGGCCAGGATGCCGCTTTCCGTGACGGTCAGGCGTTCCTTGGGTATATGCGCCAGCAGATCCAGCGTGGTCTGCAGATGAACCTCAAAATTGCGCAGGTTGCGGTTATTGATGCCTATCATGGGGAGATCAATCTGCAGTGCCCTGTCCAGTTCATGTGCATCATGCACTTCAATCAGGACATCCATGCCCAGTTCACCAGCCAGGGCAGAATAATCCGCCATGGCCGCTGTTTCGAGTATGGCGGCAATCAGGAGAATACAGTCGGCTCCCATGAGTCTGGCTTCATAAATCTGCCACGGGTCAATCATGAAGTCCTTGCGCAGTACCGGCAACGGGCAGGCAGCGCGCGCTGCCACGAGATAGTCCTCATGTCCCTGGAAGAAGTCGTGATCAGTCAGTACGGACAGGCAGCTGGCGCCTCCCTGCGTATAGCTGACGGCAATCTCGGCGGGATGAAAGTTTTCCCTGAGTACACCCTTGCTGGGTGAGGCTTTCTTGATCTCGGCAATGACGCCATTACCGCCTGCCTGAATGCTTTTGCGCAGGGCGGCGACAAAACCGCGGCAGTCAGCTTCCCTTTCACCAATCCGTGCAATCAGATCAGCCTGGGAAGCCTGCTGGCGTCTCTGGGTAATTTCTTCCTGTTTGCGCTCTACAATCCGCTTGAGGATATCGGGAACGTCGTGACTGATGGCATTCATGGGGCTCCTTGCCTTAATGGTGACTGCTGCGGCTGGGATGGAAGGACTGGCTGATCCTGATCAGGGCATCCAGTTTTTCCCGGGCCGCACCAGAGTCGATGACGGTCGCGGCCATGGTAATGCCGCCAGCCATATCACTGCAGAGATTGGCGGCATAAATGGCGGCACCGGCATTCAGCAGGGTAATATCACGGGCGGCACCTGGCTGCCCCTGCAGTACCTGTTTCATCATATGCAGGCTGGCCCCCACGGTATCGACGGCAATGTCACTGAGCGGTGAGCGTTTGAGGCCAAACTGTTCGGGCGTGACATGATAGCTGATGATCTGGCCGTCCTTAAGCTCTGCAACCCGGGTGCTGGCGGCAATGCTGATCTCATCCAGTCCATCCTCGGCGTTGACGACCAGTACGTGCTGGCTGCCAAGCTGGCGCATCACTTCTGCCATGTCTTCCACCTGCTGGTGGCCGGCATGAATGCCCAGCAGCTGGTTGGGCGCGCCCGCAGGGTTGGTGAGCGGGCCCAGCAGATTGAACAGTGTACGGATGCCAAGCTCACGGCGTGGGCCAATGGCATACTTCATGGCACCATGGTGGCGCTGGGCAAACAGGAAACCGACCCCGGCTGTCTCGATGCAGTACCGGACCTGTTCAGGTGTCAGATCCAGATTAACTCCGGCAGCTTCGAGAACATCAGCGCTACCCGAATTGCCGGATACCGAGCGGTTGCCATGTTTAGCCACCTGGCCACCGGCTGCGGCCACCACAAAAGCTGCCGTGGTGGAAATATTGAAGGTTTTCAGGGCGTCTCCGCCGGTACCGCAGGTATCGATCAGGTGTTTGCCCTGGACTGGTACTTTGGTGGCCATTTCACGCAATACCTGTGCGGCTGCCACGATTTCCCTGATACTTTCCCCCTTGGCGCGCAGGGCCGTCAGCAGGGCTCCAATCTGGGCGGGTGTCGCACCGCCACTCATGATGGCGCGCATCAGGATTTTCATGTCGCCAGGTTCCAGATCCTGACGATTCAGCAGTTGCTGGAGTGCCGGTTTGATGTCCATGCTGGCTTAACCTTCGAGAAAGTTGCGAAGCAGTTCGTGGCCCTGGGCCGTGAGGATGGATTCAGGATGAAACTGCACGCCTTCGATGGGCAGTGTCCTGTGGCGTACCCCCATGATTTCTTCCATGCTGCCATCGGCATTTTCCGTCCATGCGGTGACTTCCAGACATTCGGGCAGTGATGCCTTGTCGATGACCAGGGAATGATAGCGTGTCGCCTGGAAAGGATTGTCCAGTCCGTGAAAGACCCCTGTATCGTGATGATGGACCATGGATGTCTTGCCATGCATGATGCGCCCTGCGTGGATGATGCGTCCACCAAAGGCGTGGCCTATCGACTGATGGCCCAGGCAGACGCCCAGAATGGGATAGACGCCGGCATAGCGTTCGATCACGGGTACCGAGATGCCTGCTTCCTTCGGCGTGCATGGCCCTGGGGAGATGACCAGTCTGTCAGGCGCGTAGCTGGCAACTTCCTCAACCGTAATCTGGTCATTTCTGACCACGGTCACGCGTGCGCCGAGTTCGGCAAGGTATTGCACCAGATTGTAGGTAAATGAATCGTAGTTATCGATCATCAGTACATGGCAACTCACACGCTTTCTCCTGCATCCAGTCCGGCCTCGGTCATGGCAACCGCCCTGAAAATGGCTCTGCCCTTATTGAGGGTTTCTTCCCATTCATGACGGGGTATGGAGTCGTAGACGACACCGGCGCCAGCCTGAACATGCAACTGGCCGTCACGGATGACCGCTGTGCGGATGGCGATGGCGGTATCCAGATTGCCAGACCAGGCGATATAACCAACGGCGCCAGCGTAGACGCCGCGCTTGACGGGTTCCAGTTCGGCGATGATTTCCATGGCGCGAATCTTGGGGGCGCCACTGACGGTCCCGGCAGGGAAGGTGGCACGCATGACATCCCAGGCATTCATCTCAGGCTTGAGTTCGCCTGTCACATTGGAAACGATGTGCATGACATGCGAATAGCGTTCCACCAGCATGCGGTCGGTCACCCGGACACTGCCCGTGGTGGATACCCGGCCCGTATCATTGCGGCCCAGATCAATCAGCATCAGATGTTCGGCAATTTCTTTGGGATCAGCGAGCAGATCCTGTTCCAGCGCCTGATCTTCCGTTGCGGTCTGGCCGCGGCGGCGCGTGCCGGCAATGGGGCGCACCGTGACGGTGCCATCTTCCAGACGCACCAGGATTTCAGGGGAGGACCCCACCACATGGAAATCATCCAGATTCATGTTGAAGAGGTAAGGCGATGGATTCAGGCAGCGTAGGGCGCGGTAGAGATCCAGAGGCTCTGCCCTGAACGGGATGCTCATGCGCTGGGACAGGACAACCTGCATGACATCCCCATCGGTAATGTAGCTCCTGACCTTTTCGACGGCCTGTTCAAAGCCAGCCTGGGTGAAGCCGGAGACAAAATCCGTTTCTTCGATGGCGGGGGCAGGGGCGCTGTCGTGGGCATGGCTACGCGCCGGTCCAGGCTCCCTGAGTCGGCGCACCAGTGTATCCAGTCTCGCTTCAGCATGGGCAAGCGCATCCGGCTGGGCCGGATCGGCATGGACAATCAGCAGCAGTTTGCCATTGAGGTTGTCGAATACCAGTACTTCTTCCGACACCATGAGCAGGATGTCGGGTACGCCCAGTGGATCGGTTTTGGCTGAATGCAGACGGGGTTCAATGTAGTGGATGGTCTCATAGCCAAAATAGCCGACCAGTCCACCAGTAAAACGTGGCAGTCCCTCGATTTCCGGTACCCGGTAGCGTCCAGCGAAGGCCTCCAGCCAGGTCAGGGGATCGGTTGCGCTTGCGTGTTCGATGGTCTTGCCATCCATCCTGACTTCGATGTCTGTGTTGCTTACGCTGACGATGGTATGACAGGGCAGCCCGATGATGGAGTATCGGCCCCATTGCTCACCACCATGCACGGACTCGAACAGATAGGCATAGGGTCCACTGGCCAGTTTGACATAGGCGCTCAGCGGAGTGTCGAGATCAGCAAGGATGCGGCGGGCTACCGGTATGCGGTTATAGCCCTGGTCGGCATAATGCTGGAATTGTTCTGGGGTCATGCTTTTCTCAAGGATAGGACGTTGGCGTTATTCAGGGATGGGCAGCGAGCCATGCAGGCAGGGCATCCAGACCATCGATAACAGCGTCTGCCCCAAGCTCTGTTGCCAGCTCACAGCGACGGTAGCCATAGGGAACACAGACGATCCTGAAACCTGCTGCCCTGGCCGCAGCGACATCATTTTCCGAGTCGCCCACCATGACACAGTCCTGTGGAGAAACCCCAAAGCGCGCTGCGGTCGCCAGCAGTGGTTCGGGATCTGGCTTGAGTCGCTTGAAATCCTCGGCACAGGCTACTGCATCCAGCAGGTCAAGGATGCCTAGTGTGCTGAGTAGCGGGGCGCAGAACGGACGGCTTTTGTTGGTGACGCAGGCCAGCAGGTAGCCTGCTTCGCGCAGCATGAGCAGCCCCTCGCGCACTCCGGGGAATAGCGTGCTGGTATCTGCCATGTGGGCAAGATAATAGTCATGGAACCATTCAACGGCCTCGGCATGGCCTTCGGGATCGACATCCGGCCACATTTCTCCGGTCATGGCGCGCCTTACCAGCATGGGAGAGCCATTGCCAATCCAGCGATGCACCTGCGCCAGCCCTACGGGCTGTTTGCCAAGGTGCTGAAGCAGTGCATCCACCGACCTTGCGAGATCAGGGGCACTGTCCACGAGCGTGCCATCAAGATCCAGAGCAATCAGTCGTCTCCGTTCCGAGGTAGTCATGGACTGTGCCTCCATATTCAGGCCTTGGCCAGTTCCGCGCGCAGGGATGCTATGACGCTGTCATAGCGGTTGGGGTCTTCCGCCTGACCTGCGCCGAATACGGCGGATCCGGCTACAAAGGTGTCACAGCCGGCGGCTGCAATTTCACGGATGTTCTTCGGGTTGACGCCGCCGTCAATTTCCAGTCTGATCGGCCGGCCGGATTCGCTGATGCGGCTGCGACACTCACGTACCTTGTCCAGCACATAGGGAATGAAGGACTGGCCACCAAAGCCAGGATTGACTGACATCAGCAGGATCATGTCGATCTTGTCCATGACATGGTCAAGGTAATGCAGTGGGGTGGCTGGATTGAATACCAGGCCACTTTTACAGCCCTGATCCCTGATCAGCTGCAGGCTGCGGTCAACGTGTTCACTGGCTTCGGGATGGAAGGTGATATAGCTGGCGCCAGCCTTGGCAAAGTCGGGAATGATGCGATCGACTGGCTTGACCATCAGGTGTACATCGATAGGTGCGGTGACCCCGTGCTTTCTCAGCGCTTCGCATACCAGTGGACCGATGGTCAGATTGGGCACATAGTGGTTATCCATGACATCAAAGTGCACAATGTCAGCACCTGAGGCCAGAACCTGATCCACTTCTTCGCCGAGTCTGGCAAAATCAGCTGAGAGTATGGAGGGAGCAATCCAGAAGTCATTCATACGGTTTTCTCTGATAGGCGGTTCAATATGGCTGCTATTCTGTCATTTAGCATAGGCAGCGGCAAGTGAAAGCGCTGGCAATCGGGGATATCTTGAACTTGCAGGAAGTGTCAGGGTATTGTTTCCATCTCTGGATGGATGGCCTCACGGGATGAATATGCGTCAGAATTTTCGCTCATTAGTATGGCTGGCTGTCGCGCTGTTGCAGGCCGGTTGCAGCAAGCCGCCGTCAGCAGAGAGTGATTCTCTTGTGAACTACCGGCCTGATTATTACCGTGGCATGCATGTTTACCACGAACACTGCAGTCGCTGCCATGAAAGCGGTCAGCAGGGAGCTCCACTGCTGAGCGATGTGGAGGAGTGGGAGAACCGCGGCGTCGAGTGGCCGTCGCTGCTGCAGTATCATGTTGAGGATGGCTATCTGGGTATGCCTTCCATGGGGCATGCTGATGGTCTGGGCAAGCGCGCCATTGCCGATGCCATCTATTTCATGCGTATCAAGATTGAATCCGCCGAGTAGCTAGCGGCTCCGGTCGGGATCGTTTTCGAGTGTGTCCATGTCCATGACATCACGGTTCATGTGTTCACACAGATGCTCGGCGGCCAGGTTCATGCTGCGGATAGCTTCACGTGAATCATCCAGCAGTTCCCTGAGATCAGCGATGCTGGCATCCCACTCTCCCATCTGGCTGGTGCCAGCGTGACTGCTGGCTTCCATGTGGCTGGCTGCTTCCATCATTCGCGTGTGCAGTGCTGTCATCTGGGCAATGAAGTCACTCAGCTGGTTGAGTGGTGCTCTCAGGTTTTCGGTTTCCTGGATGCTGCTACTGACCCTTGATTTTCCAAGGTCGATGGCGCGTGAGGCGTGCTTGGCAGCTACCACCAGTTTTTCCATGGCCTGCTGCACTTCCAGGGTGGACTGCTCGGTGCGGCCAGCCAGCGTGCGTATTTCCTCGGCAACTACGGCAAAGCCCCGCCCCTGTTCGCCGGCTCTGGCGGCCTCGATGGCGGCATTCAGTGCCAGCAGATTGGTCTGTTCGGTAATGTTGGCAATGATCTGGATAACCCCTTCAATGCCGCGGGTATCGGCACGCAGATCTTCCATGATGACGGCAGCCTGATCAATATCGTCAGCAAGCTGGTGCAGCGACTGCTGGGTCAGATCCACGGTGTGGTGGCTGAGCAGGTCTGCCTGGAGTTGTGCCTGACCGGTTGCCAGGGTTGCGGTCTGCAGGCTGTCTTTCAGCGTCTCCAGTATATCCATGCTGTGTTGCATGCTATGCCGTACCGCCTGTTTCTGGTTCAGTTGATCCCGCATGCTGTCCAGCGCATGCTGGTTCTGCTGGCCGATGTTGATGCCCAGTTTTTTAATCTGCTGGCCGTGGGCAAACACCCTGATGCTGATCTTGCGGAAGTGGCGGCTGACACGCTCCAGTTGCCGGTCCAGTGATGCAAAATCACTGGTTTCTGTATCTGTTGTGGCGGGTGCATGCATGGCCCTGTCGAGTTTTCTGGAAAAATGGCGCAGAGGTCTGGTCAGGAGCATCTGTGTCAGCAGCGACATCAGCACGTAGAAAAGCAGTGTGCCTGAGAGGGGAAGGGCAACGAACAGCCAGGGTTTTCGGCCCAGCGTGGATGCGAGGGGCGATATGGGCGATATGATTTCGTAGGCACCGTAAAAATCACCCAGACGTTTGCCTTCCATACTGAAACCAAAGCCATCACGGCCATCCTGACGTCCCCAGAAACTGGCCGCCTGCGCAGGGGAGCCGTGACATAACAGGCATTCCTTGCCCATACGTATCGGCCGGAACAGACGGATGGCGTGTATGGCAGGATCCATTTCGGCATATTCAAGCATGCTGGGAGAGCGCTCAAGCAGGCCCAGAATGCGTGCTTCATGGGCATCTGGCTGATTGGCGGGGTTCCTGCCATCTGTTCTCAGTGTTCTTAACTCGGACTGGTGCTGAAGATGGGTCCTGATGGTACGCGCTGCCGCCTGAACAGGTATCAGGTTTTCCAGGGCGTGCTGCTGTTCGGCATCACTGCGGATCTGACTGACCCTGAGCAGCATGTCCGGGGTAAGAATCCCCTGTTCCCACTGCTTTGCGGTGCGGTCAGTGATGGTAGCGACCAGATTCATCAGAGAGCGGGCATACCGTGTCTGGATTTCGCTCAGTTCATGCTGTTCATGCCACAGCAACCACGACAGGCCTGACAGCATGAACAGCACCAGACATGTGCTGCTGACCGTGAGGGTGAATCTGGCTTCAAACCGAAACATGCCTGATTATTCGCCGATGATCTTGACCAGTACGCGCTTGCGTCTTCTGCCATCAAATTCACCATAAAAAATCTGTTCCCATGGGCCAAAGTCGAGACGGCCTTCAGTGACGGCAACGACGACTTCGCGCCCCATGATCTGACGTTTCATATGGGCGTCGGCATTGTCTTCTCCCGTATCATTATGGCGATACTGGGCAATCGGGGCATGGGGTGCCAGTGTTTCCAGCCACTTGGCATAATCGTGATGCAGTCCTCTTTCATCGTCATTGATGAATACCGAGGCAGTGATATGCATGGCGTTGACCAGTATCAGTCCCTCTCTCACGCCGCTTTCTGCAAGGCAGGACTGGATGTCTGGCGTGATGTTGATGAAGCCCATGCGCTGGGGGACATCAAACCAGAGTTCTTTGCGATAGCTCTTCATGCTTCAGACTCCTGGGCACCCAAACGGTCGAACTCGAGATGCACAAACTTGCCGGTTTTGATATTGCTCGCCTTGAACACGATGACCTGTTCGTCTTCCTTCAGCCATTCAATGCTGACTGGGGGATCATCATACTCGGAAGGCGGTATATTGAGCTGATCCATGAGCGCCTGATTTTCCTCGGCTGTCAGTTCCATATTGCCTTCGGCATCAATCTGCATGTTTATGTCCTTCGCGGTTTGTGATTCATGATTGTACTGTTCACTTCGGTTTCACGCCATGCCCCGGGCGCAAGCCCTTCAAGGTTCCAGGCTCCAATGGCATAGCGTATGAGCCGGAGCGTCGGGTAGCCGACTGCCGCCGTCATGCGCCTTACCTGTCGGTTGCGCCCTTCGGTGATGGTCAGGCTGATCCATGCTGTCGGGATGGATGCGCGATAGCGTATTGGTGGATTGCGTGGCCACAGGCTGGTAGGCGTATCCATGATGGCCGCCCTGGCGGGACGCGTCATGCCGTCATTCAGTCGTATGCCCTGCCGGAGCTGCTGTAGTGCCTGATCATCCGGTATGCCTTCCACCTGTACCCAGTAGGTCTTGGGGGCCTTGTAGCGCGGGTGACTGATGCTGGCTTGCAGTTTTCCGTCATTGGTCAGCAGCAGTAGGCCCTCGCTGTCCCTGTCCAGACGGCCTGCGGGGTAAACCCCCTTGATGTCCAGATAGTCTGCAAGTGTTGCGCGGCCTTCACTGCCATCAGTAAACTGGCTGAGTACATCGTAAGGTTTATTGAGCATTATCAGGCGTGGCATGCCTTGTCTTCCAGGTGAGGGAGTGCCGTCAAGAAGGAAATCCAATGGTTCAGAAACGTCATACCCATGCTAGCACGTCACCCGTGCAGCCGGAAAAGCTTTGCAGGATTGCAGGCATTGCGGCTGTCTCGGCAGTTTTCCGGCAGCATCCGGAGCGTGCAGTAAGGCTTTACTACGAAGACAGTCTCAAGCCGGCAGTCGGCCGGTTCTGTGCAGATATGGCGCGCAGGCGTCTGGTTTACCGCGAAGTGACATCTGATGAGCTTGAACGCATTGCCGGCACCAGCATGCATGGTGGTGTGGTGCTGGCAGCCACCCCTCTGGTACCCGCGCGGCTGGATACGGCCAAGCTCAAGGCCTGGAAAGACACTCCCCAGTCCATTGTGGTGCTTGATGGTATCGGCAACCCCCAGAATATCGGTGCCATCGGCAGAACCCTGGCCTATCTGGGTATCAGGCGTCTGCTGCTCTCGGATCACCCTGCCCAGGCTGGACTTTCCGATGCGGCCTGCCGTATTGCAGAAGGCGGTATGGAGTATCTTGATATCGTACAGGCTACGAATATGCCCGTGACGCTCAAGGCTTTGAAGCCGGCCTATCATGTGGTGGGCACGGCGCTTTCACGCGATGCCGTGACGCCGGAAGCACTGCTGGCAGCATCCGGCAAGAGGCCGCTGGTGCTGGTCATGGGCAATGAAGAACACGGCCTTGACCGTGCAACCCTGCAGGCCTGTGATGCGGTGGTCTGCATTCCAGGCTCGGGTCAGGTGCAGTCACTGAATGTCTCGGCTTCGCTGGCCATACTGGCACATCGCCTGCTGTTGCCATCGCCCACTGTTGCAGGGGGGCGCCCTGCGCCTTCTCCCAGACGCGGAGGTAGAGGCGCCACGAGGAAATGACCTTTGCGGATATTGAAAAAAAACAGTTCGGGTACGCTCATCAGCATGCCTTTGGCGCCCTGACGCAGGCGCTGGCCGTCATCTATGGGCCAGGTGCCAAGGCCTGCCAGCGTATCCAGCGCAGCATAACCAAGGTTGGCGCCGCCCAGCGCCGGGCGCGCCCACGGCAGGGTGTCGGTATGGAAAAGAAAGCTGGAGGCATCTTCATCAGGTGCGAAGGCGGGATCAGTCCAGGGTAGCAGCGCAGCCAGTGAGATGAGCGGATCTTCTGTGAATGGCTCAGATGACCAGCGCTGCATCCGGTAAGAGGGTAGTTCAAGTGCGGCAAGGGTCTGCTGACGCAGAGAACCGAGTGCCATGGCTGAGAGTTCCGGGATGCTGAAAGGAAAGCCGGGCACTGGCGCATCCAGTGTGCGGAATATTTCGGTGACGCAATTGCGTTCCAGCAGATGGTAACGGTACTGCTGTGTCAGATGGTCGTGCCAGTCATCGCGCTGTGTCCGTTGCTGCTCAGACTGCAATGACCAGTTGTGGCCGGCTGGTTTGGGTAGGGTGTAGTTTGCCCTGCGTGCAGGTAATCCTTCGGTCTGCCAGTGGGTTTCCACGCCCTGGCGGCGGCTGTTCATCACGGCCGTCAGTGCATTCCCATCCAGTTCCAGCAGATGGTAGTCGGTTTCGTCCAGAAGAGAGCCGGCGGCCAGTTCCTGCCAGGTATCCAGCAGTTTCTGTTCCAGTGAGGCCAGTGTGGCATCACTCAAGGTATTTTTCTGCTGGCTGGGCTGATTGCGGTTGAGTAGAACCCAGGTGTTGTAGCGCAGGGAAAGATTGATGGCGTGGAGGCGCGCCAGCCGGGCCAGCAGGCCGGGGCCCTGGTCAGGGCGTAGAGGGCGCAGCAGGCTGGCACGCAGTTCCTGGCGCAGACGCGATTCCAGTGTTTTCAGTTGTCTGCGCTGACTTGCTGCAAGGGCAAAGGTTCTCGGGGGGAGCCACACCAGGGCATCGGCACGCAGCGCTATCGGCTGTTCCAGCGCATCCAGCAACAGCAGCAGGCATAGCGTGTCATGGTAGCGGCCCGATACATGGTAGATGGCCCGCTCATGCACGGGAACGCCATCGTGTTGTCCTGCATCGGGGGCTGTGTACGGCTGGAGCATGGCAAGCAGCGCTGCACGTTGCTGCCTGAGCTGTTCGGGCGCCAGATGCAGATCTCTGGCCAGGGTGGCGGCGATGGCATGGCGCGCTGAATGGCCAGCATCAGGCAGCGTGGTATCGTGTGTTGCAAACAGTCCGGCGCCTTTCAGTTCCATGGACAGGCTGTTACCCGGCTGCGCCAGCTGTTCCAGCAGTTGTACATCGGCATCCAGCTGGTCCAGGTAGGCCCATTCCCGGTTCTGCCGTTCCAGTTGTGCCGCAAAGCGCTGTTCGGTTTCAGGCGCTGGATGGAGGGGGTAGAGGGTCAGGGAACGGTTGTCCTCAAAGCGGTAGCGTGACTGGAAAAGGTCAAAATCATCACGCACCGCCCGCACCAGGCTGTCATCAAACTCAAAATGGTAGACCTGCTGGCCAAAGCGCATGGCGGCGTGGCCGCCGCTGGCCTGGCCTTCACTGGCATTGATGGTGATATAGGACACGGCATAGGGATCGGCAGCCGATGTTCCCTGTGTGTCTCCGCCAAGTGCCGGCCCGATGGCTGCCAGGCAGAGGAGGGCTGTTATGGCAGCCCCCGCTTCTGCCATGCTGCTCAATGGCGTCCGGCACCCTTGTCAACATTGGCGCGCTGGACATCGCTGCTGGCAATGCTGTCACGCAGGCGCTGGTAGGTGGCATCATCAGGTGATGACCGGTTCAGACCCTTGCCGATAGCTTCATAGGTATCCGCATCGTTTTCCCAGTCGCTCAGCCCTTTCTTGCTGGCAAGGTCGCTGACGCGGGCAAAAAACGCAGGGAGATCCATGCTGCCATCCTGGCGTGCATACTGGGCGGCAGCGTCACTGACATCGGAAGCATACTGGGCGTGTTTGCCGGAAGACGAAGACGAACCTGAGGATTTGCTCATGCTCATGCTGCTGGTGGATGGGCTGACCAGGGTCTTGAACGAGCTTTCGGAGCTGTAGTAGAAGGAGCAGCCGTTGAGTAGCAGGACGGGAAGGGCAAGCATGGTCATGTTGCGGGCACGGACTGTATTCACGGGCGGATCCTTGATGGTTTATATGACATACGCTGTGTGTTATTTTCCGTGATGGGTGCTGCTTGTTCAACAGGATATGGCCAGAATCATGGAAAAAACCGCAGATCAGATGTCGCAACAGCCTGAAGCCGGGATATGGCTGGGCAATCAACGTTACCGCCTGCACATTAATGCAGCGGGACGTGGTGGATCTTTCTGGAAGGATCTGGCGCTGACCCGCTGGCGTCAGGATCCTGTGGAGGATGCGGATGGCGTACATTGCTGGCTGCGGGACTGTGATGCTGGGGATGCATCAGATGCGGTCGTGCTGTTTGCCGACCCGCTACGACATCAGGCCATGTCGCCCCTGTCGGCTGAGGCAGGCAGCGTGACCCTGCGTGATGTGATCTTTGGTCTGCAGTTTTCCCAGCAGACAGGTGTTGATGCAGACCGGGATGTCGAGTTCAGGGACATGACAGTCTTTAACCCCGGGGACAGGGCCCGGTGCATTGAAGTGACGCTGTGTGCTGATATTGTGCTCAATCATGCAGCGGCCGAGGCAGCCCATCCTGCTTTTTCCAAACTTTTCGTCCAGACATCAAGAGTGGGTGAACAGGGGCTCCTGGCCAGCCGTCGTCCCCGTGCACGGAATGAACACTGGCCAGTACTCGGTGCTGTGCTTGAGGCACCCGGGCAGGTCAGTGTCGAATCTTCGCGCAGCCGCTTTCAGGGGCGTGGCTATGCTCCCCTGCTGCCGCAGGCGGTCACGGTGACTGGGCCACTGTCGGGCACCGTGGGTAATGTACTGGATCCGGTCATGGCCTTCCGCTGCCGGCTGGCCATTCCTCCGGGTTCTGAGGTTGTGCTGCGCTGGCGTATGGCGGTTGCAGAGACTGAGGCAGCGGTATGCCAGTTACTGGGGGTTGACCCGTTGGCTGATGGCGGGGATGCGGCCTATCGGGCAGGTGCGGTGGATACGGCGGCGCTGGATACCAGCAGTCACGGCTATTTCAGTGAGGATGGCCGGCTGTTTCACATGCCGCTGTCTGCGGCAGCATCGGGCCGGCTCAACCTGCCCCCCATGCCATGGGTCAATGTGATGGCCAATCCTGATGCCGGGCTGATCGTCAGCGAGCAGGGGGCTGGTTATACCTGGTCCGGCAACAGCCGTGAGCATCGCCTTACCCCCTGGTTCAATGATCCGATGCTGGATACCCATGGCGAGGTGTTCTATCTTCGCGATGAAACCAGCGGCGAGTACTTTTCGCTGACACCGGGGCCATGTCCAGGGCCTGGTCAGTATAGCTGTACTCACGGTCAGGGATTCAGCTGCTTTGAGTACAGTGATGATGCCGTGCATGTTTCGCTGCGCTTCTTTGTGCCGGTTGCGGGGGCGCTGCGCATCGTGCAGATGCGTGTCAGGAGGCTGGGGTCAGGTGTCGGGCGTTATTCGGTATTTGTTTACCAGCGTATGCAGTTATGTGCGGATCTTGCGGATGCGGCGGCCATGCATACCTGGGTAGCGGCCGATCTGCCCGGTGTGCTGTATGCCTCGCATGAGGGCGCCGGTGTTTTTGCCGGCAGGGTGGCCTACAGTGCGGTGACGGGCGTGGAGCCTGATGATCTGCTGGATCACTGTCAGGACAGAATGCAGTTTATCGGACATTACCGCAATACTGCATGTCCGGCAGCTCTGGATAAGGAACGGCTGGGTCACCAGGGGCGGGTGCCTGGGGTCGAGCCCTGTCTTGCCCACCAGCTGATGTTTTCGCTCGCAGAAGGTGGGGAGCGTATGCCTGGCTTCCTGCTGGGGGAGGCGGGCAGTGAGCAGGAGGCTGCAGACAGTATCGGTTTCTATGCGCAGCCCGGGCAGCTGGATCAGGCCTTCCAGAAGGTCGATGATTGCTGGCAGCGTACGCTGGGCCGGCTGCAGGTGCAGACCCCTGATCAGGGGCTCAACCGTCTCCTCAATCACTGGCTGCCCTATCAGAATCTTTCCTGCCGTATCTGGGGTCGTTCGGCTTTCTACCAGTCTGGAGGGGCTTTTGGTTACCGCGACCAGTTGCAGGATGCGGCGGCATTCATGGTGCTGGATCCTGCCGTGACGCGCCAGCAGATCCTGCTGCACGCTGCCCACCAGTTTGTCGAGGGTGATGTCCTGCACTGGTGGCATCCTGCGCCGGTATTTCGTGGCCTGAGAACCCGTTTTTCCGATGATCTGCTCTGGCTGCCTTATGTCACGGCTGTCTATGTTGCAGCCACCGGAGATATGCCGCTGCTGGATGAAACCTGTGCCTACCTTGAGGCGCCTCTGCTTGACGATGGCGAGGACGAGCGCTATCTGCAGCCGGTGATCTCGGATGAATGCAGCGATGTTTATACCCACTGCCTGCGCGCCCTGTACCGCGGTATGACCCAGGGCCCGCATGGCCTGCCTCTGATGGGTACTGGCGACTGGAATGATGGCATGAACCGTGTGGGCCGGCAGGGAAGGGGCGAAAGTGTGTGGCTCGGATTCTTTATCTGCCACATCATTGACCTGTTCCTGCCGCTGGCGGTCAGGCGCCATGATCAGGAGGCGCTGCAGCGTTTGCGCACCTACCGTGAGCATGTGGCCGGGCAGATCAATCTGGAAGCCTGGGACGGTGCCTGGTATCTGCGTGCCTGGTACGACGATGGTACTGCGCTTGGCGCGAGTGCCGGGGATGAATGCCGTATTGATGCACTGGTACAGGCCTGGGGTGTGATATCAGGGGTTGCGCCTGATGACAGGGTGCGGCAGTCCATGCAGGCAGCAACGGGGCAGCTTCTGCGTCGGGATCATGGACTTCTGTGTCTGCTCGCGCCCCCTTTTGTGCATACCCCGCATGATCCTGGGTATATCCGTGGCTATGTGGCTGGTGTGCGGGAAAACGGGGGGCAGTATACCCACGCCGCCTGCTGGTTCGTGCGCGCGCTGGCTGAATCTGGCCAGTATCGTGAGGCTGTGGATTTGCTGGACATGATAGGCCCCGCCTGGCATTCGGCGACGCCGGCGCGTATGGCCGCCTATCAGCTTGAACCCTATGTCATTGCTGCCGATATTTACGGTGTTGCACCCCATGAAGGGCGCGGCGGCTGGAGCTGGTATACCGGTGCCGCTGGCTGGTACCATCGGGTGGCTGTTGAAACCATCCTGGGTTTCACTGTGGTGGACGGCTGCCGTATCCGGTTGCAGCCGCGCATGCCGGGTGACTGGGCTGGTACGACGCTGGTCTATCGCTGGTCCGATGCCGGTACGCATTATCATGTGACCTATCATGCCGCCTCGGGTACACAGGGCGGATATGCGCTGGCCGATGGGCAGCGTCATGAGCTGGATGCCGCTGGTGCCATCCTTCTGGATGTGAGGGATGATGGTGCCCGGCATCAGGTCGATTTTTTTCTGTCAGTGATGGTTTAAGACAAGGTTGCGGTCATGTTGAGGTTGTGTCGTCTGATGCTTTTGGGTCTGGCTCTGGGCCCGCTGGTTGGGTGTGGTCTGTATCACCATCTGTTTGCTACGCCGGATGACAATCCGCATCGTGCGGAAGTGAAGGGTACGGTGAATTACCGCCAGCGTATTGCACTGGGGCCGAGCGCGGAGCTTATCGTGCGCATGGAGGATGTGACCCAGCATGGTCAGCGCCCGGTGCTGGTGGCTGAAAACCGCCAGATGCAGCCGGGCCAGGTGCCGATTCATTTTGAACTGGTCTATGATCGCCGGCGTATCAGCCCCGATCACCATTTTGTCCTCTCAGCCGTGATTCGTGAGGAGGGCGAAGATATGCTGGTGACGCCGGCTCCGGTGCCGGTGCTGACGCAGGGGCACGGTGATACGGTGGATCTTGAACTGCAGATGCTGTCAGGTGGTCCCTGGACGCTCAGGCGTGAGGCGCGCTAGGCCTGCCAGGCCTGGGTGCGTGTGCCTGGCTTGCAGTCTTTCGTGTTCACTGGTTGCCCACATGCTCGATGATGGCCGCTGCCAGTCTTGCCTGGCGTTGTGGATCCTGTAGCGGACAGTCGTTGGCATCGGTGATAAAGAAAATATCCTCGGCCTGTGAGCCCAGTGTGGATACTTTGGCGTTTTTAAGACGTATACCCTCTTCCGTCAGCGCCTGGCCTACCTTGGATAGCAGCCCTGGGCGAACCGTGGCGATCAGTTCCAGAATCGTATGCCGTTGCTGCGGATCCTCGTGAAAGGACACCTGCGTGGGTATGGCAAAATGCCGTGTGCCGCGGTTTTCCCGCCTGTGAACCCGGGGCGGCGAGGTATCCCCGCGTGGCCCGTCATATAGCAGGTCCTGTTTCAGGCGCCTGCATATCTGGACCTGCCGGAGCGGATCGCGTAGCGGTGCGCCATTCTCCTCCAGGACATTGAAGCTCAGCAGTGCAGATCCCGACCGGTCCGTGATGATCCGGGCATCCATGATGCTTAACCCCAGCTGGTCCAGAATGGCGGTGCAGTGAGCAAACAGTCCATCCTCGTCTTCATGGTAGATGAAAATCTCGGCGCAGCCACGCAGGCTTACCGGACGCAGCAGTACCAGTGGCATATCGCTGCCGGGTGTCAGGGCGATGGCCAGGGTGTGCCAGGCAATTTCCTCGGGCAGGAAGCGCAGGAAATAGTCCTCGCCAAAACGGTCCCAGAGCGAGGTGCAGGCTTCAGTTGCCATGCCCAGGCGTTGCAGCAGCGTTCTGGATTCGTCCTTGATGGTGCTGATGATGCTGCTCTGGTCGGGGGGGTGGTGCAGTCCGCGCCGCAGGGCGCGGCTGGCGCTGGTATACAGTTGCTGCAGCAGCGCATTCTTCCATGAGTTCCAGATATTCGGGTTGGTGGCGCGTATGTCAGCAATGGTCAGCAGGTAGAGATGGTTCAGTGTGTCGTGATCGCCGACGATACTGGCGAATTCATGGATGACTTCGGGGTCGCTGATATCCTTGCGCTGTGCCGTGAGCGACATGAGCAGGTGGTGGCGTACCAGCCACTGGATGCGCAGGCTGTCACGCTGGCCAATGGCATGGCGCTGGCAGAATGCGGCGGCAATGACCGTGCCGGCTTCGGAGTGATCATGGCCGCTACCTTTGCCGATGTCGTGCATCAGGCCGGCGATATAGAGCATTTCCGGGCGGTCAATGTTGGCAAATACGGTGTGGCAGTGAGGTGTTTCCTCACGGAATTCAGGTATCGAGAAGCGGCGCAGGTTGCGGATGACGAAAAGGGTATGCTCATCGACGGTATAGACATGGAAAAGATCATACTGCATGCGTCCTGATACCCGCTCGAACTCGGGCAGCCAGGCACCCAGAATACCGTAGCGGTTCATGAGGAAAAACTGATGGGTGACACCGGAGGACTGGCGCAGTATTTCCATGAAAACCCGGCAGGCAGCAGGGTCCTGGCGGTAGTTTTCATCAATGAGATAGATGTGCTGCCGGATCAGCCGGATGGTGGAGGCGCGTATGCCCTTCAGTTCGGGATGCTGCTGTAGCAGCAGGAATATTTCCAGCAGAGCCACCGGTCTTTCCAGAAACACATGTTCCTGTGTCACTTCGATATAGCCATTGATAGTCTGGAAATGAGCGTTCAGCTGTTCAGGTAAAGGTGCAGGATCGCTGGCCAGTACGGCATCATGGAATAGTTGCAGTAACAGGTCGTTGAGGCGCTCAAGCCCGGTGACCATGCGGAAGTAGCGCTGCATGAACGCCTCGACCACGGCGTTGGGATGCTGTTGATCCCGGTTCTGCGTGCTGAATCCGAACAGTTCGGCAATTTCCCTCTGGTATTCGAAAAGCAGGCGGTCTTCGGCGCGGCCTGTGACATGATGCAGGGCAAAGCGTACGCGTTGCAGAAACTGCCGTCCATCAGTAAGTTCCAGGTATTCATCCTGGGTCAGCCAGCCCTTGCTGACGAGATCTTCCAGCTGGTGTGAGCCATAATGGCGCCGCATGATCCATGCAATCAGCTGGATGTCTCGCAGTCCCCCGGGGCCTTCCTTGACGTTGGGTTCCAGATTGCAGGCTGTATGGTCGTATTTGTCGTAGCGGCAGCGCTGTTCCTGCAGTTTGGCCTGGAAGAAATCAGCTGACGCCCACATGTGCTGGCTATGGATGGCTTCTGTCAGTGCCTCCCAGAGACTGGTTGATCCTGTCAGCAGGCGTCCTTCAATCAGGTTGGTAATGACGGTCTGATCGCTGTGGGCCGCCTCGGTGCATTCTGGTAATGTCCGGACGCTGTGTCCTGGCTTGAGTCCTATATCCCAGAGGAAGCAGAAAAAACGGCCCAGCATTTCACTGCTGGCATCACAGTGGCCGTCCAGCAGAACCAGCAGGTCGATATCCGAGTGGAGGTTGAGTTCCTGTCGGCCGTATCCACCCACGGCGATCAGGGCATGATCACGGCTTCTGGCGCCCATGAAAACAGGCCAGGTCTCCAGCAGTATCTGGTCGATGAAGCGGCTGCGGCTGTGCAGCAGGCGGTCAATGTCACACGGCCGTTCCTGTTGCAGGCAGTCTGATGTGAAGCGTGTTTCCAGTTCACGGTTGCACTGCTGGATGCGCTCGCGGAATGCGGCGATGGTTTCGGCTGTGGGTGTGGCGCCTGTTTCAGCCAGGGGGGGTAGTTGCAAAGTCTTCTCCGCTGCGCAGGGTCAGGATTTCAAATCCGTCACTGGTCACCAGCACGGTGTGTTCCCACTGGGCTGACAGTTTGTGATCCCGGGTTACGGCAGTCCAGCCGTCAGCCAGCATTTTCATATGACGGGTACCCTGGTTGATCATGGGTTCGATAGTGAAGGTCATCCCCTCGGCCATGGTGCCATCGTATTTGGTTTCATGGTAGT
>JBEBBU010000034.1:0-4719 GCA_041158225.1 Pseudomonadota bacterium | reverse complement strand
GATAGCCACGGGCATGGATGACACGTTTTTGCAGCAGCCTGGCAGCGTCCGAATGATCAGAGGCATCAGGCCTGATCACTGGATGCCAGGCGGATGCCGGCAGACACCAGGCAGCCAGCCGACGTCCGCTGGCGACACGCACATTCCAGTCAGCGTCTGCCGCATCAGCCTCAGGCAGGGCAGCCTGCAATATCTGGAGCCGCTCTCTGAGCATTACCATCCAGCCATGATGCGCTGCTGTTGCTTCTTCTGTCTCCAGCATTGCTACCCAGGCAAGGGTAAAACCACAGGCTTCAGGCAGACAGGCATAAGCGTTGAGACCTAATGCCAGCGCCAGGGCCGCTTTTTCCAGGGCGGCATCAGGCCAATACTCATCCATGGCAAACGCCAGACTGTCCGTGGCAGGCGTTATGATGCCTGCAGTCATCAGGCACTGCCGGTAGTGAAAGGCGGGACTATCAGGGGACTGACAGTGACGATAGATCTGGTGCAGCGCCAGCACAATGGCCTGTTCAGCATTACCTGCATGCAGTACCGACTGCAGCCAGCAGCCGGGAAGCAGCGGCAGCACATCAGGCCCCGCCGGAACTGGTGGGCAAATCTGGGCAACCGTGCCGGCCAGCATCGCATGCAGCCAGGAACCCGCAGCGCTCACCGTGACTTCATCGCCGGCACAGGCCGACAGCTGATGATAAACCTGTCGTATCCCGGTAGCAGCAGACATCATGGTGCAGGTTTTTCCACCAGATAATCTTCCATGACCAGCACGTCCAGTCCCGAGGTAAGAAACACGCCCAGCGCATCCTCCACGGTATGCACCATAGGCTTGCCCATGATATTGAAACTGGTATTCAGGACGACAGGCACGCCGGTCATGCGGTGAAAGGCGCTGATCAGACCATGATAACGGGGGTTCCAGTCAGCACGCACACTCTGCAGGCGACCACTGCCATCCGCATGGACCACGGCGGGCACGCGCGCCATCACCTCAGACCGGAACATCAGCGCACGCTCCATGTAAGGCGTGTACTGATAATCCTCAAAATATTCATCGCCGTATTCATCCAGAATGGCGGGCGCAAACGGACGGTATTCCTCACGGAACTTGACGCGGGCATTGATGGTGTCTTTCATGCGCGGATCGCGCGGATCTGCGAGGATGGAACGGTTACCCAGCGCCCGTGGCCCAAACTCAGCCCTCCCCTGTACCCATGCGACCAGCTTGCCGGCGGCGATACGGCTGGCTGTTTCTTCACACAGGGTGTCAGGCAGATGCCAGATTCGTAGTCCCTGGGCAAAACTGAGCAGATGCTTCAGGGTCTCCGGCTTGAGGCTGGAGCCGAGATAGGGCGACAGTGGCAGTGATTCGGCTCCGAGCCTTTTCTCAGGATGGCGCTGCTGCCAGGCAAGCCAGGCGGCCCCCAATGCCGTACCGTCATCGGCAGGTGCAGGGGGCACATAGAGGGATCTGAACGGCGTGTTGGCCAGCAGTCTGCCATTGCAGGCCGAGTTCAGCGCACAGCCGCCAGAGAGTACCAGATGATCACTGCCGCCCCTATGATGCAGAGCCGTCAGAATCCGCTGCATCTGTCGCTCAAACCAGCATTGGGCTGTCGCCGCAAGCGCAGCGGCGCTTTCAAGGCTATGCTGTCTTGCCTGACGCCAGGCTGCCATCGCCTCCAGACTGGCGCGCAGTGTGGCACCTGGATGTACTGCCGCCATATCGCGCACGGTCAGCGTACCTTCCATGAGCCGTAGCAGTTCATCGTCACAGCGGCCATAAGCAGCCAGTCCCATGACTTTCCACTCTTCGCCCTTCATCCAGTCAAAACCGCACAGCTCGGTCATCTTCATGTAGAACAGGCCGATGCTACCCAGGCCAATGGCTTCATGCAGCAGCGTCATGCGCCCCTCTGACCAGCGATAGAAGGCCATGGAGCCACGCTCACCGTAGGAATCGACAACAGCACACAGGGCATCCGCATAGCCACTGCCATAACAGGCCAGTGCAGCGTGGCTGTCGTGATGGGCGAAATCTGTGAAATGGATAGCAGTCCCGGGACAATGGCGACGAATAATGCCTACGGCATTAAGCCCTGCCTGCCTTATGCTGTTACGATTACACGCCATCATATGATGGATCTGTTCATTGCTGAGCGGCGTATTCAGCGTCTTGAGTCCGCGCCGGTGGATGCCCGCGGTCGAGAGAACCCCCATGGCATTCATGGCACGCTCGTACCAGGGGCGCTGACGCTTCCAGTTGGTCGCAATGGTGATGGAGCGTGGCTCCTGACAGTAGCGTTTCAGCAAATCAGGTAACAGGTAAAGATTGTCGGGTTCGCTGTTAAGCGCCCGTTTATACTGGAGAAACCGCTCGGTTGCCTCGGCAAAGAGCACAGAGCCATCGTCATCGACGATCGCCAGCGCAGGATCATGATATGTCACACCAAGTCCCAGAAAGTAATCTCCCTGCATTTTCACTACTCTCCAGTCAGTTCTATATGCCCGATATGACAGTGTATCGCGGAATGCTCACACGGATACCCGAACACCTGGCCTCCCTGCTTCTACCTGTGAGCACCTTCACCTTTTTTGTGCTGGGTCCAGCGACAGATCCGGGATTTTCCCTGCTCTGCCTGCTGGTGATTCCCCTATGCCTGGCGCTGGATCACTGGGGGCCACGCTGCCGTAAGGACAGACAGGCATGCCAGGCACGGGATACAGGCAATATTTTTCTCTGTTTGCTGGCCATGCTGCAGTTTGCCAATATAGGGCTGATGCTGTGCTTTGTTTCTGCCATCGAATGGCAGGGGGCATCACTCTGGATGGGAATGCTGAACCTGATCGCCGTGCGTATGCTGCAGGGCACCACGTCCTGTGCCAGCGGTATTGCGGTGGCGCATGAACTGATCCACAAGCGTGACTGGCGACTCAGATTATTGGGGAGGGGGTTGCTGGTGACGGTTCTGTATGAACACTTTGCCGTCGCCCATCTGCGTGGTCATCACCGTGAAGTGGCAACGCCCAAAGATCCTGCCACGGCCCGTCTGGGTGAAGACTTCCAGGCGTTTTACCGGCGTGCCCTCAAAGACCAGTTCAGCCAGGCATGGTCACTGGAAGCAAGGCGACTGGGGACCCTGGGTGCCGGCAATATCCTGCAACATCAGGTATTGCAGGGGCTGCTCGCCCAGACATTACTGCTCGCCGGTATTGCGTATACTTTTGGACTGCTGGCACTCGCCGTATTTATCTATCAGGCTGTAGTGGCGGTGCGCATGCTGGAATGCGTCAACTATTTCCAGCACTGGGGACTGGATCGGGGAGATCTGCGTCGCCCGGGAGAACCCCATGCATGGGCCACCGACTCCTGGTTCAGTCTGCACTGTTTTCTGGGACTGGCGCGCCATGCCGAACATCACAGTCATCCCTCCATACCCTATCAGTCCCTGCGCTATCCGCACGACAGCCCACAACTGCCTTTTGGCTACTTCGGCATGACATTTCTGGTACGGCTTGATAATGCAGGATTCCAGCGCATGGCGCTACAGGAGCTGGAACGAAAAAAAACCACCCCGGATGGCATAGCCGGGATGGTTGCAAAGTGAGACACAACAGACTGAAAAAAAGAAAAATCAGAAGGTGAATACCACATCGGTTGAAATCAGGAACTGGCTGGTACGTGTTCCCGCATAGCCCTGATCGTAACCCTGATTGTTGAATGGCTTGTAATCACCGGGACCGTCAACAAAGTCGTAACGGAGATTGGGTCTGACAATCGCCCACTTGACTGGCTTATAGTTCAGTCCAAGCGTGATGCCATACCAGCTGGCGGCAGGCGATGCGCTGCCAACACGTGCTGGAGAGAACACGCGGCCAAAGCCATTGTTGGAAATGGAGCCATCCGGCCCGACCATGGTTGCCAGGGCACCATCATCACGGAACCATTCGCCGCGGATACCGATACCCAGATTATCCTGGATGTCATAGACCAGATAGTTGTTCAGGCCATACCACTCATCGTTCTGTCCCTGCAGGCCATTGACGTTGTTGGCATAACCGTGATCATGCTGCATGGTCAGATGCAGGCCATCAATAATGTCATGTTTCAGCACCAGGCTGTAAAGGCTCCAGTTGGCGCTGTTCTGCTCACTGGTAGGCCCGGTAGTGCCGGAAGCAAACAGCGAGGTTCCCTTGTCGTCACTGGTCCAGGTAATCCCGCCAAGTCCGTCCCAGTTACCCAGTCCCTGATTGAAACCACCGTCCCAGCCACCTGTCACGGCACCGGTCACGACACCACCAATAGCCGTCCAGTTCTGATCAAATGGATAGGAAAACAGTGCACCAGTATGGGTAAACGGTTCGCCAAACTGCATGGTATAGGCATGGGAATAAAAGAAGTTATCAGGTGCTGTCACCACTTCATTACCGATAGGCGTGTAAAAGTGGCCGATTTTTGCCGTGATACCATTACCGAAGGGCATGAAAACACTGGCATAGGCCTGGGGGAGTGCCATACGGTACAGACCATAGCCCTGCCCGCCTGGTGATGGGAAATTGCGGTTGACCAGATTAAGATCCCAGTTACCCTGGGGAGCGCCGTAAGCCTGGGTGTAGAAGGCATCGGTACCGTACATGAAATCAAACCGTCCACCCACATCCCAGTCATCGCCCTCAGCCGCCACAGCTCTCTCGACATAAAGATAGAACTGGTTCATCTGC
>JBEBBU010000033.1:0-4218 GCA_041158225.1 Pseudomonadota bacterium | reverse complement strand
GACGTGCCTGATACGCGTGATAATCACGTTCTTTTTCTGAAAATTGTCGCAGTATAGACATAGCTTGCCTCATTTCAGCGGTTTCCATCCAGTCAGGTAAATGGGCGTCATCCAGTTGACCACCCTCCTTGAAAAACTTTAACCAGCGATGCTGTTCATTAGCAATCTGTTGTGTATGAAGCTTTTCAAGCTCCGCCAGCCAGATACCCCCACTCCGTTCGGCCAAGGCGTTGCCTTTGGTATCCCTGACTTTGAAATGATGGATATAGTCCTCATCATTGATGATCAGGTTTTCACCCAGCAACCAGATGGAATAGGTGGGTTCAAGCACATGGTAGCCATCCCCTCTGTGCAGTTGCTGACTGTATAGATCTGTCCATGTATACAGAATTCAGGTGGGTAAATCGGTATTAGGCAGTATCCTATGGCAAAACAGCTTCACTGAAGATGACACCCATGCTGGCGATCCGACTCCGTGCCCAGATCCTGAAAGAACTGTTATGCCTCTGGCGTGACCCGAAAAGCCGTTTCGTGCTGGTAGGCCCGCCCATGATCCAGCTGCTGGTATTTTCCTTTGCCGCCTCGCTGGAGCTGCGCAATGTCGAGCTTGGGGTATTCAACCGGGATAGCGGTGTCTGGAGTGTGGAACTGCAGTCCAGGCTGGCCGAGGCCAGTTTCATCAAGGGCATCCTGCCACTCCACCAGCGTGAGGATATCCAGGCACGCATTGACCGGCGTGACATCATGGCCGCCATTGAAATCCCGGAGACTTTTTCCCGGGATGTGGAAAGCGGGCGCAGGGCCGAGGTGCAGGTCATTCTTGATGGCAGGCGTGCCAACAGTACCCAGATCCTGCAGGGCTATCTGGAGCGCATCATGCGGGAACTGCCATTGAAGCCCGGCGTGAGGCCGCCACCGGAAACGGTTAGTGTACGTCACTGGTTCAATCCCAACCTGACGGACCGCTGGTTTACCGTACCAGGCCTCGGTGGCATTCTGGTGATGTTTGTCACCCTGCTGGTGACTTCGCTGTCGATTGCGCGGGAACGGGAACTGGGTACCTTTGACCAGCTGCTGGTCTCTCCCTCCACGCCGATGGAAATCATTGTCGCCAAGATGGTACCAGCCATGATCATGGGACTGCTGCTGGGCAGTATCATGGCGGGTGCAGCCATCTTCCTGTTTGGCATTCCCTTTACCGGTCATTTTCTGCTGCTGCAGGCCAGCCTGCTGCTGTTCATCCTGTCGATTGTCGGTATTGGCCTGATGATTTCCTCGGTCTGCAGCACCCAGCAGCAGGCGATACTCGGCACCTTTTCCATTGCCGTACCGGCCGTGCTGGTCTCTGGTTTTGCAACGCCGGTGGAAAACATGCCGCTGGTGTTACAGTGGGTGTCGGAAGGCATACCGCTGAAACACTATCTGATCATTCTGCATGGCTGCTTTCTCAAGGCCATGCCGGCCAGTGCCATACTGGAACACGCCTGGCCACTGGCCATCATTGCTTTGGTCACCCTGTCCGGTGCCACCTTTTTCGTACGCAGCCGGCTGCAGTAAGTCGTGACTATGCTTTTGATTCAGAAGCATGCTATCGGCAGCCGCCAGGCTATTTTCTGCCATGGCGGCAGTGCAGGTATAATGCGCACAATAGTACATTGACCTGTGGATGCGCATGAAGACGATTAGCCTTGACGGCCTGACCGAGGAAGAACTGCTTGAACTGAACAGGAATGTCATTGAGCGCATCCGCATGATACGCCATCTACACGCACAGATGGCCATGGTCGAGTTCAGCATCGGGGAACGGGTATGCTTCGAAAACCAGTATGGCCACACCCTGCAGGGCACAGTCGTGCGCTGGAACAAGAAAAGTGTCAGTATTGATACCGACTGTGGGCACCGCTGGCGCGTAGGCCCAAGCCTGCTGCGACGCGTGGAGGCCAGGGACATTACCCCCAGACAGCAGCACGACCAGGGTGCGCTGTTGCTTGACCATGACGCATTGTAAGAGGCCAGCATGATCCACCCGCCACGCCTGTTCCGCTCGCCTGAAAATGCGGCTGCTATCTCCCTATCTGCCTTGGGCCTGCTGCTGGCCACCTGGAGCACCACAGGGGCGCTGGCAGCAGAACCTGCCTCCGGGGAGGCTGTGAGTGCTGTGGAGGCCTCGCTGTTTGGTGATGTCTATGCCCACCCGGAACGCTGGGAGCCACTCGAAATTGGTAACCTGTTCAGCAAGGGCTGGGACAAGCCCTGGGTAGCCCCGCCCACGGGTGAAGGCGGCGCGCCACGCCAGGGCTGGCTCATGGCCGATGACGGGGTATTTTACCGTCTGAGCCTTGCCATATTCGACTGGCAGCATCGCCCGGGCGGACCGGTGGATGCCTATAACGGTATGCTGGTGAACTTCACCCCTATCAACCAGCGCCTGAACATCTTCAGCAATATTCCCTTCGTCAATGCCTCGGCAGCACCGGGCAGCATGGAACGCGAAGCCAATTTCGGCGATGTGCAGATCCAGCCCAGAATCCTGCTCTCGGAAAGCCGTGCTTTCTCCCAGACCTTCGGGCTGAATTTCCGCCTACCCACCGGCCAGGGTAACAATGGCCGTAGCCATGGGGTCAATGGCAATGGCGTGGCGGCGGTAACGCCGCAGTACGAGTTCTGGAGCAATGCCTGGAAAGGACTGGTGGTGCGTGGTGGGGCGGGCTTTGAAATGCCTTATGCCGGTGATATCCAGCAGGCAGGTGCGCGCAGCCAGTATCAGGGCAATCTGGCCATAGGCTATTACATGACTCCCCACAGCCTGGAACCGTTTGCTGATACGGTCGGTTATGTGGCCGCCAATATGACCCAGTATCTGGATCGCCGCTCGCCGCAGTCCACCACCATTGTCACGGTGGGCCCAGGGTTCCGTACCCATATGGCCGACCGCTGGTACCTGCTCGGCACCGTAGAGTTTCCGGTGACCTATCCTCAGCCTTATGATTTCGAGCTGCAGGCTTCGATCATGAAGGTTTACTGATTCATGCCGGGAACGCGGCCATGCCGGTTGCTGTGGCTGGGCCTGCCCCTGCTGGCCGGCTGCATGGTGGGCCCGGACTACCATGCACCGGATCCGGTGCTGCCGTCACGCTGGAAAGCCTCCAGAACCCCGGAAGCAAAGGCATTGCAGGCGCTACCTGCCGCAACTCTGGCCGCATGGTGGAAAACCTTTGAGGATCCGGTGCTGGATACCCTGATACTCAGGGCAGAACGCGGCAACCCTGACCTCGGCATGGCCTGGCAGCGCATTGGCCAGGCGCGGGCCGAATGGCAGGCGCAACGCGCCGACATGCTGCCCAAGATCAATGCGGCCGGTATCGCCGGCCACCCCAACAATCTGCTGCCGATTACCGGCCCCAATGCGCCGGAAGGCTTCAATTACTTCCTGCTGGGCTTCGATGCCATGTGGGAAATCGACCTGTTTGGCCGCCTGCAGCACAAACTGGATGCTTCCACTGCTGAAACAGCTGCGGCCACGGAATACTGGCGCGAGGCACGGGTGACGCTGCTGGCGGAAATTGCCCGCAGTTATACCGGCTACCGCAGCCTGGAACAGCAGATCCTGCTGAACCGGCAAAGCCAGGAAAGCTGGATGCGGACCCAGACCCTGACAGCTACCCTGTTCAGGGCGGGGCTGGCCACCCGCTACGATCTGGCGTCGGCAGACGCTGCGCTGGAGAACCAGAATGCCCGCCTGACTTCACTGGAAGCAGCCAGTATTGCCCTGCGCCATCAGCTGGAACTGCTGGTGGGTGTGGCACCTGACAGCCTGCTCAGCCTGCTGCGTACACCGCACGACATTCCCGCCAGCAACGCGCGCGCGCTGCTGACCACTCCTGCCGACACCCTGCGCAGCCGCCCGGACGTGCGCGAGGCAGAACGGAAAATGGCGGCGGCAGCAGCCACGGAAGGTGCTGCCTTTGCCGAGCTGTTTCCCAAGATTTCGATTGCCGCTTTTCTTGGCTTTCACAATTCGGATCTGGAAAACCTGTTCCGTTCCTCCGCCTTTGCCTGGGCTACCGGCAGTTCCATCAGCCAGCCCATTTTCAATTTTGGCCGCATCCGTGCCGGTATTGACCTGAGTGATGCGCGCCTGGTGGAAGCCTCGCTGAACTATGAGAAAACCGTCCTCAATGCCATGCATGAAACGGAAAATGCCATGATGCAGTGGCT
>JBEBBU010000032.1:0-4337 GCA_041158225.1 Pseudomonadota bacterium | reverse complement strand
CTTAACCATACCTTAACAATGTCATATTTCTGTAACATTTCTGTAACAGAATACCCCCTCATCTGATGCCCCTGAAGCAGCTTCCCACGCGGACGGCATTGATCATTCGCCCAAGATCATGAACTGAGGTAGTTTTTCTGTGAACCGATCCATACCACTAACCATGGGGCTTCTGCTTCTCGGCGTCACCGCCCTTGAAGCACAGGCCAGCATAGACCTCTTTGTGGATACCAAGACCAAGCAGCTGTTTGCTGAGCCGGGTCCAGGCCGCGTCAGGCTCGGCACCTTTGAAAAGGTTGAGGAAACACGCAAGGAAGAAAAAGCCATAGCGGAAAGCATGGATGAAAAGAAAAAAGAACTGCAGGCCATGGAAGCCCGCATCGACAAGAAAAACGAACACATCAAGGAAGTTGAGCAGAAGATTGACCGGGTGGCTTCCACGGGTGCAGCCTCTGGTGAGAAAAAATGGTTCGACAAGATCAGCCTGAAAGGCTATATGCAGGCACGCTACGCCGATATTAATGGCGGAGAGGAATTTGACCGGACTCACCTGATGATGGCCAATGACCCAGGCATCGGCCAGAATTCCAACCTGTATCTGCGCCGTATGCGCCTTGCCCTGACCGCCGATCTTTCCGATCATCTGCTGTTATACCTTCAGGAAGAATTCGCGGGCAATGTACCAGGCATCAGCAGCGCCAATAACAATCCCACACAAACCGGCAGTTTTGCCCAGCTCCGCGATGCCTATGCCGATGTCTTTGTAGACAAGGGCCGTGAATACCGCTTCAGGGTCGGCCAGCAGAAGATACCCTTTGGCTGGGAAAACCTGCAGTCATCCCAGAATCGTTACTCGATGGAAAGAAACTACGCCACGGATGCCATGGCACTTCGCGATGAACGCGACCTTGGTGTTTTTGCCATGTGGACACCGGATACGGTACAGCAGCGCTTCAAGTATCTGCAGAAAAGCGGACTACGTGGCTCGGGTGACTACGGCATGGTAGCTTTTGGTGTATTCAATGGTCAGGGCGCCAACCGCTTCGAGTTTAACGATGACATGCATATTGATGGCCGCGTCACCTATCCTTTCGAACTGCCGGGCGAACAGATCCTGGAAGTAGGCGCATCAGGATATAGCGGCAAGTATGTAGCCAACGTTAGCACCTTTGCCCAAACTAATGCTGAGGGCAGACTACAACAGTACATCCTTGGCCGAAACTTCTTTGTCGATGGCAAAGATGGCTGGAATGGCGTCGGCGACTGCTCCAATGTGCAGAATGGCAACTATGCCACAGGGACGAATGGCTGTACCTATAGCGGTCTCGTGGATGGTCAGGGCCAGCAGGATCTGCGCGGTGCCATTCATGCCATACTTTACCCAAAACCTATCGGTTTCCAGACAGAATGGACCTGGGGACACGCACCAGCACTGCAGATAGACCCCACCCAGTCCTGGAAAAACAGCCTGGGCTCTGGTACCGGTACAGCCACACTCACCACCCAGAATGCCTGGGGTGGTTATGTACTGGCATCCTACAAGCTTGATAACTGGCATGGTAACTGGGTTCCCTACATGCGCTGGGACACTTACAATGGCGGCAGCAAATTTGACACCAATTCGCCTTATGTGACAGAACGGGCAACGGAATTTGGTATCGAATACGCACCATGGCCGGAACTGGAAGTCACAGCAGCCTACAGCCTGCTGAATACTACCGACCTGCGCACCTACACCTACAACCCCACCGAGGTGGGCAAAGCCACCACAGGCGGATCGTCTTACATGACAGCGCACGGCGATGTATTCCGTCTGCAGTTACAGGCCAACTACTGACGGAGAGATATAACCATCATGAAAAAAAGATTCATCACCATCGCTGTTCTGGCACCAGCCCTGCTGGTAGCCTGTGGCCTGGAAGCACCTATAGATGCCAATGTGCCAGAACTGGCCAATATTACGCCAGACTATGGCGATGGCACCAAGACCTATGCCCGCTACTGCTCTGGCTGTCATGACAACGGAACCAATGGCGCTCCTCTGCCTTCCATGACCGTGACCTGGGGCGAACCCCAGGCCACATGGAGAAAGACCATGGAACAGCATATCCAGAAACAGTACATTGACAAGCCTCAAAGCATCGCAGGGCCCGGGCTTTCTGAAAAAACCTTTGCCGACAGTGTTTACTACATGACGACCCAACCCGGCAACCGTCAGGGCGGATTCTGATCCTGGAGCACCCGATCATCAACCAGGTGGGTCATTCAGGCAGGGAGAGACAAAAAGCTCTCCCCGCCATACCCCCCTGAATGTCAGACTACTGACAAGCACCCACAGCACCGCCTGCGCCGCTATCAGACACAAGCCCATCCCGCTCAGAATCTTCACAGGTAATATCGTGGACAGACGCAATGTCGCCAGCGCGTAAACCCCCAGAGGAAAGGTATACCCCCACCAACCCAGATTAAATGGCATACCATCACGCAGATAACGTAGCGTTATCAGCAAGGCCATGCCAAGCCACCATAATCCATAGCCCCACAGCATGATGCCACCAATCAGGGTAAAACCATCAATACCCTGCGCATAAACCGACAGATGATTGACTGACAGGATGGCTGGAGTTGCCTCACCCAGCACCAGCAGCCCCAGAGCCCCGGTGCCGATAGGCCCCAGAGACAACCAGCTGGAAGCTGCCATATTCGCAGGCGGCAGCTTATGCACCGCCATGCGCAGAAGCAGGATGGCCAGAATATTCATGGCAAGTGGCACAGAACAGGCCCATAACGCATAACATGCCACCAGAATCAGCAGCTGTAGTCCCGGATCGGCAACATGGGACACAATCAGGCCACCACTCACTGAAGCGACTTCGGCAGCGACCACGGGGAGAAGCCAGACCGCCGTCATATTGTCAATACTATGCTGCTGGCGCGTGAACATCATGAAAGGGATAGTGATACCGCAAGCCAGCGCCATCAACGCATCCATGTACCACAGGTCAAGGGCGAGATCCAATGCTTCATCACCCCAGCGGGGTAAACCAAACACAAGCAATCCGTTGATGATGGTAGCCAGCCCCATCGGGATGCATCCAAAGAACATGGAAACCACTGAATGACCAAAAATCTTGCGTGCGCCATCAAAGAAAAAGATCCAGCGTGCGAGATAAAGCAGGGAAAAGCATACAAACAGGGCAATATCCAGAAACCAGAGGAATTCTCCTGCGGTACGAAACCATGGTATGGCTAATGGCAACTGGGCGAGCGCCAGTGCCAACACCCCAGTTCCCATAGTGGCCGCAAACCAGTTAGGCGTAAACTGACGTATCATCTCAACCAGACGGTTAGGCTGCATTTTTGTGCATTCATGCGTAGTCATACCATCATATCCCGTTGTCTTTGAGAGATTCCAGGCTGCCTGAGTTGCCTTTTCTGGCAGATAGTCCATGAATGGCGATGGCAGCTACTCTGTAGGCTGGCTCAATACCTTCAATTTTTTTGAGTTCACTATCTTCTATCCTGACATGAAAATCCCCGGATTTCTCGTCTCTGACAATCCGGTAGCTTATATCCACGGATTCCAGTCTTTCAGGAAGAACGGTCGTTGCCATGACACTACCCAGCAAACCGAGAAGACCATGTCCACTATCCGTATTCAGCGTATCTTTAAGCTGCGCAAACTGCCCGGCAAACTCATCCAGAGGCTGCAACGTTACCCGACATTCGCGCTCTCTGGCAGCCAGATCATGTGAAACCTCCTGAAGCAGACCCAGTTCAAGAAAACTGGTCATGCCTGACTGCTTGACAAGCCTGTCATAAACAGCATCAAGCATCATAGGCTGGCCGCAGGATGGCAGATACAGATCACACCCAACCATATGGATGATGAGCAGGCATAGAAAAAATTTTGGAGAATCCGTATGGATGGCTGTATATCTCTTGCGAAGAGAAGCTATCCCTTTAATGCAAAATGTATTCATGGGCTGATCCCGATAAAATCCTGCCGCAAATTCGTGACGGATACAGGCTACAGGATTTCAACCGCTATGATAAGAAGCATCATGACGCGGATGCGAAGAGACAAAGGGATAGAAAGACAATAGATTGAGGATTGGTCGGGACGGCAGGATTTGAACCTGCGACCACCTGCACCCCATACAGGTGCGCTACCAAGCTGCGCCACGCCCCGGCACACTCCATTATACCGCCATCCGCCCGAGCGGTCAACCGGCTTGGCCTCGCCGAATTGACCGCGCCGGCCATCATCCACCCAGTCTCCTTCCCCAGCGGCGAAGAGCTTGCCGGAGTGCGGACGAAAGTCCGCATGTCGAGAG
>JBEBBU010000031.1:0-8459 GCA_041158225.1 Pseudomonadota bacterium | reverse complement strand
GGAGATGACCGGGTACGATCGTGTCATGTTCTATCGTTTTCGGGATGATCTGAGCGGCGAAGTAGTCGCAGAATCCCGATATGCCCATGTTAATGAAAGTTATCTTGGTCTGAGGTTTCCTGCGAGTGATATTCCCGTGCAGGCTCGTGAACTTTATGTGCGCAACCGGGTGCGTTATATTGCAGATGTCTGCAATAATCCTGTCATGCCGCTGATGCCTCCATTGAATCCGGTGACGGGGCAACCTACCGATCTTGGCGATACATTCCTGCGTAGCGTATCCCCTGTTCATATTCAATATCTACGCAATATGGGGGTCAGTGCTTCGCTTTCGGTATCGGTGATCATTAAAGGCCATCTATGGGGTATGCTGATCTGTCATCATCTTTCCGGCCCCAAATATCCTGATACCGCCTTGCGCATGTCATCGTCTCTTTTGTCGAGAGTCATGTCTGAAAATATATACAGACGCACTGAATCACTGGCTGCAAAGGATGCCAACATAGCCCAGCAGTTGATGATCGATTTTGCTACGGTGATCAATAATCGCAAGCCTCCCGAGCTTAGAATCAATCTGGCTTCCAGCGAAACCCCTAAGCTTCTTGATCTGATACCAGCCGATGGCGCTGTCTTTATTCTTGATGGCGATTATCTGTCTCTCGGCGATGCCATTGAAAAAGTGCAGGCCATGGATCTGATCAGGTGGGTGGAAAGCCAGATGTCTCCTGAACATCCTGTTTTCTTTACTGATCATCTGAGCAGTCTTTTCCCACCTGCTGCAGCCTATGCGCATCTTGCCAGTGGACTTCTGGTGTTGTCAGTACCCGGAGAACCGCGTGATATGGTGCTGCTGTTCCGCAAGGAAATGATCCATACCGTTCACTGGGCCGGAAAGCCGGATGGGAAAGCATTACTTGATCCCGATGATATCCGGCGCCTTACGCCACGACAATCGTTTGCATCCTGGGCGGAATCTGTCAAGGGACGTTCCATTCCATGGGAAAGAAATCATACGGAAGTTGCGCATATTCTCAGAAGCTATCTGATTGCAGAGCGCAAACAGCTGCTGAAGAAACAGGAGGTGATGCAGATTATTGCCAATACTGCTGAACCTGCCATGGTGCTTGATGATCGAGGTATCATTGTTTTCTGCAATGCATCAGCCGTGCGCATCAGTGGTTTCGAAAGTAGTTCTGAAATATGCGGTCTGCATATGACCTCTCTTATTCCAGAGACCATAGCTTCTGGTCGTGAACAGAAATTTGAAGGCATGCTCAATGATTTCTGTCACGCTGATCGAAGAAAAATGACGGCTTCAGGCCTTTTTTTCCTTTTTTCACGATATGGCACCTGGCTTCCTGTCTATATCACCATGGAAAAGGTGAGTATTGATCTTGATGTTTATACCATGCTCACCATCAAGGATCGCAGTGAGCAGATTCCGCAGCGTAGCGCCATTAACCCGTCACTTTTTGCAGAAAACACCCATCTTTCCCTGGTTATCATGGATCCATTCGGGCGTATTGAGTGGGTCAATCATGCTTTCTCAACGTTGACGCTGTTTGATATCGAAGAGTCGCAAGGTCATTTGCCAACGGATCTTTTGAGTGGTCAGGATACATCGCCTGATATTCTGGAAAACTTTTTGCATGGTATCCGCCAGGGAGAAAAAATTGAGACGGAAATGATTGGCTACAGGAAAGACGGCCAGCCTTTCTGGATGCATATACTGGTAGAGCCGGTCAGAGCGATAGACGAAGAAATTACCCATTATATTGCCAGTATCAGCGACATCTCCAGAGAGAAGAATATTGAGCAGCAGGAAAGGGGAAGAGATAGAGCTCTCAATCTTCTGCTGAAACATGAATCTATCGCGGAGATCATGAACAGTATTGTGTCGACGTTTGCTACAGGTGATGGCTCGCTGGTATCTGCAGGAATGGCGCTGGATGATTCAGGCAAATTTCTGAGCCTGATGACGGCCCATCAGTTTCCCGAGAGTATTGCAGACAGACTGGCAGCAGAGTTTAATCTTGACAATGAAGGATTGCTGGCTACTGTCATGCGAACGCGACAGCGACTGATCTGGTCGCAGATCGCACCTCATGTGTCCACGAGTCCTTTTCTGGCGTGCATGTACGATGCAGGATTTGCTTTTCTCTGGCTGGAACCGATTGTGGATCATGAAAGCGAGGAATCGCTCGGACTCCTGCTTTTTGCAAGAAAATATTCCTATCAACCGATCGCAGCTGAGATAAGATCGGTCAATAATATAGCCAATTTTGTTGCTTTGGCCATGATCAGGAAAGACATTGATCATGATCTTTTCCTCTGTAAATCGCTTATCGAAGATTCGGCTGATCCTATGTATATTCTGGATCTGGAGAAGGACTGCAGGTTTGTTTTCGCCAATCCATCCTGCTGTCGGCAAATGGAATGCTCCATGCAGGAACTGCTTTCCAAGCGTTTCATGGATATTTATACTGAGGATCTGAATCCTGATATTCAGGATATTCTTGAAGTTATCAAAAAAGGTAACCATCTCATTTTTCAGGCTGTTTACATCAATTCAATGGGTGATCCTGTTCCTGTGGAGATCTCAGCCAATAAGGTGGTTTTTGCTGAAAGCAATATGATTGTTGCCAATTTTCGCAACATAAGCGAGCGTCTGGAGGCGGAGCAGGCACTTAAAGAGTCATTCCAGCAGTCAGAGCGTCTGGCGCAGACAAGAAGCCTTTTTGTTGCCAATATGTCGCACGAAATTCGTACGCCAATGAATGGTATTATTGGCCTGCTGCAACTTGCACAAAATCAGCCCCTTCCGGAACAGGCACGTGAATATGTCGATAAGGCTTATCTTTCTTCGATGAGCCTGCTGAATATTCTGAATGATGTGCTTGATTTCAGTAAAATTCAGGAAGGTGGGCATCTGATCAATCCCCGTTCATTTTCCATGAAATCTCTGGTTAAAACGCTTGAGATCGGATTTAAAGAAGAGGCTCTGGTAAAGGATCTGAATTTTTATATCCAGGTTGCGCCTACCGTGCCTGACAGTCTCATAGGCGATGATTTCCGTATCGTACAGATTCTGCGCAATCTGCTGACGAATGCGTTCAAGTTTACTGATAGGGGTGGAAGTGTCAGGCTGAATATTGTCGATGAAAATAGTACAGTTCCGCAGCAGGGCAGGGCACGCATCTGTTTTCAGGTTGAGGATACGGGTATTGGTATTCCTGACGATGCGCTCAGCCAGATCTTTGAGCCTTTCAGACAGGCGGATGATTCGATTACGCGGCGATTTGGAGGCACGGGACTTGGCCTCAGTATTTCCAGGAGTTTACTGCATCTGATGGACTCCGATATGTCTGTCGTTTCAACCTATGGAAAAGGATCAAGATTCAGCTTCATTCTTGATCTGGAAATCAGTGGTGATATCGAAAATATGGTAGAGGGGGGCAGCAGTCGTGCGGGTTTGCTGGCGGATGAAATGGCACAACTGAATAACTCTTTACAGCCTCTCAGGATACTGCTTGCCGAAGACAATGAAATCAACCAGCTTGTGATCTTCCGTATACTTGAACTTTCCGGTATTGAACTTATTATGGTGGACAACGGGCAAAAAGCCTATGAAACGGCTATCGCCAGTCATTTTGACCTCATTCTGATGGATCTTCACATGCCAGTGATGGGGGGTATTGAAGCTACCATGAAACTCAGGAAAGATCCTGCCGGTACGGATATACCCATTATTGCATTAACGGCAGATATTGCAGAAAGCGAACGGGAGAAGTGCCTGGTTGCCGGTATGAATGATTACCTGACCAAGCCCATCCGCCCTGTGGAACTGATGCAGTGTCTCCGCCGATGGATTCCTTCATTATCCAGCCAGTGATCATCACGAATGACAGGCTTGATCCTGTCCTCCAGCCACATCCCTGCCAGCATGTATGGGACAAACAGCAGGGCGTGTCTGGCTGGAGACCGATAAAAAGCTTTCCAGCCAGACACGCCCCGCGTTAAAGACAACTCAGGCAGGAGGCAACTCTTCCTTAAATAGCAGTCTGCCTTCACGCACCTCGCGGCCATTGGTCCAGTAATGCACATCCCGGCTATGATCAATCAGGTTGAGATGGTAATGCTCTGCGCTATGTCCACGATATTCGCAGAGAAAACTACCACCATCAATAAAGTCACGTCCACGGTTATTGGATGGAAAGCGTCTGATCAGTGTCATCGTCACCTTCCTTTAGCCGTTCTGTTCACTGCTTCTGCCCGATGTCTTGCCCTGACGTGTTTTACGACTGGTAAATGAAGTGGGTTCACTGTCTGGACGCAGCTCGAACAGGTCTTCACCCAGGCTGGCATAGCGGGTTGAGAGTGAGCGCGAAGCATAACGGCTTTCCTTGCTGAACCGCTCATAGTCCCTCTGCCTGGCAAAGCCTGCGAGTATGTCGAGAATGGCTTCCACCCACGGATTCTCGCGGGCAACCAGACGCGCTTCATCCAGCAGGCGGTCAACCTCCTGCCAGTCGCCTTTTTCTGCCGCCAGTCTTGCCTCCGTCTGAAAACGTGCAGCAATAACCTCGCCCAGACGACGGGTGACCAGTTCGTCTGCCTGCAGCTGCTGGTAATCTTCAGGGGCCGTGGAGGGTAACCAGCATTCGCTGGGGCTTATGGCCAGTGGCTGGCCGTTCATGTCATTGGCTGTCAACTGACATTCACCTAGCAGTATCGGTTCTCCCGCGCCACGACCACTGTATGCTGCTTCCACATGAAAACGGATCATGACCCAGACTTCGGCGCCAAAAGCCAGATCAGGCAGCACCTTCCGCTGTTTGCCTGTGTAGGTATTCAGGACCTCTGCCGTGATGCCATCGGGGCAGTCGATGGCAAGACGGACATTTCTGGCATAAACCGAGGTCAGCAGGTCAAACTCCTCCTGAAATGGGCCCATCAGATCTTCAGCCGTTTCACCGTAATAGGCCTGCCCCTGTCCCTGGTCGGCCATCAGTGTCATGAGATTTTCGTTGAATTGCCTGCCGAGACCATAGGTCGAGGTTGAGATGGATGCATGGGCCATGCGGTTGCAGGCTTCGCCTATCTGTGCAGGATCCTGGAGACCCTTGTTCGCCTGGCCATCGCTGAGCAGCAGGACGCGTGAAATGACATCAGGCGCGGCAAACTTTTGCAGTTCCATGGCGCCTGTTTCCCAGCCCAGATGCAGATTGGTCATACCTCTGCTTTCGATCCGGTTAATAGCCTGAAAAGCCAGATCGCGGGATGCCGCCTGCTGAGCTGGCAGAAAAATATCGACTTTTGCATCATAGGCGATCACCGCAATCGAATCCTCGTCTTCGAGCTGCGAGATGAACTGGCTGACGCAGCGTTTGGCCTGATGGAGTGGCTCACCTGACATGGAGCCTGAACGGTCGATGACAAAAGCAAGATTCAGACGGGGGCGCCTGGGGAGATGCTCGGGTTTTTCAGGACCTTCAATCCGGTACAGCACATCAACCACATTGGCACTGCCTGCCTGAAGCGCAGGTATGCGGGGTGTCAGTCGAATGGCGGATGGTCGATAGGATGTGAAACTGGTATTCATGCAGGCCTCCTGTGGTTAGCATGACAGAACCGCTACCACAGCCACCCGGCTGTGTTGCGGTCTCTGCCATGCCTGTACTATGAGGCATCAGTGCGACATATTATGTCGCTCTCGTTCAGTGTCTTGTATGCAATGACAGCAAACGATCCATCAGTGCATGAAGCCTATGCTGTGCATGCTGCCGCCTCTGGCGGAGAGATCCTTGCGCAGGGCCTCCAGAAAGCGTCTGGCAGTCGGGGGCTGATCCCATAAACGGCACTGTCTGACTACGGCAGCAACATCGCCTGGCGCTACCCGTTCCAGACGCCTGACTTCCGTTTCAACGCTGGCCAGATCGGTGACTGTCGTATTGAGACGGAGGACTTCCTGTTGAAACAGATTCCAGGTCTGGTCAGGGCGCAGATAATCAAACTTTACCTTGACGGCAAAGCGTCTTAGTGAAGCGGCATCCAGCTTTTCCATAAGATTGGTGGTGGCAATAAAAATCCCGTCAAACACTTCCATCTGGGTCAGCAGTTCATTCACCTGTGTCACCTCCCATGAATGACTGGCTCCCCGCCGATCCGCCAGAAAGCTGTCAGCTTCATCCAGCAGCAGTACTGCCTGCTGCTGGCGTGCCTCGGCAAACATCTCGGCAATGTTTTTTTCTGAATCACCAACCCACTTGCTAAAAATGTCGGAGGCACGGCGCACCATCAGCGGTTTACCCAGTTCTTTGGCAATGAAGCGTCCCAGCTCCGTTTTGCCGGTACCTGGTGGCCCAAAGAAACACAGGCTGGCAGATGACTGTCTGGCCAGCCCCTGCACCAGCATGGCAGGGGAACTATTGGTATTCAGATAATCAAGGTTATAGCGGGTAGATTCAGCAACGACAGGTGTGATTTTCTGCTGTAGCAGGCTGGCACTGCGAACCAGCGTCTGTTCTATGCAGCCAAGCGCCGAACGCCTGCTTTTTTTACCTTTGCTTACCAGACGGGCTACCTTGGCGGCCCTGCTGATCTGGTCAGGAGACAGACTGTCGTTGGCGGTGATTTTCATCAGCCAATCTTCAGAGGGACTAAAATCAACCAGATGTTGTCTGGCTATCAGTACGCGCACATGATGGGGCGGTATCGGAAATCTGACCGAATAGTCGAAACGGCGCAGGTAGGCGTTATCAATGCCGGTATGGTTGGTGACCCAGATGGCAGGTACCCGATTGTTTTCCAGCGTACGGTTGATCCAGGCTTTACCCGGTGATGGCACATGATCCTCGTCATCGCCAAACAGGCCATTGAATCCGTCATGACGCGGGGGAAGCACATCTTCGATTTCATCAAAAAGCAGGATGGCGCGCCTGTTTTTTCCGAGCAGTCTCTGGCATAGACTGTAGGCCTGTAAACGCGCTACCCCACGTATGGGGGCACCTTGCTGGCCGGCATAGGCAACTTCGTAGATCTGTACGCCCAGATGACGGGCAAGCGCAAGGGTAAATTCAGTTTTTCCCGTACCCGGTGGACCACTAAGCAGCAGATTGCAGCCATGTGCGCCTGATTTCAGCACACCTGCAAGATAATCGCGGCATAACTCAGTATCACTGGCCAGATGTGGAAAATCCTCCAGCGTCAGGCTTCCTTCTGCTGCCGGTTTGAGAAACAGTGATATCAGGGCCTGATCCGATGAGTACTCTTCGAGCAGGCGCAGTCCAAGCCCTTCCATCAGTTCGAGTTTCTCTTCAAGATCAGTATTCTGCTTGATCCTGATCAGGCCTGAGGTCATCAGGTCGGCATCAGGTTTGAGGGAGCGCTGGATATCCTTGAAGGGCAGGCCTGTAAAAGCAGCCAGCAGTCTTGGCAACTGATCAGTGGATACACGCACGCATTGCGCGCTGATGACATCTCTGAATTGATCAAAAATGACGAAAGTTGCAGCAAAAAGCAGGATGGCCTTATCCGCTTCACTAAGCGACAGTATTTTGCCAAGACCATCAATGTTGCTGAAAAGCGGCAGTGGTTTTTTCCACTGTTTCTGCTGTAGTTCCTCTAGTCGCGCCTTAAGGCATTGATCCCGCATCTTGTCACGGATGGATTGTTTCGAGTCAGCGCCATCAATGGACAGATGATATTCATCATCTTCATCATCATCTTCTTCATCGACCTCAGGGAAGACAACGCCAAGAAGATTCATGAAATCATCATCTTTAGCAGAAATGAAAGGTCTTCTTCTGTTGCCAGGCTTGAGTTTTTTGTGCCATCCCATGATCAGGGTCAGTCTCACCAGCCATAAACTGAGCCAGGGCTGGTAGGGCGCCATGCCTTGAGACAGACGGCGACGGTTCACAGGGAGTTTTTTGAAGCTGGCTTTGACAAAGCTGGGTATTTCATCATGCATGGCAGTTTTCCCTTGGGCCTGTGGAAAGCGACAGTATGCACGGCTTGTGCGACAGATTAAGTCGCGTAAAGATCAGCTTATCTGACGATGAGTTGAAGAAATGCCATAAATATCCCGATCACGATCAGGCATCCCAGACACACGGCGGCGGCATAGTACACGAACACGAAGTATGCAAAGACCAGGCGCAGGGCCATGGCGATGAGGCCCCAAACAAGTATCACCACTACGTATACCAGCCATAAGGCCAGACCAGCTGCCGTGATGGCCAGAGCAGCAGTGGCCATGGCGATGACTGCGGTGACCAGATATAGACAGACGGTCTGAAACAGCTCACTGATGAACTGGGTGATGGTGCCGTCCGGGAGGCTATAAAGCCAGTACAGGCCGTAGACAGGAGGCCCGACGACACACGCAATGAGCAGTAAGCACAGAAGTATGACCAGCAGGGCAGGGAACCATCCCATCTCGTCTTCCTTGGGCTTGC
>JBEBBU010000030.1:0-6926 GCA_041158225.1 Pseudomonadota bacterium | reverse complement strand
GAGGGCGTCATGGTGATTTTCTGATGAAAAATTGTCGGATGAACTATTTGCAGCGCTAATAAACTTGCTCTTTGCATGATCTATCTGAGCTTCTTTGATAAATATCTTCTCTCCCCTTGGTAGCGAAGCAACCTCATAGGTTCTTAATCCTTGAGACTCGCTCATTCCGACAACCAATCCAGACAGGGTAGAGCCATCTGTTTCACTGGCGGCGCAAACAACATCAAAAATTTTGTATTTATACATTCGCTATATATCCCATTGAGAACATCAAAGTGGGGTAGTTGTAATGCATCAGAGAATATCTTGGGATGATTCTGACACCTCATGAATCACAATTATTCAATTTCTTTGCATTGCCTTAGTGTTTCTATCAACTCTCTCAAGCGTCGTTTCATCATTTGGTGATGAGCAATGATCAAAAGTTGTGTATGAGTACAGACTCAACGACCTGATCAGGCGGCAATCATCTGCTGGTTCGGTGTGTTGTCCTCCACCGGTTCACCATCTTTGAACACGATCCCGTTCATCAGGCTTGGGATCTGTTCGTAACCTTGCATTCTACATCAAGTCTTTTCAGCCTTAAGAATCAATTTGAAGGCTAAACCCAGCAATGTGGCTCTGGAAAAACAATTCCTGCTTTCAGCCATCATGACCTGCCGATTGCGCCGAATATTCTGGATCGACAGTTTAATCCGGAGGAGGCCAACAAGGCATGGATATCAGACCTGACCTATATCAGGACAGAGGCTGGATGGCTGTATCTGGCGGTCGTGATGGATCTGTTTTCCAGGAAGATTATCGGCTGAGCCATGGCTCCTTCCATGCCAGCAGAACTGGTTTGTGATGCGTTGAAAATGGCGATTGCCCATCGTGGTACCCGGCCGGGATTGATCATCCACAGCGATCGGGGGAGCCAGTATGCAAGCAATTTACATAGGAAATTGCTGAAGAAGCATGGCATGGAAGCCAGCATGAATCGTAAGGGCAATTGCTGGGGTAGAGTCGACATGTGGCGCGGTGTCTTTAGGTCAGGCATATCTGTTTCCGTCCCTTTCGTTGAACGGTGCCTTAATAGCCAAAACCATGGATTCGTTTCCACATGCCGCTCGTCAAACCGGACATACAGATTTCCCGTATCCGGCTTTCTTCAGAGATATCAGACCTTCGCATTCGAGCGGACGCGACCAGACGATGGTTCCAGCAAGCGAACCAGACCGAGGGTATCGTACACAGGTACGAGTCAGGATATTGGCGATATCCAGTTCCCCGTCGGCCCTTCCGGCGTTGCATCCAGATCCTGAGACGGCGTGCTGCATAGTTATCGATGTCCCGATAGCAGGTCCTGACGGAACCCTGATTGAAGTAGTTTCTCCATCCTGAAAGGATGGCGTTCAACCTCACAATCCGCTTTTCAATGGGCTGTCCGTTCCAGCGTTTTGTCGTCTCAGCGTGAATTTTCCCCTTTACCTTCTTGATCGATTGCTTGGACGGGTAGGTTCCCCAGTAGTGGCCGCTGCCATCCACGGCGGCGCGAGTGCGGCAGGACGGCCTCTTGCGCAAAAACTGCCTGCAGGACTCCGGACAGACCAAGATCAGCAGGCAGACCTTGCAGGAAACCAGATGCCTGCTGGCAAGCCGTCAGCAACAACTGCTTGCAAACGTCAATGGCCAGCCAGCCCCCTGTGCCTACCGCTTCGTTATGTATTATCGTGCTGGCAGCAACTCGGTTTAAACATCGATTCCGAGCATCGGATACCTCATCTCCGACCTGCAGATTCAAGCCGTTGCGCGGATCTTTCTGCCAGTGTTGTTTTCCTCTCCAAGGTGTTCAATGACCACTGGTGGTCGATTCGGAAACTGGACTACGAGTTCGAGTTTGCCGCCCATGCTTTCCACATAGTGACGCAGGGTAGATAGCAGCATGTCGCTGCGCTTTTCCAGTCGGGAGATGGTGTCCTGGCCGACGCCCAAGGTAGCAGCCAGTTGCTCCTGGGTCTGTTGGGCAGCCAATCGAAGATCTTTCAGCGTGGCCAATTCCATCGCGCGCGCCTCTACCCGTTGCTGGCGCTCTTTCGGCAGTGTGGCTATTAAATCATCGAGTTTTCTTGCCATGATGAGGCTCCTTACTATGCTGGGTCAGGGTGCCCAGATGCTCGTCGTAACGGCTATCCGCCACATTGATCAAGCGTTTGTAAAACCGACGCTGGTCGACGCCACCTTTGTCTCCTCCCACCAGCAGAATGGCTTGCCGTTGAGGGTCGAAGGCAAATGCAACTTGCCAAACCTGGCCGTTCCACGAAAATCGTAACTCTTTCATGTTTGTGTGCTGCGAGCCCTGTAGCGTATCCACGGTAGGCCGCCCTAGATTTGGACCAAATTCCGCAAGCAAACGTGCGTGCGCCAATAGCTCGTCCTGCAGATCCTCTTTCAGGCTGCTGAACTCCGTGTCAAAAGCATCATGAAAGAGAACTGTACAAGTCATAGGTAAATTATGGACTACATACCATATGGCTTCAAGACCATAATAGTATTTGACCTTGTGACCATGCTGGCAATCAGCCAGCAACGACTGCATGAAAACATCAGCGGACGACCAGACAGGCCTGAAGAGCTTGGCAGACTGCCGCGCAGGCGCTGCTGACCCGGCAGAGGTACAGGAGGACTGACGGACGAAGGATGGGTAAGTCGGACAAAGTGATTCGCCATGAGGCAATGAAAGCGATCTTTAATCGTTGCCACTCAAAATAAAGAATGCTTTAATTTGATCGCACTCTACTAAAGACAACTTTCAATGACACGCATCACTGGGACCTACTCAATTTCCACGACACTGGGCGAGTCGGTGCGTGCCTTCTCTGCGAAGCAGAAAGAAAAGCCTGGATTATCGAGATCATCATAGGCCTTTCAGAGTGGCTCAGCGTGCGGCAGCTCCGCTACGGACATAGCTTAATTGAAACCAGCTGGTTGCGCGAGTTGCGATAAGGAACCATAATGCAACCACACCTGCTTGCAGAGCTAACTATATGCCCGCATTGACCATCAAAAACATTCCAGACGCTTTGTATGAACAATTGAAATCCGCTGCCGATCTGCATCGACGCAGTATCAATAGTGAGGTATTGGTTTGTCTTGAGAAGGTGCTGGTTGCTAACAAACCCAGCACCAATGACCGATTACAACGCATAGAGCGGCTACGAGCCAGCATTAAGCCCAATATCATTACAGCAGACGACATCGATCAAGCTATCGAGAATGGGCGTCCATGATCGTTGCTGATACCAATATCATCAGCTACTTGTTCTTGCCGACGAATTATTCGGAGAATGCAAGTCAGTTGTTTCAAGTTGATCCTGATTGGGCTGCACCTGAGCTGTGGCGAAGCGAGTTTCGCAATGTGCTTGCGCTTTATATCAGACAGAACATGCTTTCCTTGACCGAAGCCTTAGCTTTGCAGGATGAAGCTGAATCGTTGATGACCGACCGGGAATTTACCTTGCCTTCTGTCGCGGTCATGAACCTTGTTGCCAGTAGCACCTGTTCTGCTTATGACTGTGAATTTGTGGCCCTAGCCAGACAGCTATCCGTTAAGCTGGTGACACAGGACAAAAAGCTATTAAGGGAATTTTCAGAGACTGCCATTAGTATTGACGCCTTCCTGCTTGGGTCAAAGTTTTAACAATCAAGCGGACGGATTGCAACATTTATTCAAGCTGGCGGCGGAACTCAAACCATCTCTGATCTCGGCAGTATATCGAGCAGCAGATGCCCCGTTAGTCAGAGTACCAAGGACGGCTCCGCCGTCCGCGCTGTCCATCCCCGCCCTGAACAACGGGGTTTTCCGCGCATCCCGATAACATTTCTGGCACGAGCCAGAATCACTCCCATTGGCACTTTCATGCAGGATCACAGCTATCACAGAGCAGCAGATTATCATGCGATGGAGACGTCCATCCTGCTTGATCGTCTGCAGAGCAGCGCGGAAACTGGCCTACCCCAGGCTATCTGGTTGCAACGGATCAGAACCACCGGGCTTAACCACCTTTCCATCAGGCGGGGTAAACATCCCATCTGGCTGCTACTTGACCAGTTCAATCATCCACTGATCTATATCCTGCTGGTATCCGCCATCATGACTGCCTTCATGGATGACTGGGTGGATGCCAGCGTGATTGCAGGCGTGGTTCTGGTCAATGCCATTATTGGCTGTTTGCAGGAAATCAGCGCTTTGCGTGCGGTCACGGCTCTGAGCAGATCACTCAACTATTCTGCCAGTGTGCTCAGGAATGGCCAGTATCAGTTGATCAGTGCCACCCAGATCGTACCTGGTGATATCGTCAGTCTCCAGTCCGGCGACCGGGTTCCTGCCGATCTGCGCCTGCTGAGAAGCCATGAGCTCCATATTGACGAATCAGCCCTGACTGGCGAATCCATCCCGGTAGAGAAATGCGTCTCTGTCCTTCCCAATGGAACACCACTTGCTGACCGGAGCAACATGGCTTTTGCATCAACACTGGTGACGCATGGACGTGGTCATGGGCTGGTGGTCAGTACCGGTGAAAATACTGAAATTGGCATCATCCACCGCCTGATCGCTGAAGCCAGTGAACTTGAAACACCGCTCAGCCGGAAACTGGCGGGGTTCAGCTGGCTGCTGATGTGGATCATTCTTGCACTGGCCTGCATTGCATTTATAGCCGGCTGGTGGATGGGTGAAGCGCCACTCGCCATGCTGACTGCTTCGGTAGCACTGGCTGTAGCCGCCATTCCTGAAGGCCTGCCCGCGGCATTCACCATTACCCTCGCCATCGGTGTGCAACGTATGGCCAGGCGCAAGGCCATCGTCAGGAAACTGCCGGTTGTGGAAACCCTGGGTAGCACCACGGTCATCTGTACGGACAAGACTGGCACACTGACACAGAATGCGATGACCGTGCGTGCCATTTATGCAGGGTCCCAGCTTTTCGAACTGACCGGTACTGGCTATGCACCCCACGGCGATATTCTGCATGATCACCATAAAATCAGTATTGATGCCCCCCCCCTGCCGTGCCTGCTGGAACTACTTAAAGCAGGTGTGCTCTGCAATGAGGCAAAGCTTGCGGAAAATAGCGGGCAGTGGCTTATTGAAGGTGATCCGACTGAAGCTGCACTTCTGGTAGCTGCCAGAAAAACCGGCATCGAAACCGATACGATGCTGCAGTCGCATCCCCGTCTGGATGCTATCCCGTTCGAATCTGCGCGCCAGTTCATGGCAACCCTGCATCAGCAGCCAGCTGGTGAAAGCCGCCATGTCTATGTGAAAGGATCAGTTGAAAGCATATTGCAACGCTGCAGCGGCCAGTTTACCTCGGCCATGCAGCATCAGGAACTTGATGCCGATGCGATCCAGCAGCAGGTCACCCACCTTGCCAGTCAGGGACTGCGTATTCTGGCTTTCGCGCGCTGTGAACACCCGCATGACACCCTCGATCTCCAACAGTCGCCTTTAAGGAACAACGATCTTACCTTTCTTGGACTGCAGGCCATGATGGATCCTCCACGCACGGAAGTCCCAGGAGCCATTCAGGTCTGTTACCGCGCCGGCATCATGGTCAAGATGATGACCGGGGATCATATGGATACGGCGCTGGCGATCGCACGCCAGATTGGCCTGAAAAGCAGCAACGATAAGGCTCTTTACGCCATTGAAGGTCATACGCTGGCTGCTATGGATGAAGAGGCAATACGCCTGGTTGCTCTTGAAGCCTCGGTATTTGCCCGTGTATCTCCAGAACAGAAACTGCGCCTGGTGACGGCATTACAGGCCTCAGGCCATATCGTTGCCATGACAGGCGATGGTGTCAATGATGCCCCTGCCCTGAAACAGGCCAATATTGGCATTGCCATGGGTATGGGAGGCACTGATGTCGCCAGGGAAGCCGCAGCCATGATACTGGCAGATGATAATTTCGCCACCATAGCAGCCGCTGTAGAGGAAGGGCGCGGGGTTTATGACAATCTGGTCAAGTTCATCACCTGGGCCATCCCTACGGATATCGGTGAAGGACTGATTGTACTTATCGCTATTCTGCTTGGCCTCGAACTTCCCATGCTTCCGGCCCAGATTCTCTGGCTGAACATGACCACAGCGGTCCTGCTTGGGCTGCCACTCGCATTTGAAGGCCGGGAAAGCGGCATCATGCAGCGACCACCCCGTCATCCTGATCAGGCTATCATGACAGGAGCCCTGATGCTCCGTTCCACCGTCGTGGGCGTATTGCTGACCGCCGCAGCCTTTGTACTGTTCGAATGGGAACTCTCTCATGGAGAAAGCATGGACAAGGCCAGAACGGCAGTGATGAACATGTTTACAGTGGGAGAAGCCTTTTACCTGTTCAACTGCAGGTCCCTCTTTGCCTCGGTTTTTTCTGCAGGCTGGTTCAGCAACCGCTGGATATGGGCGGGCATTGGCATGATGGCTGCCGCTCAGGCCCTGATCATCTATACGCCGGCCATGAACAGATTCTTTCACACGGCTCCTGTGCATCTTGAGGAATGGAGCCTTGCCGGCGTTGCAGGTCTCATCATCAGTCTCGTGGTGGCACTTGAGAAATGGATCAGAAACAGGACAGTTCGTTCAGCCAGCAGGGCTATGTTCTGATTTACAAGGCTGAAAGCTCGCACAAGCGCAAACCTGACCGGTTTGAGACCGCTCGTGGCAAGGCCGATGTGAGCTGGAAATCGTTTCAGTCATAACGCAGATACCTGAAACGCTGATCGACGGGCGTGCCTTCCAAAATTCCCGGAAACTCCTCCCTGGCTTGCCAGAGAACCACTTCTTCAATTTTTTTGGCCAGAGCAAAATCCATTTCTGTAATGGCTTTTGCCGAGTGAGTTTTCAACTTGGTCTTGACCTTCGCATAGGTCACCGCCAGATCGGGATG